>CACBCD010000006.1 GCA_902537725.1 uncultured PS1 clade bacterium
CCCGATACCAAATATTGTAATCCAGACTCATTTATACAGCCACATGGAATTTGGCATTTAATAACAGCTTTTGCTACATGGTGTTTCTTCAAGTTTTATAGAACGGAAAGACTTATAGAAGCGCAAAGCTAGAAGGGTACCAACAAACTAAGACCGCACAAGTTAGGGATGAATTTATAAATCACGCTAAAAAATTTAAAATTTAAAAAAAAACTTCCATTATTAGAAATAATTTGCTGTATTTATGTTGCTAAAATTAACGGGGTATTAATATGAAAAAAATTCTTTTTATTTTCCTACTATCATTTTCTATCACCACATTTGCTGATGACCACATAAAGCCTCAAGAGGGTGCATTTACTTCACTATATGTATCTGCTGCTGATATTGATAAATATGTTTCTTTTTTAAAGAAAAATACTGAAGCATTCAAAACTATCGGATCATCAGATGCGGGTGTTTGCATAACAAGGTCAGGTAATCAATACCCTGGGCAAATGATGATTTGGAATGCCTTTTCCAGCGTTGAAGATGCGATGGTTGGTTCATTAAAATATGATCCATATGGAGCAAAAGGCCCGATTTCAAAACTTAGATCTCTTAAACATTATACAATTTGGAAGTCACTTAAAGAATTTAGATTGGACCCTGGTCATGAGGTTGTAGGAAGATTTAAGGTAAAACAAGAAAATATTAATGCTTTTGTGTCAGCGATGGCTGCTTTAGAGAAAGAAATACAAAGCAATGGTCATCCCGATTTTTTCAATGGTGTTTTTGTTTCAATCGCTGGTGGAAAAGAATCTCAAACTATTAAAGTTAGAAGCATCACAAGCAGTGCTTCCGATCAAGGAAAAATTGCAGATGAATACTTTGATGGAAAATATGAGTCCTTTAATGCCGCCGTTGCTCTTACTGAGGGTTTTGTTGATGAACAAATTCAAATTTGTGAGCAAATTTATAAAAAATAAGTAAAATTTATAAAATATGAGAAATTAAGATGACTGATGTAGGAATTTCGTCTATCGCAGGATATTTACCTCGTTTAAGACTTTCAAAGAAAACAGTAGCCCAAGCAAATTCATGGATAGCTCCAAACCTTATGGGTAAGGGAAAAGGCACCAGGTCGATGGCAAATTGGGATGAAGATAGTGTAACAATGTCTGTTGAGGCTATAAGAAGAGTTCTTGGTAAAGATGACGATAGATCTCATGTTGATAGTCTTTTTTTTGCATCTACTACTATGCCTTTTGTGGATAGATTAAATTCTGGAATTATTAGAGCAGCATTAACCTTAGAAGAAGAGACGGCGTGTATAGATATTTCATCTTCACTAAAATCAGGAACAACAGCCCTTATTCAGGCGTTGGATAAGGTAAAAAGTGGTTCCAGTAGTTATTCGATTGTATCAGCTTCTGATAAAAGAAAGGCAAGATCTGCAAGTGCTCAAGAGCTTGATTTTGGTGATGGGGCTGTGGCTATTGCAGTTGATAACAAAGATTTAATAGCAAAATACATTAATAGTTCATCATTAAGCATTGATTTTATTGATCATTTTAGACAGCCAAATGAAGAATTTGATTATAATTGGGAAGAAAGATGGATAAGGGATGAGGGGTATTTAAAAATAGTACCTAAAGCTATAGAAGAATTATTTTCTAAAGCTAATATTTCTGGATCAGACATAGATCACTTTATTCTACCTAGTGTTTTTCCTAGAGTTGATCAAATGATTGCAAAAAAATGCGGTATTAATCCAGAAAATGTGGTTGATAACCTAGCATTATCCACTGGTGATACAGGTTCTGCACATTCTTTATTAATGTTTGCAAGTATTCTAGAGAAAGCCAATCCAGGTGATAAAATTCTTATCAGTAGTTTTGGTGGTGGTTCAGATGTTATTTTATTTGAAACTACAGATAATATCAAAAACTTCAAACCTGAACAAACCATCGAAAGTCTAATTAACAGCGGTGTTGAAGAAAATAATTATATGAAATATTTAACTTTTAATGATTTGGTAAAATGGGAAAAAGGTATGAGAGGCGAGCAAGACCGTAAAACTGCTTTAACTACTCTTTATCGTCATAATGATGCTATTATGGGACTTGTAGGTGGTAAATGTACTAAAACAGGTACAATTCAGTATCCTGCATCCCCAATTTCGGTTAGCCCGAACAGTCCAGATTTAAATACTCAAGAACCTTATAAATTTGCTGAAAAGAAAGCTAAAATATTATCTTGGTCAGCAGATTACCTATCATTTTCGGTAAATCCACCTAATCATTATGGCGTAGTTGATTTTGAAGAAGGCGGAAGAATAATGGTTGATTTTACTGATGTTGAAAAAGGTGATATTGACTCTGGTATGGATGTAAAAATGGTTTTCAGGGTTAAAATTGTTGATGAAATAAGAGGTTTTACACGTTATTTTTGGAAAGCAATACCAGTTTAATTTTTATAATTTTTATAATATAGTAATTTTAAATAAAAACGGAGATGTTCATGGCTACTGGAATTAGAGACAAAGTTGCAATACTTGGGATGGGATGTTCTAAGTTTGGAGAAAGATGGGATGCAAGCCCAGAAGATTTAATGGTTGAGTCTTATGTAGAAGCTATGGAAGACGCTGGTATTGAACCAAATCAATTAGATGCTGCTTGGTTTTCTCATCATATTGACGATATTGGAGCAGGAAAAGGTGGTACTCCAATGTCAATTGCATTAAGGCTTCCTAATATAGCCGTCACTAGAGTAGAAAATTATTGTGCATCAGGTTCTGAAGCTTTCAGAGGTGCTGTTTATGCTGTGGCTGCTGGCGCAGCTGATATTGCTATTGCTGTTGGAATGGAAAAGCTTAAAGATACAGGTTTTGGTGGTCTATCTCCAACAAATTACGGAACTTTAACTCCGCAGATCGGACCATCTGGTTCTGCACCAGGAAATTTTGCACAACTAGCTTCTGCTTATAGAGCAAAACACGGTGTTTCTGCAGAGGACTTAAAAAGGGCCATTGCTCATGTTTCAGTAAAAAGTCATGCAAATGGAGCGAAAAATCCAAAAGCTCATCTTCAAAAAGAAGTTACTGAGGAGCAAGTTCTTAATGCTCCTATGATTGCTGAACCATTAGGTTTGTTTGATTGTTGTGGTGTTTCAGATGGTGCGGCGGCTGCAATAGTAACGACACCTGAGATTGCCAAAAGCTTAGGAAAGGATAATATAATTTCAGTAAAAGCACTTCAATTAGCTGTTTCTAACGGTCTTGAGAATCAACACAATAGTTGGGATGGCTCATATTTTCATACTGTAAGAGTTGCTGCAAAAAAAGCTTATGCTGAGGCTAATATAACAAAACCTCGTGAGCAAGTTTCGATGATGGAGGTACATGATTGCTTCTCTGTTACAGAATTAGTTACTATGGAAGATCTATTTATTTCTGAAGAAGGTAATGCTGTAAAAGATGTTATGGATGGTTTTTATGATGCTGATGGAAAGGTACCTTGTCAGATTGATGGTGGGCTAAAGTGCTTTGGCCATCCCATTGGTGCATCAGGATTAAGAATGCTCTACGAAATGTATTTACAACTTCAAGGTAGAGCAGGAGAGAGACAATTAAAAAATCCATCTATTGGATTAACTCATAACTTAGGTGGTCAACCAGCTAATAATGTATGCTCTATTGCTATAATTGGTGCATTGGACAGTTAAGCTAGCTTTATTTTTTTTCAGCCAAATACCCTGAGTAATTTGGCTGATCAATGCTTAGTTTTTCCATTGTTGTTTTGTACAAATGATCAATTAACTCATCATTATTTATATCTATTTCTTCATTATTAATTTTTTCACAAAGAATTTGATTTAAATCTTTTAAATTACCCTCAATTTTTAAGATTTCTTTCAACCTTTTCTTTTCTTTAGAATTATTTTCCTTTTCTAATCTCAATTGTCTTAAAACTATATTTAATGAATTTTTTGCAACATGCGCGTGAAACCTTTTTTGTCCTTTTAATTCACTAATAATATCATTTTCTAAAAAATTAATTATAGAAATAATTAATTCCTCCTTTGATGGTGGGTTATTCATCAAGAAACTCCTTTGTGATTAATCTCAATAAATCAATTTCTGTTTCTGAAGATCTTCTTCCTATAGCAGCTCTGTCAACACTTTTATCATACCCAGATTTATATGCATCATACATTTTTAAACACATAATACCCCACTTTAATGTTCCTAAGACCTCCCAGAATTGAATAGATTTTTTATTAATTTTGAAATTTGATTCTTTTTCATAGGAATTATAAAAATCTTTTCTTTCTCCAAATCCACCCACAGGTTTATTCATTTTTCCAAATCTCCAGCTATTTACGCATATCCAAGCAAGATCCTCATGGGGATCGCCAAGATGAAGTAGCTCCCAATCTAATATAGATTTTATACCAGTTTCTTCTGACATAAGTATATTTCCATTTCGAAAATCTCCATGTAATAAATGTAGTTTTTCATTATTTGGAATATTTTTTTCAAGCCATTTAAAACTAAAGTCAAAAACAGGGATGCTAAGATTATAATTTTTATAAATCTCAAAGTATTTTCTGAATTCATCAATCGCTTCTGATTTCTGAATATTTTCCAATTTTTTGTGATTTATTTTATGTATTTTTGATAAATGATAACCACATTGCTCTGATAAATTAACTTTTTTACTTTTGAGAAAATTATTATCTACAATTTTATTACCTAAGGCTACTCCTTCAATAAATTCCATAAAAAAACCTTCACCTAAATTAGATTTAGACTCAGTTCTATATAAAATTTTTGGAACAGGAATTTTTTCGTCATATGCTGCTATCATAACATCGGACTCTATCTTTAGCGAAAGTGGAGGGTACTCATTGTCAATATTTCTAATGCCTTGAAAATGTCTTCTGAGAACTATTTTTTCTACACATGAATCATTTTTATATTTAATTATCCAGGTTTCGTTACTTGAACCCCCCGGTAATTTGTCAATTTCAAAAATTGAACTAAATTTAATATCCTTTGATATTAAAAAATCTTTAATATCTTTTTTTGTTTGATTCATTTTTTTCTATTTTATAATAGTTTTTTTCAAAAGTTATTTTATGATACAAACTAATTATGGCAAAGAATAAAGAAAAAAATGTAAATTTAAAACCTGGTTTTTTTTCAAAAATAAGAACATATTTTCTTACAGGTATAGTTGTTGCCGCCCCAATAACTGTTACAGGATGGGTGACCATTTGGTTTATTCAAGCGGTTGATGGATGGTTCTCTCCATTTGCCCCTAAAGGCTATAATGACCTGCCTTTTAGTATACCAGGCCTAGGAATTATCTCTGCTTTTATTATTTTGACAATTTTAGGTGCTCTCACAACTAATTTTTTTGGAAGAACAGTTATAAGCTATGGAGAAAGATTAGTTGATCGTCTACCAATTATAAGAAATATCTATGGTACTTTAAAACAAATATTTCAAACAATTGCTTCAAAATCCTCAAATAATTTTCAAAGGGTTGTAATGCTTGAGTACCCAAAAGAGGGATGTTGGGCCATAGCGTTTGTAACAACTGAAGCAAAGGGTGAAATTGCAAAGAAACATGATAATGAAATGCTTTGTGTTTTTCTTCCTACAACACCAAATCCAACATCAGGTTTTTTGTTATTTGTTCCCAAAGATAAAGTAATTGAACTTGATATGTCTGTAGAAAGTGCAGCAAAATTAATAATTTCTGCAGGTTTAGTTATGCCTGAAAGGAAAGATTAACCAGCTTCTAAATATTTTAGTGCTTCTTCTTTATTAAACAAATGAAGTAAAATCTCTAAATTTTTTCCTCTTTCTGTTTTTCCTAAAATATTACTATCAATAATAAAATTAGCATCGTTTTTTGCTAATTCTAACAACTCTCTATCAATATTCAAATTTGCAATTTTAAAGTAAGGTAAACCAGACTGTTTTACCCCTAGTATTTCTCCTGCTCCTCTTAGAATAAGATCTTCCTCAGCTATTATAAATCCATCATCAGTATTTCTTAATGTTTCTAATCTTTTTTTAGCATTTTCTCCCAATGGAGACTTGTATAATAAAAGACAACTGGATAATTTATCACTTCTCCCAACTCTACCTCTTAATTGGTGAAGCTGAGATAAACCAAACCTTTCTGAGTGTTCTATCACCATAAATGTTGCATCTGGAACATCAATTCCTACTTCAATTACTGTTGTAGCAACTAAAATCATTTTGCTACCATATTTAAAGTCGTTCATTACTTTTTCACGATCTTCAATTTTCATTTTTCCATGAACTAATGATACCTTATCTTTATAAATCTTGTTTAATTGATGAAATCTGTCTTCTGCAGCCGCTAAATCTATTTTTTCTGATTCCTCAATAAGTGGACAAACCCAATAAATTTTTTCACCTACATTTATTAATCTTTCAATAGAATCAATAACTTCAGATATTTTATTAATTGGTTTTGCTATAGTTTTGATAGGTTTTCTTCCCTTCGGTTTATCTAAAAGTCTTGAGACCTGCATTGATCCAAATGCTGTAAGCTCAAGAGTTCTTGGGATAGGTGTAGCACTCATAATTAAAATATCTGGAGGATAATCCTTACTTTTCGATGTTAACGATAGTCTCTGATGAACACCGAAACGATGCTGTTCATCAATTACGACCAATCCTAGATCATTAAATAAAACTTTTTCCTGAAAAAGCGCATGTGTACCAATTATTATATCAATTTTTCCTTCCTTAAGATCTTTAAGGATTATTTCCCTATCTTTTTGCTTTGTTTTACCTGTAAGAATATTTACACTAACATTTGATTTTAAGCATAAATCTCTAATTCCTTCATAATGTTGTCTTGCAAGTAGCTCAGTTGGTGCCATCATTGCGCCTTGTTTTAAAGAGCCTGCTGTATGAAAAAGACCTGCAAGAGCAACTATGGTTTTACCTGAACCTACATCTCCTTGAAGTAATCTAATCATTCTGTCAGATTTACTTAAATCATTCGAAATTTCTTCAATAGAAATTTTCTGTGAATTTGTAAGTTCAAACGATAAATTATTTAATAATTTTCTAACTAATTGATTTTTATCAATTATTTCAATTCCTTTAGGGGCTTCAAAGTTTTTTGAAATTAAGGCTAATGACAACTGATTTGCTAGTAATTCATCGTATACTAAACGTTGTTTTGATATATTTTGATGATCTAAATCATCTAAGTTTTGTGGGTTATGACAATCTTTTATAGATTTAGAAAATTCTGGCCATTTCATTCTATTTATAAGCTCTTGATCATGCCACTCAGGGAAATCTGGAACTGTATCTAAAACTTTTTTGATATAATTTCTAATTACTTTATTTGATAAACCTTGTGTAAGCCTATAAACAGGCTCAATATCTTGGAAATCATTTAATTTTTGACTTTTTATTACATGCTGAGGATGAATTATCTGTTTTCTTTTTTTATAAGTCTCAATTTTACCACTTATTGTGGCATTTGAGCCAACGGGAAGAATATCCTCCAAATATTGTCTTCTGGCATTAAACCAAATTAAATCAAGTTCTCCTGTTTCATCTATACATGTAATTTTATAGGGTAATCCTCTTCTTCTTGAAGGATTATGTTTAGTAACAGTTAAATCCATCGTTACAATTCTATTATTTTCTGCACTTATGATTGTTGGCCTATAACTTCTATCAATTATGTTATTTGGAAGATGCCATAAATAATCGACAATATTTTCACCAATTAAATATTTTAGTTTTACTTTTAATCTTGGTCCTATACCTTTTGTAGTTTCTATAGGTTTAAATAATTTATCTAGAATCTTTGGTCTCATTGCTCTATTAAAGTACAAATTATGGAAAAAAACACAGAAATAATTAGAAAAAAAATTTTATTTCGATCTTGGCATCGTGGAACTAAAGAAATGGATCTTATTTTAGGTACCTATGCTGATAATAATTTATCGAATATGTCATATGATGAATTAATGCATTTTCAAAGTTTTTTAAATTTATCCGATCCCGATTTATATAAATGGTTAATTTCTGAAGAAAAAAATTATCCTGAGGAATATAAAGATTTAATTGAAGATATAATACTTCAAACCAATTCTTAGGTTGAAAATGAGTAATTTAAAAAAAATTCTCGCAAGAGAGTTTTATTCTGATATTAGCAAAATTAATAATTTGGGTGAGATTCCTGAGGGATCAGAACCACTTTTAATAAATGAAATATCAGAAAATTTAGATAATAATATTTTAATCATTGCTAGAGATTTAAAAAGATATCAGCAATTAAAAGATGGTCTTGAATTTTTTTTAAAAAAAGATGTTTTATTATACCCTCAATGGGATTGTGTTCCATATGATAGAATTTCTCCCAATAAATTAATTACATCAAAACGTTTAGAAACTTTATCTAGACTATCAAATGAAAAAAATAAGAATAAAATAATTTTAACTACTATTCAGGCTTCGTGCCAAAGAACTTTATCTTTAGATGAGGTTAAAAATAAATTTATAGCATTAAAGCCAGGTGAAGTTATTGATATAAATAATTTAGTAAACTTTTTTGTAAGCAATGGATATGAGAAAACTCCTACAGTTAGAGAGCATGGCGAATTTTCTGTTAGGGGAGGGATAATTGATTTTTATTCACCTTTAAACAAGCCTATTAGATTAGACCTATTTGGGAATACAATTGATTCTATCAAATCTTTTGATTTGATTTCACAGAGATCTCTTGAGCTTCTTAAGGAAATATTTGTTTACCCAGCGTCAGAAATTATTCTCAATGATAAAACTATTGAGAATTTTAGAATTAATTTTAATAAAAAGTTTGGTTCACAAAAAGAAAAAGTTAAAATTTACGATAGTATCTCAGAAGGAATTTCTTATCCTGGAATGGAGCATTGGTTACCTTTTTTTTATAATAAAACAGGTTCAATATTTGATTATATAGATAAACCAATAATATTATTAGATCACTTATATGATAGTTCATTAGATGATTTTCTTGAAACCGTTAATGATCATTTTAAATCAAGAAAAGATTATGACGATAACAAATTATCAAAAGTGGAAAATAAATATTTTTCTATTGAACCTTCAAATCTTTATCAAAATAAAGAAGAGTATAACAAAAATTTGTACTCAAGAAATTTTATAAGAATTAGTCCATTTAAAAAACCAGATGCAATAAATTTAAATGGGAAAGCCTCGACAAAATATTCAAATATTAAATCTAATAGAAACGACTCATCTAGTTATGAAAATCTTAAAAGCGATATTCTTGATTTTACTAAAAAAAATAAGAAAATTATAATTGCATGCTCAAGTCTTGGGTCAAGTGAAAGGGTCGCAAAAATATTAATTAATAATGGTATTTTAAGTAACTTTAAGAATTTAGAGTCCTTTAAAAATATTAACCAAAAAAACATTTATTTAACAGTCTTAAATTTAAATAGTGGTTTCCACTTTGATGATTATATTTTTATCTCTGAGCAAGATATATTTGGTGAAAAATTTTATAGACCTCGCATAATTAGAAAAGCCGAAAATTTTATAAGAGAAATATCAAGTGTAATGCCTGGTGACGCAGTCGTTCATGTTGATCATGGAATAGGAAGATTTGAAAATTTATCAACGCTTGAAATTAATAATGCTAAACATGAGTGTCTTTTAATTAAATATGCAAATGACGATAAATTATATTTGCCTGTCGAAAATATTGAGGTTTTATCCAGATATGGCTCAGATATTTCAGACGAGATGCTTGATAAACTTGGTGGTATATCATGGACAACAAGAAAGGAAAATTTAAAAAAGAAAATTAAATTTTTAGCTGAGGAGTTAATTTCGGTTGCGGCCAAGCGTCAACTCTCCAAAGCTGAAATGTTTAACGTTCCAGAAGATTTTTATGAAGAATTTTGTTCAAGATTTTCATTTGAAGAAACCAATGATCAGTTAAATGCAATTAATGATGTTCTAAACGATTTTGAAAAGGGTCTCCCAATGGATCGATTAATTTGCGGGGATGTTGGCTTTGGCAAAACTGAAATTGCTCTCAGGGCATCTTTTTTAGCTGCTATGAGCGGTAAACAGGTATCTATTCTTGCTCCAACAACTTTGTTAGCAAGACAGCATTATGAAACATTTAAAGATAGATTTAAGGGCTTTCCAATAAATGTATTCGAATTATCAAGACTCACACCTAAAAAAGATAGTGTCATTAAGAGTATCAACTCTGGATCTTGTGATATAGTTATAGGAACACATTCTCTTTTAGGTGAAAAAATAAATTTTAGTGATCTAGGCTTATTAATTATTGATGAAGAACAACATTTCGGTGTTAAACATAAAGAAAAAATCAAAAAACTAAGAGATAATGTTCATGTGCTTACATTAACAGCAACGCCTATACCCAGAACACTTCAATTAGCAATGACTGGTGTTCGAGATTTATCCATTATTGCATCACCGCCAATAGACAGACGTGCAATAGAGACATATGTATTTCCAAACGATCCTCTGGTGGTTAAAGAGGCACTTCTTAGGGAGCGTCATAGAGGGGGACAAAGCTTTTATGTTGTTCCAAGAATTTCTGATATTGAGGATATTGAAGAATATTTTAAGGAATTTATTCCAGAAATTAACTATATAACTGTTCATGGTCAAATGCCTTCAAAGCAAATAGAAGATAGAATTAATGATTTTTATATGGGTTCATATGATGTCTTAATCTCAACAACAATCATTGAGTCAGGATTAGACATACCAAATGCTAATACATTAATTATTCATAGATCAGATATGTTTGGTTTATCTCAATTGTATCAAATCCGTGGTAGGGTGGGTCGTTCAAAGGTGAAGGCTTATGCATACCTTACTTACAAAGAACATAAAAAACTCGGAAAGAAAGCTTTAAAAAGATTAGAAGTTCTTCAATCTCTTGATTCATTAGGAGCCGGTTTTAATCTTGCAAGTTATGATTTGGAAATTCGTGGATCAGGGAATTTACTCGGTGAAGAGCAATCCGGACAAATAAAAGAAGTTGGCATAGAGTTATATCAAAATATGCTTGAGGAAACTATTAATGAGTTAAAAAATACAACTCAAAAAAATAAAAACAATCAATGGTCACCAAAAATATCATTACCTTTATCAATTTTAATACCCGAGGATTATATATCTGATCTAACTATTAGAATGGAGATATATAAGAGATTATCTTCTATAATTTTAGAAGAAGAAATAGATGAAATTGCAGCAGAATTAATTGATAGATTTGGAAGCCTTCCTCAGGAAGTAGAAACTTTAATTGACACAATAGGATTAAAGAATTTATGCAAAAAAACAAATATAGAAAAGATTGATTGTGGAAATAATGGTTTTCTGATTTCATTTAAAAATAATACTTTTTCAAATCCTGAAGAATTAATAAAATATATTAATAATAAAAAGAATTTTATAAGTATAAGGTCTGATCAGAGGCTATTTGTTAAGTTTAAGGAACAAAAAGAAAATTTAATCGATTATATTAAATCTATAGTAAATGATTTTTTAAAAATGATTGAAAATTAATGAGAGCTCATATGCTTTAAAAGTTTTACTAATGAATCAACAGATTGTGATCCTGTAAGTGTTATTCCATCATTAATAACATATGTTGGAACACCCATTACACCATTTTCTCTATTTTTTTTCTCTTCTTCGATTATAGTTTCATTATCCACATCTTCTGAGAATTTTTTTCTAATTTCTTCTTTATTTAAACCGGAATCCTCAGCTATTTCTAATAATATATCAATATTACTTATATCCTTAGATTTTTCAAAATATGCTTTGAATAGGTTTTCAACAACTTCGGTATGACAATCATATTCTTTTGACCAATAAATTAATTTATGACTATTAAAAGTATTAGGAATTATATCTAAATTACTGTTTATAATAGAAATTCCCGATTTAATAGCTTCGCTTTTAATTCTCTCTTTCATGGTGCTATGATGATTTTCATTAAACTTTCTTGATATATATTCTTTTTTATTAACACCTTCTTTTGGAAAGTCAGGATTTAGCTGAAATGTTGAGTATGTAAATTTTACGTCTATATCAGGTACAAGACTTATTGCTTTATCAAAATTTCTTTTCCCAATAAAGCACCAGGGACAAATAGTATCGGAAATTACATCAATTTTTATCATTATTTTCTCTAAATTTCATAGATAATCTTGCTTATTGTAAAATCTAAAGGCATAACTGTCTATAATGGAAATTAAATCAACATATTTAGTAGACAGTCATTGTCATTTAAATTTTCAAGATTTTAATGATGACTTTGAACAAGTTTTGTTAAGAGCTGAAGAGTCAAACGTCAAAATAATGGTTTCAATATCGACTGAATTGGATGAAATTGATAAAATTATAAAAATTTCTGAAAAATATAGTAATATCTACTGTACAGTTGGTGTTCACCCTCACTCAACAAATATAAAAAATCAATTTGATGAGGTTTTTCTTGAAAAAAAATCTCAAAATTCCAACGTTATAGGAATAGGGGAGACAGGTTTAGATTTTTATTACGAAAATTCAAAAAAAGATGATCAAATTAAAAGTTTCAAAAAACATATAAATGTCTCCAGGAATACCCAACTGCCAATAATTATTCATACCCGTGAAGCCGATGACGAAACATGCTCAATTTTAGAAGAAGAGACAAAAAAAGGTGAATTTCCAGGAATTATTCACTGTTTTACTGCAGGAGATGATTTAGCGAAACGTGTTATAGATTTGGGTTTTTACATATCATTATCGGGCATAGTTACTTTTAAAAACGCCAATAAATTAAGAGAAACTATTAAAAATATTCCTTTGGAAAGATTAATAGTTGAAACCGACTCCCCATATTTATCACCTGAGCCTATGAGAGGAAAAAGGAATGAACCCTCACATGTGGTGCATACTGCAAAATATTTAGCAAATTTTTACAATGTTGATGAAGATGAGTTTTTTGAATTAACAACAAATAATTTTTTTGAAATCTTCAAAAAAGCAAAAAGGCCTGCTTATGAGCAGTAAAGTAATGGTTACTGTACTAGGCTGTGGATCGTCTGGTGGCGTTCCAAGAATAGACGGTGACTGGGGTAATTGTGACCCAAATGAACCAAAAAATTTAAGATCGAGATGTTCTTTATTAGTTCAAAAATTTAATGATTTAGGAGATGTTACTACAGTTTTAATTGATACTTCACCAGATTTAAGAAATCAATTATTGAAAACTAATGTGAAACAAATTGATGCAGTATTGTATACTCATGATCATGCTGATCAGTCTGGTGGTATAGATGATCTAAGAATTTTTGCACTTAGAAAAAGAAAAAGGGTTCAAGTTTATATGGACGATAAAACTGCCTCTAGGCTAATACCAAGGTTTAGTTATTGTTTTAATACTCTTGAAGATAAAGTATATCCTGCAATTTTAGAGAAAAATACAATTATTCCATTCGAAGACTTTGTAATTAACGGACCAGGTGGAGATATAAAATTTCTTCCGTTCCTTCAAAAACACGGAAAAATAGATTCTTTGGGCTTTAAATTTAATAATATTGCTTATTCTAGTGATGTTGTAGATTTTTATCCTGATAGCTTTGATTTACTTGATAATTTAGATTATTGGATTGTCGATGCATTAAGATATGATCCTCATCCAACACATGCTCATTTAGATCTTACATTAGAATGGATTAAAAAACTTAATACAAAGAGAGGAATACTTACAAACCTTCATATTGATCTTGATTATAATGATTTAAAAGAAACATTACCTAATCATATTGAGCCAGCTTTTGATAATTTAACTTTTGAGGTAGATCTATAGATATATTATTTATACATAATATATATTATGCGCATAATTATGATTAAATTTATAACAAAGAGAATCCTTATAGCTATACCTACTCTACTGATAATAATCGCTTTTAGCTTTTCAATGATGAGAGTTGCTCCAGGCGGACCTTTTACTAATGAGAGAGCTTTACCCCCTGAAATAGAAAAAAATATTAATGCTGCATATAATCTTGATAAACCAGTCTATGAGCAATTTTATATTTACATGAAAAATATAACCAGAGGTGACTTTGGGCCTTCTTTTAAATATAAAGATTTTTCAGTTAAAGAATTAATTCTCAATGGATTACCTGTAAGTGTTACTCTAGGCTTATCTGCGATAATTATCTCATTGTTTTTAGGCTCTTTATTAGGAATTATAGCCGCTATAAACAGAAATACTATTTTTGATTATTCTGTAATGGGTGTCTCATTAGTAGGCATTTGTGTTCCAAGCTTTGTCATGGCTCCATTACTATCGCTTTTTTTTAGCTTATACATGGGAATTTTACCGACTTCTGGCTGGAATAATGGAAATATACTTAATCTTATTCTACCAATAACTGCTTTATCTCTACCTCAAATTGCTATTATTTCAAGAATGATGAGGGCAAGCACTATTGAGGTATTAAACTCAAATTTTATACGTACAGCTAAGTCAAAGGGTTTAAATGAGTCCTATATAATCAGAAAACACGTAATTAGAGCATCAATTTTACCAATTGTAGAATATTTAGCCCCTGCCTCTGCAGGTTTAATGACGGGATCAATCATCATTGAACAAATATTTGGTTTACCTGGAATTGGAAGATATTTTGTTGTTGGTGCATTACAAAGAGATTATACCTTAGTAAGCGGTGTATTAATTTTATATGCTTCCTTATTAATACTTTTAATCTTAATTACAGACATTGTCAGGGCAATTTTAGATCCAAGGGTCAAAATATAAGATTATGAATAAAAAACATATAAAAATAATCGAGGATTATTCCAATATAAAAGGCAGGTCCCTATGGGTTGATGCACGAAGAAGATTATTTCAAAACAAAGCAGCTGTTATATCTCTTTTTTTAATATTTTTAATTGCTTTTTTGTCATTTTTTGGTCCTTTTTTTCTAAAATATAGCTTTAGTGATACTGATTGGAATTCAATATATTACCCCCCTAGTCTCAATAATGGTCATTTTCTTGGTACTGATGGTAATGGAAGAGATTTATTGGTAAGAATTTTATATGGAGGTAGGCTTAGCCTAACCATAGGTATTTTAGCAACACTTGTTAGTGTTTTTATAGGTGTAATTTACGGTACTATTGCTGGATATTTTGGTGGTAAGTTAGATATTTTTATGATGAGAGTTGTTGAGATTCTCTATGCAATGCCCTATTTAATATTTGTTATATTATTAATGGTAGTATTTGGAAGAAATATCTACTTTCTATTTATAGCTATAGGTGCTGTTGAGTGGTTAACAATGGCAAGAATTGTAAGAGGACAAACTATCTCATTGAAAGAAAAGGAGTTTATTGAAACAAGTAAAGCTCTTGGTCAATCAAATTTTATGATTATATGGAAACATATAATACCAAATTTAGCTGGCCCTATAGTTGTCTATATAACTCTTATGGTGCCATCAGTAATCATTTTAGAGAGTTTTTTATCTTTTCTTGGATTAGGTGTTCAAGAGCCATTAACATCTTGGGGTGTTTTAATTTCAGAAGGTTCACGAGAAATGGAAACGGCATGGTGGTTATTAATTTTTCCAGGCATATTTATGACAATAACACTGGCCTCATTAAACTTTATTGGAGATGGATTAAGAGATGCAATTGACCCAAAAGAATATTAAAAACAATAATTTACTAATTAATATTAATAAATTGAATGTATTTTTTAACACTCCAGAAGGCCTTTTACATGTTGTAAAAGATGTGAATTTTAATGTAAAAAAGGGAACATGCCTTGGTGTTGTTGGTGAGTCTGGGTCTGGAAAAACTCAAACTTTTTTCTCTATAACAGGTTTATTAGCAAAAAATGGTTATGCTGAGGGAGAAGCAAATTTCAAAAATTATAATTTAATTACATGTGATGATAAAATAAGAAGAGGTTTTCTTGGTAAATCAATAGGTTTTATTTTTCAAGATCCAATGACTAGTCTAACACCACATTTGAAGATTGGTGATCAGTTAGCTGAAATAGCTATTTATCACAAAAAAATCACTAAAAGTGAGGCTTTACAAAGAGCAGCTGAGGTTATGGATGTAGTGAAGCTTCCAAATAATAGAGATATAATTAATTCTTACCCACATGAATTATCAGGCGGAATGAAACAAAGGGTAATGATTGCAATCTCATTAATGTGTGAGCCAGATCTTATAATTGCAGATGAACCAACCACGGCTCTTGACGTTACTACACAAGCAGAAATACTGAGTATATTCAATGATTTAAAGAATAATTTAAATATAGGACTAGTATTAATATCTCATAATATTGGAGTTATAGCTGAAACATCAAATCAGGTATTAGTGATGAAAAATGGACAAATTTTAGAAAATGGAAATACACATGAAGTTCTGACAAAACCAAAAAATGACTACACTAAACATTTGTTATCATGCATTCCCCCATGGATAAAAAATTAAATGATAAATAAAGAGAAAATTCTTCAGGTTGATGATTTAAGCTTATATTATAAACTTTCAAGAGGCTTATTTAAGTCTCCAATTTTGATAAAAGCTGTTGATAATATTAGCTTTTCTTTATTTGATGGTGAAACATTAGGTATTGTTGGTGAATCTGGCTCTGGCAAATCAAGTTTATGTAGACTCATTTTAAAGCTTATAGGAAAAACATCAGGATCTATTAAGTGGTTTAATAAAGATATTTATAGTCTTAATTTTTCTGATTTAAGAGAATTTAGAAAATCAGTTCAAATTATCTTTCAAGATCCATATGGAAGTTTGGATCCTCGCATGACGATAGGTAAAATTATTGCTGAACCATTAGATATTTATAATAAAACTCTTAAAAACAAACAAAAAGAAGAAATTGTTATAAATGTTATGAAAGATGTTGGCTTATCAGATGAGTTATTCAATCGTTATCCTCATGAATTATCAGGAGGTCAATGTCAGAGGGTTGGAATAGCAAGATCATTAATTAATAAGCCTTCTGTTTTAATCTGTGATGAACCAGTTTCAGCACTGGATTTATCAATACAAGCGCAAATACTCGATTTAATAGAGTTATTAAAAGAGAAATATAAATTAACAGTTATTTTTGTAAGCCATGATCTTTCAATAGTTAAATCTATTTGTGACAGGGTTATCGTCCTTAAAAATGGAAATATTATTGAGAGTAATGATACTGATATTTTATTTAGTAACCCTAATAGCGATTATACGAAAAAATTAATTTCTTCAGTTCCCTCTCCTATTCCGATAAAATAGAAGTATGAAAATTTAGACCGAAATTCAAGCTGTAATTTGGAAGATTAACCTAAAAGTTGGTCAAAAAGTTAATATTGGCGATACCGTTGTTATTTTAGTGTCAATGAAGATGGAAATACCAATAGAATAAAAGCTCAGAGGAATAGTTAAGGAGATATTAATTAACGAGGGTGACCATGTTAATGAAGATCAAAAACTTATAACTCTAGAGTAATTACTGGGCTCTAGGCGCAACTGCTAAAATAGTATCAGCGCCAGACCTTTTTCTGCTTATGCTTATAATTGCTGTTCTTAAATCTTTTTCATAAACCAAGAATATTTGATTACCTTGTTGTTCCATTATCAAGAACCAACCTGTATCAGGCATGTGCTCTTTGAAATAATTAAATACTGCATTAGCATCCAAACCAGAGTTAAAATATATTTGTCCGAACCAATTTTCATCACTACCTACAACAACTGATTTGGTTAAATCTAAAAAAGTTTCTGGAGGAAAAGCTACATCACTGAATTGATTTAAAACATCCTCTTGTGTTGGTTCATTTGCTTCCGAAACCTCAGAGACAGATGTTGAGCTTCCAGGATTAGTTAAAGATGAAATTTCAGCACATGACGCTAGTGTAAAAACTATTATAAAAATAAAAAAGGTACGAAAAAAAGACATTTCAAATCTCCTTAAAATAATAATATTTTAAAATTATACTTTTATTAATGAGTCGGTCAAATAATCATTAAAAAATACACATCAATGAGGCCAAAATTATTAATGCCCAACTTCCAATTGCTCCTGCTGCTCGAGGAATATTGTCAGGGCCTAAGCCATCTTTAGAAATGATTCCATATGCGTGTGCACCTCTACAAAGAATGAAAGCTATTCCAAAAATATGAACAAAAAATTCACTTCCTCGATACTCCATTAACATAAGGAGAATTAACATTAAGGGAGCGTGCTCAACTAAATTACCAAAAGCTCTTGATCTTTTGAGCAATATATCATCATCCCCAGCAATAGCTGTTTTTATCTCTACCCTTCTAAATGCTGTATTTAGAGCTAAAGCAACAGCCATAATACCAAGAATGCCAGCATAAAGAGCTGTACCATTAAGATCATCCATTAAAAACCTCATTAATAAATAAAATTAATTACTCGTTGATTCGTTAAAAACAGCAATATTTAAGATCTTATTTGTATTTATTTAAATTTGATATACTTTGAGCTATGTCCTTAACTTTGAAGATAATTTTAGGAATGACATTTGGTTTTATTACTGGAACGGTAATAAATCTTTTCTCACTTGATAATAATTTTTATATTAATACATATTTTATTAATGGTATTTTTGATATTGTTGGATCAATTTTTATATCCTCACTCAAATTAATGGTTGTTCCACTCGTATTTTTTTCATTATCAACTGGAATAGCCTCATTTGATAAAGAAAAAAAGATTTCTGTCATAGCATTAAAAACATTGTTACTCTATTTGTTCACTACAGCACTTGCAATTTCTCTTGGACTTTTAATAGCAATTTTTCTCTCACCTGGATCAGGATTGGATTTAATAACAACTTCGCAATTTATTGCGCCTGAGGCTCCTAGCTTAAAATCAGTACTTATAGATATTTTTCCTACAAATCCTATACAGGCAATGGCTGAAGGGAAAATGCTTCAGATAATAGTATTTTCGATATTTTTCGGAATTGCATTAAGACTTACAAAGGACATTAACAATAATCTTTTTGAAATAATGCAAAATATAACAAATGTTATTATGAAAATGGTTTTCATTTTAATTAATTTTGCCCCAATTGGTGTTTTTTGTTTATTGACTTCATTATTTGCTGTTCAAGGTATTAATGTTTTAGGAGATTTAGTCGGATACTTCTTTATAGTGATATTTGTTTTACTTTTTCATGGCCTTATTGTTTACCCTTCCCTTCTATATATTTTTACAAGAATAAAACCTCTCTGGTTTTATGGTAAATTAAGACCTCTTATGGTTTTTGCTTTTTCAACTTCTTCTTCTAATGCGACAATGCCAATTACTTTAAAAACTGTAACTGAAGATATAGGTGTAGATCCAAAAATAGCTTCATTTACAATTCCTTTAGGCGCAACTGTTAATATGGATGGAACAGCAATTATGCAGGGTGTTGCAACTGTTTTTATAGCTAATGCTTATAATATTGACTTATCGACGCTTGACTATTTAATGGTGATATTAACTGCTACACTTGCTTCTGTTGGAACAGCAGGAGTTCCTGGAGTGGGCCTAATTATGCTTGCCATGGTTTTGTCTCAAGTTGGATTACCTACTGAAGGTATTGCACTTATTCTAGGAGTTGATAGAATCCTTGATATGCTTAGAACTGTAGTTAATGTTACAGGAGATAGTACTGTATCAACAATAGTTGCAAGTTCTGAAAATGCGATGG
The DNA here is from genome assembly GCA_902537725.1 of uncultured PS1 clade bacterium. GTDB lineage: Bacteria > Pseudomonadota > Alphaproteobacteria > MED-G09 > MED-G09 > MED-G09. The sequence continues at coordinate 19,807 of CACBCD010000006.1, forward strand.
ATAAAAATAATTATAAAAAATGATTGGAGAATTGTAATGAAAAGTGAAGCTATTGTTGAATTAGGTAAACCCTTGCAAACTATTGAGTCAGAAACTCCTGAGCCAAAAGGAAAAGAAGTTCTATTAAAAATTACGCATAGTGGAGTTTGTCATTCAGATGTTCATATTCATGATGGTTATTTTGATCTAGGTGGAGGAAATAAATTACCTGTAGGACAAATGTTAAACTTACCTCATACAATGGGTCATGAAATTGAAGGTGAGGTTGCTGCAATTGGACCAGACGTAACTGATGTGGAGATTGGAGCAAATGTCGTTGCATATCCATGGATTGGATGTGGAGAATGCGCAACTTGTAAAGCTGGTGATGAGCACTACTGTAATGCACCAAGGCAGTTAGGCATTCAGTTACCTGGTGGATTTGCTGATTATTGTATAGTTCCAGACTCTAAGTATGTATTAGATTATACTGGGATAAGACCAGGATTAGCAGCAACATATATGTGTTCTGGTTTAACAGCCTTTGGAGCATTAAAAAAATTTGTAAATATCACTGATGAAGATCATATTTTAATAATGGGTTTAGGCGGTGTTGGAATGATGGGTTTACAGTTTGCCCGTGCATTATTTAACTGTAAAATTTTAGCAGCTGACATTGACCCAAATAAATTACAAGCTGCAAAAGGAGCTGGTGCTGATGAAGTTTATGATACATCTGACGAATTATCTATAATGAAGCTATTAGATGATACAGGTGGTGGTGTAAAAGCAACAGCTGATTTTGTTGGAGCAGAACCAACAGTTCAATTTTCTTTAGATTCAACTAAAAAAGGTGGACAAGTTGTTGTTGTAGGTCTTTTTGGAGGTGCTTTCCAAATGCCAATACCTATGTTTCCATTATCAGCAAAAAGTATTGGTGGAAGCTTTGTTGGAAATCTTGAGGAAACGAAAGAAATGCTTGAACTAGTTAAACAGGGTAAAGTTGATCCAATTCCTGTATCTAAAAGAGAACTCAAGGAAGCTACAAAAACTCTTGATGATTTAAGAGATGGATCCATTACAGGAAGAGTTGTTTTACAGCCATAGGAATAGAAATGACAAATTGGAAACATATTAAAACAGGTGAATATGAATGGGATTTTTTTGGTGATAAGCATGGTAGAGAAACTTCTAAAGTAAGAACATTCTATGAGGGTAATCAGTATATTTGGGAAGCTAACTTGCTACCAAATTACGTTGCTGAGTCTCATTGGCATCCCTATGATATTGTTCAAATTTTTCTTGAGGGAGAATTTATTGCTGAAGGTGAAGGATCTTTTTACCCAGGTGACATTAGATGGGTCAAAGCAGGACAGTCAACTATTGAAGGAGCCGGTGATGCTGGTTCTAGATTTTATTTAATAGCTTTAGGTGGAGATATTCCTCTAATGTGGGATGATTTATACCCTCTTCCTAATGATTTAAAAGAAACTTTATCTAAAAGAGGAAACGGTGTTGGTAATGCTAATGTTAACTCCATACCATTTATACCATTTGAAGATGGTTTTGGTAGACCTACTCAACCTGTTCAGGTTATTTGTGATGAGTCTCCTTATATTGTAAGAACTAAGTTTGATCCAGAATATGAAGCAAAAGAACATTGGCATAAATATGATACAATGTACTTTATTATGGATGGAGAGATGTCATTTAGTGACGAAGAACCAATTTATAGAAAAGGAGATATTAGGGTTGTTCAAGGGGGACATTCTTATGGACCTGAAAAACCTGGACCAAATGGTGTTACCTTCATATTGATTTCAAATGGAGGGCCCATAGAGCTTAATTGGTCAGATATAAAAGAGCCACCAAAAGTCTCTAATTAGTTTCCTTTTTTTCTTTTTCTTTAGCTTTAGACGTGATAATTTTAATAGATAAATTTTATTAAGTTGAATTTTAGCTGTAGTCAAGAAAGATAAAAAATGAAAAATATAATTTTAACTTTATTAATAATCATTTTTATTCCTCTGGCGGTTAAATCTGAGGAAAGAATTTGCTTTAAAACAAAAGATATTGAAAATATATTATTTAAAAAAGATCGATTAATCTTTGAAAACAGGAGAAATGTTAATTATTCACTTACTTGCAGAGGATCAAGACATTTAACTTTCCAAAATCCACTAGTAATTGAACCTATAAAAATGGGCTATAAAATATGCTCAAATGACGTTTTGAAACTGAAAAACTATTCATGCTTTATTGATAAGATTACTTTATTAAAAGAGGATAAAGATAAAAAAATATAAATTATTTCAGTGTTTTAAAGTAAAATATTAATGTATTTTATTTATGAATAAATTTTTTTTTCTAGTATTAACTTTTATTGCACTGTTTATTTTTATTAATTTATTTTTAGCAATAATAAACTGGGTGCTTGTTTTCTATTATGGGTTCTAGTCCTCTAAATCAAAAATTTCTAAGTTATTAAGCTCTTCATCCCACCCTGGTGTTAGATAGTGATCTATTTTGATAGATTTATCTATATTGTTATTTTCTTTTGATAATTCATTAACTTTTGCATCAACTTCGCTTTTAGCTTTTAGAATATCCTCTTCTGTAAGGTTTTCTGAAAAAATGTCAGCTAAGTGTAAAGCTTCATCAGACTGTTCTTTTGTTGGAGCTGTAATATGAAGAAAAAGAGCATCTTTTAATGCTTCGTAAAGGTTTTTGGGGTCTTTTTTTAAATCGTAATCCATTAAAAATCTTTAATTTTATATTTTTTATTTCTTAGTCCTATCTCAGCTTCTTTTATAGCTTTATTAATTTCATCTTTTTTAAGATTTTTCCTTAAATCTTTATTATCTTTTCCTAACATTAATGCTGATTTAAAAGCTAAAAACCTATTATTTTTAGACAATTAGTGGTCTCCTTCTTTAACAAATATTCCGTCAACCATTCTTCCCTTTCGGTCTTTAATATCATTATAAGCTGTTTCTAAACACTCTTCCATTGAAATACCTTGTCTTTCCATAATATTCAACATTACAACCATCATATCACCTAAATCATCTTTAACATCTTTACTTTTACAGACACTATCACTTAACTCTCCAAGTTCTTGCATAAGCTTTAAAACCTGATCTTTATCAGAGCTTCCTTCAATTAGGTTTCTATCATGATGCCATTTAATGATTAATTTTGTTAATTCTTCCATAAGATCCTCCATTTAGAATCAATTATTAGACTATTTGAGTACTAAACAGAGTCAAGTGATCATGGATGATAGAGGATTTAACTTCTTTTATTTGTTTCCATGGTAATAATACTATCAGAGAATTTCTGAAGCTTAATAGTCCTAATTAAACTTTTTTCATCGCTTTTTTGTATAATATCATTGTTATTTAAATCAGCATATTTATGATTTATTTTGCTGTGATGCATTTCATCCTCTCTCACTTTTACAATTAAATCAGAGAGTTTCGCATCAGTATTAAGATTATAGTAATCGATTGCTATCTGTGGAGCATCAATATTCTTTATCTTATTACTTTTAATCATGTTTAAATATTCAGTGTAACTTAAAACCGCCTCTTCCTCAAAATAGGCAATCATTTTATGTGCAGTTCTAGGAAATAAAATAAATATAAATAAATAGAAAATTGAAAAAAATATTTGAGAAATTAAAACCAAAATTCTTTCAAACCAATTTGGTTTTGCAATTTCAATAAAAAACATTAAATGCATTCTCTCATTTTCCGCTTCAGATAACATTTCATTAATGTATTCCCCTAATCCAGTTCTCATATTTCTAAGGCTTTTAAAATGCATCCAAACACCTGCAACCATTCCAGGAACACCAGCAATAGTTTCTAACACCACAGCTCTGTGTCCGTATCTTTTTGCAAAGAACTTATCTGCAATAAATCTAAAAAACTTTGTCATTGCCAAAGCAATAAAATCGGAATTTGTATTATGATTAGAATTAGACATTAAATATAAATAAACTTTTAAAATTAATTATAAAAGTGTCAGATTGACGCAACATACAATACTGATATTACTTTATGACTATTTTAAGATCTAAATTCTTACTAACATCCTCAATTCCACCAATGTTTCTAATATTAGTGTAACCTAATTCCTCTAAAATTAATTTTGCCTTTCCCGATCTATTACCGCTTCTGCAATACAGTAAAATTTCTTCATTATTATTTAGAGTATATTTACCAATATCTTTTGAAAGATTTTTTAAAGGAATGTGAATTGCACTTTCAATATAGCCATTATCCCATTCTTGTTTAGTTCTAACATCAATCATGATCGAATAAGCTTCATTAATTAACGAGACAGAAAAAACCAAAGCAATGATTAAACCTTTAAAATTAAACATTTATTCAACCTATATTATTTTTAATCAATCTAATATTCTTATATGTTGATTGTTATAAGCGTTCAATATCTTAATTTTTTAATGACCAATTAATGAAATTCCCTCAGCAAAAAATATTCTATTTATATCTATAATAAGAAAAGCAAGTGCTAAAAGAATTAAAAAAGCTTCAATTATAAAGATTTTTTTATTTTGTTTCTTAAAATTTAAAAAAATTATTATTGAAATTAGAAGTATTAGAAAAAATGGTAGGAATGGAATATTAAATAAAAAATCCATATTGATATATTCCCTATTAATTTAAAAATTAATTAATTTTTTACTATTGGATGAAATTGAATTCAATATTAATATCAATTTAGGGAGATAAAGATGAAAAGTGCAATTGATGTAATAAAAAAATTCTGGGAAATTCAAGATGAAGGTGATTATACAAAAGTAATTGTCCTTTTTTCTGAAGATGCATTATTTGAAGATCCTGTTTATGGTAATTTTAATGGTAAAGCTGAAATACTTGAGTTTATGAAGAAAATGAATAAGGAAATGAGCTCAAGAAATATAACCTTTAGAGCTATAAGAATAGACGGTGGTGGTGATGTTGCATGGGCACAATGGATTGCAGATACTCCGGATGGAGAATTAGAAGGTTGTGGCTTATACAAGGTTGAGAATGGTCTTATGACCTATTATAAAGATTATATGAATGCCCCTTCTAACTCAAAGGAAGATTAAATTTACTATTTTTAAAAATTTAATTGAATGTAATATTTTTAGAAAATAGGAAATTATAGTGAAAAATAGCAAACAAAAATTATTATTATTTATCTCAATAGTTCTTATATGTTCAATTTTTATTGTAGCATTAGATTTATTGTTACCTTTTTTTGAAAATATAATAAATTTTCTAACAACTAATTCTGTATTAACCTCATTAATTCTTCTGATTTTAATTTTATATAAATCTTATAAAAAAAATTATGACTTAATTTTTTTCATTTCCATAGGACTTCTCACTGGGTTTTTAATGTCATTTTTATATTTATAGTTATTTTATCTGGTTAAGCTATTAAGCTATTTTAAAGAAAAGAGATAAAGAATCTCAAAAGGAAATCTAAAGTAAGATCCTATTATTAAAAATTATACTTCCTTGTTATTCGTCTTAAGCTTTTTTTTATTATTTTTAGCAATAGCAAGTATAATTAAAAATCCTATTAATTTTATAGAAATTATTAAGGGTATATAAGGTATATTTTGTTCTGATAAATAAAGAAACATTTTCTCTCCATAAAGAATAAACTGACATTTATTTATATAATTATCGCTTCAAAATTAGCAAGGGTATAGGCTGCGACAAAATAAATTGATAATACTAATATCTGTTTGTCATATTATTTTTGTATGATTTTTTCTCTTTTTTCTCATCACCTTCATTTGCGTTATCTTTTTCAATATGCTCATGAGATGCAGCTGCGTGAGCTTCTGCATCACCACAATGCGCTACAACATTCCCAGAAAATGACATCAATAAAACTAATAAACTAAGTGCAATTATTTTATTCATAGTAAGTACTCCATTTGATTTATTTCTTTAAATTATATCATAATAAAAAATAATTTTTAGCAAATTTTTTAAATGATTTTAATACCTAAACTGTATGTTTATTTATATAAAAAATTGGTATGGCCATAATATGTATCAATGGCACTTTTAAAGGCAAACCTAGAATAAAAAATATAGCAACACCAATCATTACTAACATTTGTGGATAAAGTTTTTTCTCATATAGATGCCAGGAAAACCAAACAGAAGAGAGGAAAATTATAATCGACTGAAATTGATAGAATTGATATAGATAAACTTTTGGTGCTGCAGGTAGAGATAAAGATGCTCCTATTACACTTAAAATTATAGGTGTTATCCAAAAAAGATCTTTTAATTTGAAATTTTTAATCATAGTATTTTATTTCAAGCATAAATAATTTGAGAATACAATGAAGAAAGTATTATGTAGTTTAGCCATTGCCTTAATGATGACTGGAAGTGGGTATGCATGCGAAACACCTGAAGAATTAATAGATAATTATTTTAATGATTTTAATGCTCAGGATATAATAATGATTGAAAGAAATTTTTCATTTCCATTAATGGTTATACAGAATGGTAAAAAAACTATTCATAATAATATTTCTACTTTCTTAAATTTCAAAAAAATTAAAAAAACTGGGTGGAATAAGTCAGTAATTAATTCCTTAACACTTTCTATGAAAAGAGATAAATCAGCTATTACACAGCTAAATTTTTCAAGAATTAACAACGATGGGAATGTCTACTTAACATCAGACGTAAATTATATTCTTCTAAAGGAAAATGATCATTGGTATATTTCGGGTATCATAATTGATAGCGATGTCCCACTAGGAGAATATTAAGAAAATTAAATTTTACCAACTAACTTTTGATATTGCTAATGTTGAACAATATAAGACATCATTGTTAAAACCTGGTGTTAAAAACATTCCATTCGCCATAGGTGTTCTTAAATTAACCTTAGATAAAATTTTACCTTCTAATACATCAATTACTAACAAATAATCACTTTTATCGTCAAAATGGTTAATAACAAGCTCATTGGATTGTTCAAAATAAATAGGTTGCATTGTTGGTCTTATATTAATTTCCCAATTTTTTTCAAATTTGTTATCATTATAAGAAATTCCAGCAATCCCTCCATTAATACTATCCCAAACAATACATAATTTATGTTTAGATATATTTAGTGGTGGTGCAATTATACCTCCTTTTTGTTGAGAAAAAGGCTCATATGAGTATTTTTCACCTGTTTTAATGTTAAATCTTAAAAGCCTTACTTTTCCCTCCCAAGGAGCGGGTAATCTCCAATCTAAAGTTTGAGGAAAACTCTCAAATCTTCCATTTGGATTTTCACTAAAAATTGTTCTGACAGTTTCAATATCTCCATTATCCATAAACCATATACTGTCGTCAGATATACATCCATCCCAGGCTAATCCCTGTTTTTTATCATCATGCCTATATAAAGGGTTCCAAGAATAATCAATTTCCATTTTGTTATTATGAACAATTACTCGCCAAATTTTCTGTTTTCCAGGGATATAAATATACTCAATACCATCTTCTAATAATGAGGCTATTCTTCCCATTGATGGTTCAGGAAGGGTTAGTGGATCACCAATTGTTTCTAAAGTTTTACTATCCAGCCTTGTTAGTGTTGACTCCTTATCATTAGTAAGCCTTATATCTTTAGTTATTAATGTATTATCTGATAAAATTAAAAAACCATTATGAGCTTGATTAACACTAAGTTTTTTTTCTTTAATTACATTACAATTATTATCTAAAAGATGAACATAAGATCCATTAACTTTTAAAATATTACCATCTTGATTTACTGCAATTGCCCCACACCAAATATGATCTCCACATTTAAGTTTTGGACTTTCTCTCAAAACACTAAGATCGTCAGGGTTAATTTTTTGGACCCATCCAAAAGGTTTTGGTCCTATAAATGAAGGCATTGTTCCACCTAGAAAAAGCTCACCTTGATTTCTGTGAACAAACATAACATTCCATCTATTATTAATTTTTGTAATGACTTTTGGTTTTTTATTTTTTGAATTTAAAACACCATTTGAAACAATTTTTTGCCTTTTATTGCCTCCACATTCAACTGGCCATGGGGAATTTTTATAATATCCAGTTAAATTGTTCATTTATGACCTTCTGCCTTCAACAAATCTCTTAAATAGTATATGACACACTTTATTGAGAGCATAATAATTTTTATTGGAAAAATGAGTTAAAAATTAGAAATATTATTAATTTTACAGGTTTTTTTGCAGATACTTTTAGAATATTTATAATTAAAACTGTTAGATATGGCTTATAATGGCGTTATTCTGCTAATATCTTGGTGAGCCCTGCAGGGGTCGAACCTGCGACAAGCTGATTAAAAGTCAGCTGCTCTACCAACTGAGCTAAGGGCCCTAAATCCAAGATATAGTGAGTCTTTTAATCAATTAAAACGACCAAATCAATTTAAAAATTTAACATTATTGAATTTAATAAAATTTTTAATTTATATATTTGTAGCAAAATTGATTTTATGTGTTAAATTTTTTTTATGTTTTTAAATCTTAACAGATTTTTATTAATGTCATTTTTTCTTATCCTCTTGAACTCTTGTTCAACAGTCGAAAGAATTAATGAAACTATTTCAGAAAAAATAAGTATTCTTAAACCTGCTGAAAAAGAAACACCAGATGTTGCTGGTAAACTTGTATGTGCTGCAGCAGGTATTGAAACAGATGAATGCGTTGAGGCTGTTAAAACCGAAAATGAAGAAATAAATTCAGATGAAATTGATTTAGAAGTATTAGATGATAATTCTACGGCTAATAATCAAGAATTAAATCAAGAAGAATCTCTATTAAAATAAAATGCCTCTTTAAAATCCTCAAATTTACTGCTTTCAATAGCTTTTCTCATATCAGTCATAAAGTTTTTATAATAATTAAGATTATGAGAAGATATAATTAAACCACCAAGAGGTTCTTTCGATTTTATAAGATGATGAATATATCCACGAGAAAATCTTTTAGAAAAACTAAAATTTGAAGACTCATCTAAAGGTCTATTATCATTTTCAAAGATCTTGTTTTTAAGGTTTAAAGTTCCGTTTTTACAATAGGCATGTCCATGTCTTCCTTCCCTTGTAGGTATAACACAATCAAATATATCAATACCCTCAGAAACAGCTTCAATAATATTTTCTGGTTTACCTACGCCCATTAAATATCTCACCCTATCATCTGGTAATGTAGGAACAGTATATTTTAGGACTTCGACCATTTTGTCATGCCCTTCACCCACAGCTAAACCACCAACTGCATAACCATCAAAATCTATATTAATTGTTTCGAGTGAGGATTTAATTCTTAAATCTTCATATGTACTTCCTTGAACTATACCAAATTGAGCATCAGATCTATTTTTTGAATTTAAATAGGTTTTTCTGGCTCTTTCAGCCCATTCTAATGATAAATTCATAGATTTTTCTGCATCATTATGGGATGAAGGAAAAGGTGTACATTCATCTAAAACCATTTGAATATTTGAGCCAATAATATTTTGAGTTTCAACAACATTTTCTGGAGTTAATTCATGTGAAGAACCATCAATATGTGATTGAAATATTACACCTTTTTTTGTTATCTTTCTTAATTTTGATAATGACATAACTTGAAAACCACCGGAATCTGTTAAAATAGGCTTATTCCAGTCCATAAATTTAGAGAGGTTTGTAAACTCTTTAATTATTTTTAACCCAGGTCTTAAAATATTATGATACGTATTGCTTAGTATCATTTCATAACCAATCTCTTCAATTATATTAATTGGGGTTGATTTTATAGCACCTTGTGTAGCAACAGGCATAAATGCAGGTGTTTTGATCTCACCTAGAGAAGTTTCAATAGTTCCTGAACGAGCATTTTTATCTTGCTTTTCTAGTATAAATTTATACTTAGACATTTTATTTCTCTAAGAGACATGCATCGCCATATGAATAAAACCTATATTTATTTTTTATAGCGTAGTTATAAGCATTTAACATTTTATTTGTTCCCATTAATGCACAAACCAAAATAAATAATGATGATTTTGGAAGATGAAAATTAGTAATCAATGCATCAATTGAGTTAATATCAATTCCTGGATAAATAAACTTATTAGTTTTCTTGTTTATCGGCTTAAATTCTCCATTTTCAAAAGAGGTTTCAAGGGTCCTTAGCGCAGTAGTTCCAACACAAATAATTCTATTGTCTTTTGAATTTTTAGCCTTATTTAAAATTTTAGCTGTTTTACTCGATAAATAGCAGTATTCACTATGAAGAGTATTTTCTTTTACATTGTCATCCCTCAATGGAAGAAATGTTCCTAAACCTATGTTTAGAGTTAATTTTTCTATTTTAACACCTTTTTTTATTATTTTTTCAATTAAATTATCTGTAAAATGTAAACCGGCTGTCGGAGCAGCAATAGATCCCTCTTTATTTTGAAAAATTGTTTGATAGTCCGAATTGTCCTCATCATTTAGAGCTCTTTTTGAGGTAATATATGGTGGAAGCATAACATCACCCTTCTCTTTTAGAATATTTATAAATTTTTCATTATCTGAAGCAAAATCAATAGTTACCTCACCCTCATTTTTATCAATTATCTGGGCGAAAAGATCATAAAATTTATCATTATCATTTTTAAAAAATAATAAATCGTTTTTATTAATTTTTCTTGCTGGCTTTGCTAAAGCTTTCCATTGACCGTTTTCTTTGTTTTCAAAAAAAGTAAACGATATTCTGGTTAATTCTTTCTCAGCATTTACCTTAAATCCAATTATTTTTGACGGTATAACTTTTGTATCATTTACTACTAATACGTCACCATCGTTTAAGAAATTAGTTAACTGGCTAAAGGTAGTGTCCTCAAAGAAATCAGATGAATTAACCCTTAAAAGTTTTGAACTATCTCTGGGTTTTGCAGGATTTAAAGCTATTAATTCATCGGGAAGTTTAAAATCAAAGTCAGAAAGCTTCATTAATTATTTTCAGATAGCCTAATAGAAATTATTTTATCTGGAAACTCTGGTGGCTCCCCTCTAACAATTTTGTCAATAAACTCCATACCTTCTTTAACTCTACCAAATACAGTATATTGATTATTTAAAAAAGACGCCTCTTGAAAGCATATGAAAAATTGAGAGTTAGCACTATCGGGGTGCTGGGATCTAGCCATTCCAAGTGTACCTCTTTCAAAAGGAGTTGGAGTAAACTCAGCTCTAATATCAGGTAAATCAGAGCCGCCCATACCCGTTCCTGTTGGATCCCCAGTTTGGGCCATAAAACCTTCAATAACTCTATGAAAAACTATACCATCATAAAATCCTTCACTTACAAGGGTTTTAATTTGTTTCACATGATTTGGTGCAATATCAGGAAATAATTCAATTATAACGCTTGCTGTAGGAGAATCTTCACCTGGATCTGTTACCTTTTCATTTTGAGTAATTACCATTGTTAGAATATTGTCATTATTTTCGGCCATAATTTCTCCATTTGTTAAAAATAAAAGAATTAATAAATATAATAATTTTATAATTTTCATTTCTAAGACTTTGTTTTCAATTGATTTTTTATACTATCACTTACAAAACCAGTTACATCTCCACCCATTAGTGAAATTTGTTTTACAAGTGAAGAATGAATAAAACTAAATTCTGGTTTTGACATTAAAAATATTGTTTCTAATTCAGGGCACATAACAGTATTCATACCTGCCATTTGAGCCTCGTAATCATAATCAACTGGTCCTCTAACACCTTTAATAAGGGAAATTGCATCATATTTTCTGGCTAAATCCACAACTAAACCCTCGAAACATTCTACTGTAACTTTATTATTGTTTGGTAAATTTATTTCTTTTACCTCATTTTCAATCATTTCAACACGTTCTTGAGGAGTGAAAAGGGTTTTTTTATTTTGATTTACACCAACGGCAATAACAACTTCGTCAAAAATCTTTAAACTTCTTAACAAAATATCTCTATGGCCAAGTGTGAATGGATCAAATGATCCTGGATAAACTGCAAGAGTCATTATTAATCCTCCTCACTATCATGTTCTACAACTCTTTCAACACTAACAACAGAGGAATATTCACTAATATTAAATATTTTAACACCTTGAGTATTTCTTCCCATTATTCTAATACCTGAAACAGGACAGCGAATTAACTGACCGTTGTCATCAATAAGCATTATTTCATCATTTTCGTCAATTGGGAAAGATGAAACCATATCAGAATTTGATTTAGTCAACATCATGCTAATAACACCTTTCCCTCCTCTATTCGTTAACCTATATTCGTAAGAAGAAGTTCTTTTTCCTTGACCGTTGGATGCTACAGTTAAAATGACCTGTTCTTTTGCCGCTAATTCTGCATACCTTTCCGTTGATAATTCTAAACTGACATCTTCATCAGCAATACTCTCTTCGGTGTCATCTTTAGCTCTTCTCATAATAGAAGATGCCTTAAGATAAGCCCTAAACTCATCTGTTTCTCCCTCAACATGGTTTAAAATTGACATTGCCATAACACTATCATTTTTATCTAGTTTAATACCTCTCACACCTGTAGAGGAGCGTGATGCAAAAACCCTTACTTTATCAACTGAGAATCTAATACACTGACCCTTCTTTGTTGCTAGAAGAATATCGTTATCATCTGTACAAGTTTGAACAGAAATTATTGACTCACCTTCTGAAGGTTTCATTGCTATTTTACCATTTTTATTAATTCTAAGAAAATCTGATAAATTATTTCTTCGAATGCCACCTGTAGAAGTAGCAAACATCACATACAAGTCCTTCCAGTCATCTTCATTTTCAGAAAGAGGCATTATAGTAGTAATAACTTCTCCTTCAGATAACGGTAATAGATTTATAAGTGCTTTACCCTTTGCTTGAGGACTGGATATGGGTAAAAGATAAGTTTTTAACTTGTATACCATTCCTGTTGATGAAAAGAATAAGATTGGTTGATGAGTATTTGCTACAAAAATATTTGTTACAAAATCCTCATCTTTTGTTTGCATTCCAGATCTACCTTTTCCACCTCTATTTTGAGATCTATAGGTAGAAAGTGGTACTCTTTTAATATAACCTGAGTGACTAACTGTGACAGCCATTTCTTCTTTTTTGATTAAATCTTCGTCCTGAACATCATCGATATAATCCACTATCTCTGTTCTTCTGGGGATTGAAAAATTATCTCTAATTTCAGTTAATTCTTTTTTTATTATATCAATAACTTTTTCTTTGCTCTTTAATGTAAGAAGATAATCTTCAATATTTTTTTTCAATTCATCCATTTCATTTTCGATGTCTTCTTTTCCAATTGCAGTAAGTCTTTGAAGTCTAAGTTCTAATATTGCCCTTGCTTGTTCATCTGAAAACTTACAAAGACCTTTTTTTGATAGACTGTGACGAGGATCATCTATAAGTTCAATTAAAGATTTTACATCTTTTGCAGGCCACTCTTTTTTCATTAATTTTTCTTTAGCATCAGAAGGGCTTTTTGATGAACGTATAAGTTTAATGATTTCATCAATATTTGAAACTGCAATTGCTAAACCAACTAAAATATGAGCCCTATCTCTTGCTTTATTTAAAAGAAATTTAATTCTTCTAGTAACTACATCTTCTCTGAAATCTAAAAAACACTCTAATAATTCTTTTAAATTCAATGTTTTTGGATTTCCTCTATCAAGGGCAACTGTATTTGCACCGAAAGAGGTCTGTAATTGAGTGTATCTATACAATTGATTTAAAATTACATCTGGAACAGCATCTTTTCTCAGCTCAATATATATTCTCATCCCATTTCTGTCGCTTTCATCTCGTAGATCTGTAATTCCATCAATCGTTTTTTCACGAACAAGTTCTGCAATCTTTTCTATTAGGGATACTTTATTAAGTTGATATGGTATCTCCGAAATAATTATAGCTTTCTTATCTTTTGGAAGATCTTCAATTGAAACTTTACCTCTAATTATAATTGAACCTTTTCCAGTTGAATAAGCACTTCTTGAACCAGATTGACCTAAGATTATTCCACCAGTAGGAAAGTCTGGACCAGGAACAATTTCTATTAATTCATCGATAGAGGCTTCTGGTTTATCTAAAAGTAATAAACACGCATCAGTTATTTCACCTAAATTGTGTGGAGGAATATTTGTTGCCATGCCAACAGCGATACCGCCAGCACCATTTACAAGCAGATTTGGAAATTCAGCTGGTATTACTATAGGCTCAGATTCTGAGTTATCATAGTTTTCTTGAAAATCAACTGTTTCTTTATCAAGGTCATTAAGCAAGTGCTGGCTTATTTTTTCCATCCTTACTTCCGTATAGCGCATTGCAGCTGGAGGGTCTCCATCTACGGATCCAAAGTTACCCTGCCCCTCAATAAGGGGTAAGTGCATAGAAAAAGGTTGAGCCATTCTTACAAGTGCATCATAGATGCTTTGATCGCCATGAGGATGGTATTTACCTATTACATCACCGACCACACGAGCGGATTTTCTATATGGTTTATTCCACTCATAGTTATTTTCATACATTGAATAAAGTATTCTTCTGTGAACTGGTTTTAAACCATCACGCGCATCAGGCAGTGCTCTAGATACTATTACACTCATTGCGTAATCTAGATAAGATTGACGCATTTCAGTATCTAAGTTGATATTAGAAATTTCTGAATTTTCATCTACTATATCTGACATAAACACCCTTTAAAGAAATGATTTAAAACGAATCAAATCATAAAAAAATATGTCATTATTTTAACACTTTTAAGCCCTAGCATCAATTAATTAAGAATAATAGAAATTTAAAATTATATATTGAAAACAATAACTTAAAAAGGAATATCGTCATCCATATCAGAGCTAATAGATGTAGATTCACTGGATATTGAGTCATTTCCAAAATCCGAGGAAGAATTATCATTTCTGCCTCCAAGCATAGTTAAATTTCCATTAAAATTTTGAAGAACTACCTCTGTAGTATATTTTTCAATACCATCTTTATCTTCCCATTTTCTTGTCTGTAATTGACCTTCCAAAAAGACTTTTGAACCCTTTTTTAAGTACTCTTCTGCGATTCTAACGAGACCTTCATTAAATATAACTATTCTATGCCATTCTGTTTTGTCACGTCTTTCGCCAGAGTTTTTATCTTTCCAGCTTTCTGTCGTAGCTATTGAAAAAGTACACAATGACCTTCCGTCTTGAGTACTTCTCACTTCTGGATCATTCCCTAAATTACCTATAAGCATTACCTTATTCAAACTACCTGCCATAAAAAACTCCAATATTTATAATATATATAACAAAAACCCTTCCTAGGTGAAAGCACTATGATATAACCTTTTGTAATTATATTTAATACTTAAAAATCTAGGATTAATAATGTCATCTAAAAAAGGTAAAATTGCGAATAAAAAATTTATTAATATTGTAGGTGCCAGGGAGCACAACTTAAAAAATATTGATGTAAGTATTCCAAAAGATAGTATTACGGTAATAACAGGGCTTTCTGGCTCAGGAAAGTCATCACTTGCTTTTGATACTATATATGCTGAAGGTCAGAGAAGGTATGTAGAAAGCTTATCTGCTTATGCAAGACAGTTCCTGGAAATGATGCAAAAACCAGATTTAGATCAAATAGATGGTTTATCACCTGCTATTGCAATTGAACAAAAAACAACATCAAAAAATCCTAGATCAACAGTTGGAACAGTAACTGAGGTATATGATTATTTAAGATTAATGTTTGCTAGAATTGGAATACCCCATTCACCAACAACTGGCTTACCAATACAAAGCCAAACTGTTACTCAAATGGTTGATCAGGTTTACAAAATTAA
This sequence comes from uncultured PS1 clade bacterium, assembly GCA_902537725.1. GTDB lineage: Bacteria > Pseudomonadota > Alphaproteobacteria > MED-G09 > MED-G09 > MED-G09. Next base: position 35,697 of record CACBCD010000006.1, read on the forward strand.
AGAAGGAACTAAAGCTTATCTTTTATCTCCAATTATTCGTGGAAGAAAAGGAGAGTATAGAAAAGAATTCTCTAACCTTTTAAAAAAGGGATTTCAAAGAGTTAAAATTGACGGCGAGTTTTATGAGTTAGATAATGTTCCTAATCTAGAAAAAAATATCAAGCACGATATTGATGTTGTTGTTGACAGAATTGTTATAGATAAATCTCTTGGAAATAGATTAGCGGATAGTTTTGAGACTGCCCTTCAATTATCTGATGGGCTAGCTGCAATTGAATTAGCAAGCGGTAAGGAAAATGGAAAACGAATAGTATATTCAGCTAATTATTCTTGCCCAGAGTCCGGTTTTACAATTGAAGAAATTGAACCAAGATTATTCTCATTTAATAATCCTGTTGGCGCTTGTCAACATTGTGATGGGCTAGGAACAGAATATTTTATTGATAGAGATTTAGTAATTCCAAATAAAGATATTAGCATTAGAGATGGTGCAATTGCTCCATGGTCAAGAACATCCTCTCCATCACCCTACTATCTTCAAACATTGATGGCCTTATCCGAACATTATAGTTTTTCAATAGACTGTAAATGGTCGAGTCTTCCTGAAAAATTTCAAAAAATAATTTTAGATGGCTCTGAAAATGAAAAAATTACTTTTAACTATGACGATGGATCAAGAACATTTAAGACATCAAAACCTTTTGAAGGAATTTTAAATAATTTAAAAAGACGATACTTAGAAACTGATAGTAACTGGATGAGAGAGGAAATTGAAAAATACCAATCAAAATCGAATTGTTCAAAATGTAATGGTTATAGACTAAAAGAAGAAGCATTATGCATAAAAATAAATAAATCTAATATAGGAGATATATCAAAGCTTACTATAGATGAGGCAATTTTATGGTTTGGTAATTTACAAAAAAAATTATCCAAAAAAGATACTGAGATCTCAAGAAACATAATTAAAGAGATTACGGAGAGATTATTTTTTCTTAAAAATGTTGGTTTAAATTATTTAACATTATCAAGAGAGTCAGGAACATTATCTGGCGGAGAGTCGCAAAGAATTAGATTAGCCTCTCAAATTGGATCGGGTTTAACTGGTGTATTATATGTTTTAGATGAACCTTCTATAGGGTTACATCAAAGAGATAATGATAAATTACTTGGAACTTTATCAAGACTAAAAGATCTTGGTAATACTGTTATAGTTGTTGAACATGATGAAGAAACAATGAATGCAGCTGATCATATTATTGATATTGGACCTGGTGCAGGCGTTCACGGTGGTTATCTTGTGGCCGAAGGAACATTTGAAGAAATCGCAAAGAATAAAAAAAGTATAACAGGTCAGTATTTATCAAAAAGTTTAAAAATCGATATTCCTAAAAAAAGAGAAATTAATAAAGATAGGTGTATAACGATTACAAATGCTAGTGGGAATAATTTGAAAAATGTAACAGCAAATTTTCCTTTAAGCACATTAACATGTGTTACTGGTGTTTCAGGTTCAGGAAAATCAACCCTATTACTACATACATTGTTTGCAGCACTTAATAGAAAATTAAATAATTCTCAAAAAACGCCTATGGAATATGATCAAATCAATGGAATACATTTTATAGATAAAATAATTGACATAAATCAATCACCTATTGGGCGAACCCCTAGATCAAACCCTGCTACTTATACTGGTGCGTTTACACCGATTAGAGATTGGTTTTGTCAATTACCTGAAGCTAAAGCAAGAGGATATAAACCTGGAAGATTTTCTTTTAATGTGAAAGGTGGAAGATGTGAAACTTGTCAAGGTGATGGCGTAATTAAAATAGAAATGCATTTTTTACCTGATGTTTATGTTGAATGCGATCAATGTAAAGGTCAGAGGTATAATCGAGAAACCTTGGAAGTAAAATATAAAGATAAGTCAATTGCTGATGTTTTAAATATGACCGTTACAGAATGTTCAGATTTATTTAAAGCTGTACCTCTTATAAGAGATAAAATGGAAACTCTAAAAAAAGTTGGTCTTGGTTATATAAAAGTAGGACAGCAGGCAAATACATTATCTGGTGGTGAAGCCCAAAGAATTAAACTTGCTAAAGAATTATCAAAAAAAGCTACAGGAAGAACCTTTTATGTTCTTGATGAACCTACAACTGGTTTACATTTTGATGATGTAAAAAAACTATTAGAGGTTCTTCATGAGCTAGTTGAAAATGGAAATACTGTTGTAGTTATTGAACATAACCTTGATGTCATTAAAACCGCAGATTGGATATTGGATATAGGTCCTGATGGAGGCGACAAAGGAGGTGAACTTGTTTATGAGGGAGAGCTTGAGGGTATCTTAAAAATTAAAGATAGTTATACAGGTAAGTATTTAAAAAAAATGATGTAAAAAAAGGGGCAAAAGCCCCTTTTTATATCCTTAAATATTAAAATATATTTTGAGCAGCAACCATTGAAAATAACATTGGTATGCTCAATAGAGTATTTGTTCTTGAGAACAGCATGGCAGTTCTTGCTGATGCAGCTTTAATATCATCTTCGGCTGGAACTATTCCAAGTGCTTTTTTCTGATTTGGCCAAATAACAAACCAAACATTAAACCACATTATTGTTCCTAACCACATTCCAATACCAATTGCTATGTGTTGAGGCGCAGCATCACCTCTAAAACCTAAAGTCATTGCAGATTCAAGATAGCCATTCAAATGGCCAAGAATTAATCCTGTTACTATTGTTGCCATAGCACCCCATCGAAACCACCACAAAGCTGCAGGAGCAATAACCTTTGATACAGCGGGTTTTTGATCATCTGGAATATTTGGCATATTTGGAATTTGAACAAAATTGAAATACCAAAGTAAACCTATCCACATAATACCTGATACAACATGAAGCCATCTAAAAACAAATGAATAGAAAGCTTGATCAGAAAAGCTTTCTGTTGATATAGACCCCCACGAGACAAAGATTATTAATAATAGAACAGTTAAAGCAAAGCTCGATAAAACTGTGTTTCTTAAAGAAGAAAGTATTGCACTCATCTTAAACTCCATTAAATAAGAATCTATTGTAATCCTTATTAAGGAATTTAGAAAGACTACTTATCGTTATTTTTTGACCAATCTCTTTTAACGCCAAGAATATGAAGAAGTTGTGAAGCAATAAATGTTGATGAATATGTTCCTATAAATACACCAATAATCATCGCCAAAGTAAAACCTTTAATTACTTGGCCACCAAAAATATAGAGAGAAAATAAGGCTAGAAGAGTTGTAAAAGAAGTTAATACTGTTCTAGAAAGTGTTTGATTGATTGAAATATTTATAAGATCATATAAATCTTGTTTTTTATATTTTCTTAAATTTTCTCTAATTCTGTCATAAACGACAACAGTATCGTTCATTGAATAACCAATAATTGTTAGAAGAGCAGCGATTATAGACAAGTTAAATTCAATTTGAAAAAAGGAAAAAATACCTATTGTTATAATAACATCATGTATTAAAGCTAAAACAGCTCCTAGAGAAAATTGCCATTCAAACCTAATCCAAATGTAAAAAAGCATTAGTCCTACAGCAGATATAATAGCTAAAATTCCTTTTTGAATTAATTCAGAACTAATTTTTGGTCCAACTACCTCAGTTCTTTGAATTTTACCAAATAAAATTAATTGATTAGTTATCTTTGACAAAGCGCTAGAATTATTTCCGGATGAAGATGCCTCAATTCTTACTAAAATATTTTTTTCAGAACCAAAGTTTTGTATTTGTACATCTCCTAAGTTTAGAGAAGATAATACTGAACGTACATTACTTATATTGATACTATTTTCTGAGCTAACTTCAATAAGAGTTCCACCTTTGAAATCAATACCAAAATTTAAACCATTAAGAAAAAGAGAAAAAATTGAAAAGAAACAAATAGTAATAGACATAGTTAAAGTAGCTTTTTTAAATTTAAGAAACTGAATATTTGTATTATGCTTGATAAGTTTAATAGTTTTCATTCAAAATCTCACAAAGAAAGTTCCTCTGGTCTTTTTTTCAAAATCCACATTGCAATTAACAATCTAGTAATTACAAAAGCAGTAAAAACTGAAGTAATAATTCCTATTGATAAGGTTACTGCAAAGCCCTTAACCGGACCCGTTCCTAGAAAAAATAAAACAAGCGAAGCTATCAAAGTTGTAATATTAGCATCTAAAATTGTTCCAAAGGACTTTGAATAACCAGATTCTACAGCAGATATAGGTTTTTTTTCATTATTAATTTCATCTCTTATTCTTTCAAATATAATAACATTTGCATCTACCGCCATACCAATTGTTAAAACAATTCCAGCTATACCCGGAAGGGTCAATGTGGCTTGTAATAAAGACAGAATACCAACAATAAAAATGATATTTAAAATTAAAGCAAAATTAGCATAAAAACCAAACCTTCCATAACTCAGAATAATAAAAATCAAAACACAAATTAAACCTATGATTGCAGCTGAAGTACCCGAGTCAATTGAGTCCTTTCCTAGACCAGGACCAATTGTTTTTTCTTCTAATATTTCTAAGGGTGCTGGGAGAGCACCTGCCCTTAATAATATTGAGAGATTATTGGCCTCCTCGACTGTAAAACCTCCTTCAATTTGTCCAGAGCCACCTAAGATCGGGGTACGTATAACTGGCGCAGAAATTACTTCATTATCTAAAATTATAGCGAAAGGTTTACCAACATTTTCAGATGTTGCTTTTGCAAAATACTTTCCGCCAAGTGAGTCAAATCTAAAATTTACTATTGGAGCATTTGTTGCCTGGTCAAAACTAGCTTGAGCATCGACAAGTCTCTCCCCAGAAACTAATACTTTTTTCATTACAAGATATTCAAATCCATTAGCATCACTTAAAATTTCTGATCTACTTGGAATTCTTGTCTGTTTTGCTTCATTAATACTAATTGATGTATCAACCATTCGAAAATTTAATTTAGCAGTTTGACCAAGTAGATCCTTCAATCTTTGTGGATCATCCATGCCAGGAACTTCCAATAAAATTCTATTATTCCCTTGTCTTTGAATAGAAGGTTCAGTAACTCCTAGACCATCGATTCTTCTTCTTATAATTTCTATAGATTGTGATACTGCAGAACGATATTTTTCTTTTAATGAATTTTCGTTTAATTCTAATATAAAAAGATTGTTATTATTATTTATAGAAAATTCTTTATTGATATTACTAGAAAATAAATTTGAGGATGAAACATTAGACTCTTGAATTAATTTTCTAGCCTCTGATATCTGGTCCTCATCTCTTATAAATACCTGAATTCCATTTTGATTGGTTTTTAGACCAGAATATTTAATTTTATTCTTTCTAAAGGTTGATCTAATATCCTCTAAAAGTGATTGAGACCTATCATTTTTAATAGAGTCTGTCTCTACCTCCAAAAGAAGGTATGAACCCCCTCTTAAATCCAAACCTAAATTAATGGTTTGGTTAGGAAAAAAAGGAATATTAACTTTTGAGAAATTAGGAAAAGCAAGAAATAAACCTATAAAGCATATTATGAGTAAAAATATTTTCTTTGAATTAGAAAAATATATCATAGCATATTAAGATTTAACATGAGCTAATGTGGTTTTGACAGCCCTAATATTTACGTTATTTCCAAAATCTATAGTGACCTCTTCATCAGAAACTTTTGAAACTTTACCTATTAAACCACCTTGGGTAACAACTTCATCTCCCTTTTTTACAGCAGCAACCATTGCAGCATGTTCTTTAACTTTGTTTTGCTGAGGTCGAATAATAAGAAAATAAAAAACGAAAAAAATTAAGACTAACGGCATTATTTGAAATAAAACTTCTTGCATAACTTATCCTTATTGTTGAGTTATAAATTAATATTTAAATTTTATCGAAATATCAAACTTAATTAATATTTTGATTTTAACTATTTTTTAAATCAATTTTTAAAGACCCATTCATGTAGGGCTGTAAAACTTTTGGAATATTTACCACCCCTGAACCCTCGTAATAATTCTCTAAAATTGCAACTAAAGTCCTTCCAACAGCTAAACCAGATCCATTTAAAGTATGAGGAAAAACTTTTTTTCCAGTTTCTTTATCCTTATATCTTGTATTCATTCTAATAGATTGAAAGTCTCCGCATAAAGAACATGAAGAAATCTCTCGATAGAGTTTTTGGCCAGGTAACCATACTTCAAGATCATATGTTTTAACTGCTGAAAAACCCATATCACCTGTTGATAAAATAATTGTTCGATAGGGAAGCTCTAATTCCTTTAAAATCCCTTCTGCACAAGAGAGTAATCTCTCTAATTCATTTATTGAATACTCGGGTTTAACAATACTCACAAGTTCAACCTTAGGAAATTGGTGAAGCCGAATCAGTCCTCTTGTATCTTTACCAGCAGCGCCAGCTTCTTTTCTAAAGCAATGCGTATATGAAACATATCGTAAAGGTAAATTATCATCATTAAGATTTTCTTCTCTTACAAGGTTTGTTAAAGGAACCTCGGCAGTAGGAATTAACCAAAAACCATCTTCTGTTTTAAATTGATCCTCAGCAAATTTCGGCAACTGTCCCGTTCCAAACATTACTTCATCTTTAACTAAATAAGGTACACTAATCTCTTGATATCCATTCTTTCCAACATGATGATCAATCATAAAATTAGCTAAAGCTCTTTCCAACTGAGCTAAATCTTTTTTTAGAATAGAGAATCTTGATCCAGATAATTTTGCTGCTGTATCAAAATCCAGCATACCTAGTTCTTCACCAATTTCATAATGTTTAGGAGATGATTCCCTTCTTTTACCGTTCTCGTTTATAACAATATTTGAAGTTTCATCTTCACCATCAGGTACGTCGTCCAATGGTATATTAGGTAAAGATGACAATTCATTTATAAGAGATTTAGAAAATTTTTCTTTACTTTCCTCCAGGTCTTGCATTTTTTCTTTTATTAACTGAACATCAATTGATAGTTTTTCATAAATATCTTTTTCGTTATTTTTTTTGGCAACACCAAATTGTTTAGAAAGATCGTTTCTTTGAGTCTGAAGTCCCTGAAGGTCTGTAATTGATTTACGTAAACTTCTGTCAAGTTCAAGTATTTTATCTAGATTTACCTCTAAACCTCTTCTTCTCCATCCTTGAATATAAAAATCAGCTTCATTTCTTATTTTGTTAATATCGTGCATTTTTAATCTTATTATAATTTATTCATTATTTTTTTTCTCTATTAAGGAAACCAAAAGAATAGATAACTCATACAATAAAAGTGTTGGAATTGCTAAACCAATTTGACTTATTAAATCTGGTGGGGTTAGAAATGCAGCTACTAAAAAAGTTAAAACAATTGCATACTTTCTTCCTTTTTTTAAATTTTCTGAACCAATAATCCCCACTTTTGCTAATAATGTTAATAACACAGGAAGTTGAAAGCATATCCCAAACGCAATAATTAATGATGTGACAAGTTTTAAGTATTCACTTACTTTTGGAAGCAATTTAATAGAAATATTATCAATATTAGAATCAATCTGCATGGATACAAAAAAATTCAACGCTAGAGGCATTATGACATAATGAACCATCAATGTACTTATTAAAAATAAAAAAGGTGTGGCAATCAAATATGGAATTAAGGCCATTTTTTCATTTTTGTAGAGACCAGGCGCTAAAAAAAGATACAATTGAATGACAAAGTATGGAAGACCTATCAATGATGCCCCGAAAAATGCAATTTTAAGTTTAGTCATCAAAAATTCCTGTGGTGCTGTATAAATCATTTCACCACTTGAACCTACTATACTAAAAAAAGGGTTTACCAAAAAGGAATGAATATCTGATGAGAAATAGAATGATATTAAAAATACTATAAAAAAAACTATTATTGATTTTATTAATCTAGATCTGAGCTCAATTAAATGGTCGATTAAAGGGGCCTTAGAAAGGTCATTTGAATTTTGATGTTTTTTATCTATTTCGGACATTAAGAAAATTAATCATTATTTTTTTTATTATTGGTTTTTTTTATAGATTTATTTGTATTTTTTGAAATTTTTTCAATTTCCAAGTCATTTGCAATACTCTGAACTCCTGTTCTAAGTTCTGAAGCATATACTCTTATTTTTGATATAAAATCAAAAATTATTCTTAATAGACCGGGTAATTCTCTAGGTCCAACTACTATGAGTAAAACAACAGCGACAATTAATAATTCACTATAACCAAAATCAAACATAATATAATTATTTAGTCTTTGCTTTCATGATCGTTGTTTTCTATTTCTTTATCGTTAGTTTCATCTTCCAAACCCTTACGAAAACTTTTAATTCCCGAAGCCAGATCACCCATAAAATTTGATATTCTTCCTCTTCCGAAAAAAATTAAAACAAGAACAACTACTATTAAAATTTGCATTAAACTTGGTGACATCTTTTAATTCCTTATAAAATATAAATTAATAATATACGGTTAAGGCCATAATGAAAATTAATTATTTTCTTCAATTTTTTCTATGTCATCATCTATTGGATACATATTAGGAGGTAAATTACTATCTAATAATCCGGTAGATTTTAAATCATCAAGACCTGGTAATTCCTTTATATTCTGAAGATCAAAATGAACAAGAAATTCTTCAGTTGTTCCATATGTTATAGGATTACCTGGTGTTTTTCTTCGTCCTTTAATTTTAATCCAATTTATCTCCAGAAGAGTATCAATAGTTCCAGGAGAAACTGTTACCCCTCTTATTTCCTCTATTTCAGCTCTTGAAACAGGCTGATGATAAGCAATTATTGATAATGTTTCTAATGCAGCTTTTGATAATTTTTTTTGAATTTTTGCTTCCCTTTGCATTATAAATGATAAATCAGAGGCGGTTTTAAACATCCATTTATTATTTATTCTTTTCAGCTCAACACCTCTACCTTTATATAAATTCAAAAGATTGTTCATTATTTGCTCTATATCTATATCGTCAGGAAGCATCTCTCTTAATGTTTTTTCATCAAGAGGGTCTGAAGCAGCAAACAAAAGAGCTTCAACAGCTCTAATCTGATCAGAAAAATCTGTTAAAGGATTATTTTTGTTATCTTCTATCATGCAAGCATCTCATTTACATTAGACTCAGTTTCTTTTACTTTAAACTTAATTGATCCAAAATTTTTGTTTTGACTTATCTCAATCAACCCCTCTTTAGAAAGTTCTAAGGATGCAGAAAAAATAGAAGCTAAAGAACTTCTTCTAAATAAAATTCCTTCTTCGGTTGTATCATTATTTATTGGAAGAAAATCTTCAATTTTTGTCCAATCAATGGCAGTTCCAAGCATTTTCTCTAATCTATTTCTAGCATCCTCAATTGAAAATATTGAAAAAACTCTTGGTTTCCATTTATTATCATAATTTCTATTTCTTAATCCAGAATATGAAGATATTAGATCAAAGAGAGTATCTTTATGATTAAAATTTTTGATTAAAAATATAGGCTCAGGCATACCTCTTCTAAAAACATGAATACCCTCTCTGTCTCTTGTCAAAAGACTTGAACCAACCTCTCTCATTGCCTCAAGTCTTCTTAATCTAAAAGCAAGGATAGCAGATAATTCTTGAGCAGATACATCCTCATCATCCTCTATGGGTAAGAGTAATTTTGATTTTAAAAAAGCTAGCCAAGACGCCATAACTATATAATCAGCTGCTAAATCAATATCAATTCTTTTCATTTGATCGATAAAATTTAAATATTGAGAAGCTAAATCCAGTATTGAAATTTCTAAAAGATCAACTTTTTGTTCTTTGGCTAATGTTAATAATAAATCTAAAGGCCCTTCATAACCATCTAAATTGACATGAAACAAATCTAACTGTTCATTATAATTATTATCCAAGCCATTCTCCATAACACAATATATAGCTTTTATTTTACCAATATACACTATATAACTGATAATTAATGGTTATATTTTATTTAATTATAGATGAATAAGATAATTAAAGTATATTCAAATATAAAACTATCTAATTAAATCAATAATTTAATAACCAATCATAAAGTAGTTATTAATCTTTTTGAGAGAGAATTTGGCATCTAAAATTTAAATTTAGCAGACTATTACAATAATTTTGGGCCATATCAATATTTTCAATATTAGTTGTAATGATTCGGTATTTAAGGTCTTCACCTGGAAGAAGTAATCTTTGACCTACTCTAATTTTATCAGGATTGGTAAGATTATTTAATTCAATAATCTTTTTTGATGTTGTTGAGAATTTTCTGGCAATTGTTGAAACAGTATCCCCTTTTTTAATATTAATTACTATATTGGTTGGAAGGATTTTTTCGATTTTAATTATTCTATCTTTTAAAAAATCTTGTAATTTAAGTTTTTTTAAATGAATTTCAGCATCTTCAAGTTTTGAAAAAGTTCCAAAAAGTAAAGAAAAATAATTTACGTTTAACTTTCTCTCTTCAAAAATACTCTCAAGTGAGCCACAGGGTTCATTTGAGTTATTCCAAAGGGAGTAAACACAAGGAATATTTAAAGGTCTTTTAACTTCAGGAGTATTTTTTGGAAGTTCTCTAATGGGTCCATCTGGTGGATAAATAGTAGGTATTTCGCTATTAGAATTAATATATAAAAAGGAACCAATAACTATTATTACTGAGGAAGTTATAAAGAATATAAAAATATTCTTTTTCATTTTATCTAAGCTCATCTATTGCATTTATGCCTAATAATCTTAATCCTTCAGATATTGTAATTTTTACAGACATAATTAGAGCTAATCTTGCTTTGGTCTCATCCAAATTATTAATATTTAAAACCTTTAAATTATTATCTTCATTGCCTAAATTCCAATAAGAATGAAATGAAGAAGCTAAGTCTCTGAGGTAGAAAGCAACTCTATGGGGCTCTCTGTATATAGCTGATTGTTCAATTATTCTGGGAAAACTTGAGATTATTTTTATAAGCTCAATATCATAAGAATTTGCTAAAAGAGAGAGATTTGTATCATTAATTAAATTCTCATCAATAATAAAAAGTTTTTCATCTCTAACTTTTCTAATGATAGAACTTATTCTAGCATGAGCATATTGAATATAAAAAATTGGATTATCCTTTGTTTGCTCTTTAACTAAATCATAATCAAAATCTAATGGCGCATCATTTTTTCTAGTCACCATCATAAATCTAACAGCGTCTGAGCCTACTTCATCAACTAAATCTCTTAAAGTAATGAAGCTCCCAGATCTCTTTGACATTTTTATAACGTTTCCACTTCTCATAAGCCTCACAAGCTGACAAACCTTTACCTCTAAATTGGATTTTGAGTTAGTTACTGCATTTACGGCAGATGTTACCCTAGAAATATATCCAGAATGATCAGCACCCCAGATATTAATCATCTTATAGAAACCTCTATTAAACTTGTCTTTATGGTAAGCTATATCGGGCATAAAGTAAGTCCACGAACCATCATGCTTTTTAACAACTCTATCCTCATCATCACCAAAATTTTTTGACTTAAAAAGTATATGCTTTTTTTTCGACCATTCAGATTTTAAAACACCCTTAGGAGGAGTAGTTTCACCTTCATATAAAAGATTTGATTTTTCCATTTCATTAAAAACATCTTCAACAAAACCATCATTAAGAAGTTTATTTTCAGAGGTAAAAACATCATGATTTATCTGCAGTAAACTTAAATCTTTTTTTATAATATTAAGCATAGAGTTAATTGAAAATTCTTTTACTATCGGAAGCCAGTGCTCTTCATCAGTATCTAAAAAAGATTCTTTGTATTTACTTTTGAGGTCAATACCAACAGATTTTAAATAATCACCTGGATATAAGCCCTCAGGAATTTCATCAATGCTCTCACCACAGGCTTCCTTATATCTAATAAAAACTGAACGAGCTAGTTTATCTACCTGTTCTCCTGCATCATTTACATAATACTCTTTGCAAACATTATAGCCGACTTTTTTTAAAATATTCGATAAAGTATCTCCAAAAACAGCTCCTCTTGTGTGACCGACGTGGAGAGGTCCTGTTGGATTTGCAGATACATACTCAAGGTTTATTTTTTCATTTTTGCCAAAATCTGTATTACCGTATTTTTCTTTCTTTTCTAAAATAATAGGTAATAAATTCCACCAAATATGTTTTTTGAGGTAAATATTTATAAAACCTTTTCCAGCTACTTGAACCTCTTCAAAGTCGGGGTTATCTTTTATTAAGTCAATAATAGTAGAGGCAATTTCTTGAGGAGATTTTTTTAGTTTTCCTGAAAGAACCATTGAAGCATTTGTCGATAGATCTCCAAGAGAGGATTCTTTGGGTAACTCAAAAGATATATTCTCTAAATCACTTTCTTTGAGAGTAAACTCATCTAGTAAAATATTTTTAATCTTATCTCTATAATAATTTATTATATTCATTTTAATACCCAGGATGATCTAATAAATCTTCACCATAGAGTCTAGCATGATTTTCAACTACAGATCTATCAGTCATAGAGGCAATATAATCACAAATAACTCTTGCAGTAATTTTAGAATATGGACTATCACATTTTTCTTTTAATTTAATTGGAAGAAGATCAATATTTTTAATTAATTTAGAGAAAATTTCTTCAATTATTCTCATTGATTTTACCCTCTCCTTTTCAATAGAGTTATGTTCGTAGACACGCGATCTTAAAAAATTTCTTATTTGAGTATCTTGCGAAATAAAAAAATCTGAAAAACTTGCAATTAAGCCATTATGAGATCTAATTTCCTCGGCATTCTTAGGACTAACTTTACGTATATTTTTTTTTGTATTCTTGATCAAGTCATTTACCATAAGACCTATTAATCTTCTAATTAACTCTTTAACAATCATGTAATTATCAATACCTTTAAATTCTGAATTAATTTCTTTTATAATTTCTGAAAATAATTCAATATTTTTTAAATCATCTAAAGAAATGAAACCTGCTCTAAATCCATCATCAATATCATGATTATTATAAGCTATATCATCTGATAAAGAGGCAATTTGAGCCTCAAGCCCAGGATAAGAATTTAACTCTAAATCATGACGTTTATTATATTCTTTAATAACAATATGAGGATCTAAAAGTGGACCATTATGTTTAACAACCCCCTCTAACGTTTCCCAGGTTAAATTTAAACCATTAAATGAAGGATACCTCTCCTCTAAAGAGGTTAAAATTCTCAAAGTTTGAGCATTATGATCAAAACCATCATAATCATTCATACATTTGTTTAAAACTTCCTCTCCAGAATGAGCAAAAGGTGGGTGACCAAGGTCATGAGATAAAGCTAAAACCTCTGCTAAATCTTCATCTAAACCAAGCCTTCTAGAAATAGACCTAGAAATTTGACTTACTTCAAGAGAGTGGGTTAAACGCGTTCTATAATAATCACCTGTATGAGCCAGAAAAACCTGCGTTTTATGTTTTAATAATCTGAATGAATCTGAATGGATGACTCTATCCCTATCTCTCTGGAAAGGATTTCTGTTTTTACTTTCATTTTCATTATGCAGTCTACCCTTTGAATTTTCAAAGGATGTTGAAAAGATAGCTTTTTTTATCATTAGAGATTCCTATTATTGAATAAAATAACAGGAATCTCTCTGATTTAAAAATTTTATATAACTAAAATTTAATGAGCTAAAATAGCTAGTAGCAATAATGCAACAATATTAGTAATTTTAATCATTGGGTTAATAGCAGGTCCTGCTGTATCTTTATAAGGGTCTCCAACAGTATCACCAGTAACAGCAGCTTTATGGGCCTCTGATCCTTTTCCGCCATGATTACCATCTTCAATATATTTTTTTGCATTATCCCATGCACCACCACCAGCTGTCATAGAAAGAGCTACAAATAAACCAGTGACAATTACCCCAAGAAGCATAGCTCCTAATGCCGAAAAGGCATCACCTTTTGTTGCAATGAAATTAATAAAATAAAATAAAATAACTGGTGACAGCAATGGAAGTAATGAAGGTATAATCATTTCTTTAATTGCTGATTTTGTAAGAAGATCAACAGCTCTTGAATAATCAGGTTTATCTTTTCCTGTCATAATTCCAGGCTTCTCTTTAAATTGAAGCCTAACTTCTTCAACAATGGCCGAACCAGCTCTTCCAACTGCAGTCATTCCCATAGCGGCAAATAAATACGGAAGCATTCCTCCAACTAACAAACCTACGACTACATAAGGATTTGATAGTGAAAAATCTGTTGAAACACCATAAAAGTAACTTCCTTCAACAGCATTAGATGTAAAATAATCGATGTCTGCAGTGTAAGCACCAAATAAAACTAAAGCACCTAAACCAGCAGAACCAATTGCATAGCCCTTTGTTACAGCTTTTGTGGTATTTCCAACAGCGTCCAAAGCATCGGTTGTATTTCTAACATCTTCAGGTAATTCTGACATTTCTGCGATACCACCAGCATTATCGGTAACAGGCCCAAAAGCATCTAAGGCTACAACCATACCGGCTAATGCGAGCATAGTGGTTACAGCAATGGCAATACCAAATAACCCTGCTAAACTATATGTGACGATAATACCGAAAACTATTACAAGCGCAGGAAGGGCCGTTGATTCCATTGAAACAGCTAAACCTTGAATAACATTTGTGCCATGTCCAGTTTCTGATGATTTAGCAATTGACTGAACAGGACGATAATCAACACCAGTGTAATACTCAGTAATCCATATAATTAAACCAGTAATAGCTAACCCAATAACACCACAAATATACAAATCAAGACCAGTGAAGGAAATATCATCTATAGAGAGATTTGTATTAAAGCCTACTACCAAGTCTGTTACAAAATATAAAACAATTAATGATAAGATAGCAGTAGCAATAAAACCTCTGTATAGAGCACCCATGATTGAATTATTTTTACCTAGTTTAACGAAATAAGTCCCTAGTATTGATGTTATTACGCAAGCGGCACAAATTGCCATTGGATAAATCATCATAATAACATTACCAGTAAAAAATATTGATGCTAAAACCATCGTAGCCACAACTGTTACAGCATATGTTTCAAAAAGATCTGCAGCCATTCCAGCACAGTCCCCAACGTTATCACCAACATTATCAGCAATTGTCGCAGGATTTCGAGGATCATCTTCAGGAATACCGGCCTCAACCTTTCCTACAAGATCTCCACCCACATCAGCACCTTTGGTAAAAATTCCTCCACCTAATCTAGCAAAAATTGAAATCAACGAAGAACCAAAACCAAGAGCCACTAAGGCATCAATAACAACTCTATCGTTTTCAGGAGTCCAAACATTTGTTAAAATATAATAATAAACTGAAACAGCCAATAGTGCTAAACCAGCAACAAGCATTCCTGTAACTGCCCCAGACTTAAAAGCAATACCTAGACCACTAGCCAAGCTTATTGAGGAGGCTTGGGTTGTTCTTACATTCGCTCTTACAGATACTAACATACCTATATAACCAGCTATACCTGACATGACAGACCCAATTAAAAAGCCAATCGCTACCTCAAGACCAAGTAAGAAATATGAAATTATAAGGATTACTATGCCAACTATTGCTATTGTACTATATTGTCTAGATAAATATGCTCCAGCCCCTTCTTGAATGGCTTTTGCTATTTCTTGCATTTTTTCATTTCCAGTATCTGATGATAAAACTGAAAAAGAAGTAATTATTCCATAAAGAACAGCTAAAATTCCAGATCCAATAATTAGATGCATAATATCCATAATAATTTCCTCCACATTATTAAAAAACTAGTTTGATTTTGACGAACATTGCCAAAACAAAATCCAAATATCAAGTTAAACATTCCTAGAATTTATGCTTATAACCATCTAAATTAGTTATGTCATCAAAATCAGTTATATTTATGTTTCTTCCTTTTTTCATTTTACCAATTTCAGTAATATTTTTATTTCTATCTAAACCCTTTTTTCCGGTAAATAATAACTCATAATCATCACCGCCATTTATAATCAGTTCCTTTAATTTGGGATATTTCGATAAAATAACTTTAGCGGAATTAGATATAGGAATTTTATTAAAATTAATATCCGCACCTAATTTTGAAGTTCTACATATATTTAATAAATCACTATAAAGACCATCAGATATATCTGTAGAGGCTGAAGCATTATTATTTATATAATTAACTAAATCTATTCTTGGATTTGGTTTTAAATATCTATTTAATAAATAATCTTTATGTTTTTTTAAAATATTAATTTTTCTCTTTTTTCTACAAAATAAACCCAATGCGGAGTCACCAATTGTTCCTGAAACATAAATGTAATCTCCACTTTTAGCTGAAGATCTTCTTATAAATCTATTATTAACCAAACTGCCAAAAATTGTGAGGGATAGAACTGTTTCACCTTCAGTTTTTGTGGTATCTCCACCAATTAAACTCAACTTAAATAAATTAATATCAGACTTTAAGCCCTTCATAAAATTACTTATCCATTTTTGATCGATATTTCTACCAACCGAAAAATTGAATAAACAATATTTTGGCTTAACTCCCTTTGAAATTATGTCTGAAACGTTCACTCGAATAAGTTTTTGAGCTATATGATAAGGTCTGTCTTTAGAAAAAAAATGAATATTTTCACAAATTGTATCAGTAGAATAGATTTTATTATCTACAAGACCTACGTCATCAGTGAAGTTTAAAGAGTTTTTTGAATTTTTTCCCCCAGAAATGAGATATTTTTTTATAAAATCAAATTCTGTAATCATTTTAAAATTCATTTGGTCTGTAAATTTTTGAAATTTTATCTAAAATACCGTTTATGAAATTTGGCTCATCACCCTCAAAAAATGACTTTGAAATTTCTATATATTCGTTAATTATTACTTTGACAGGTATATCAATACACTCTCTTAATTCATACAATGCTGATCTTAAGATTGCTCTTGAAACTGAGTCAATTCTAGATAATGACCAACCAATTAAATTGTCGTTAATATTTAAATCAATATCTTTTTGATTTTTTGTAACACCTTTTAAAATTTTAATTAAATGATTTTTATCTGCTTTTCCTGTTTTATTTAATCTTGAAATCTCAATTAAATATTCATCAGTTAATCTTTCAAGAATGCTATTAATTTTTTTTCCATTTATTTCCATTTCAAATAAAATTTGTACCGCAAATAAACGAGCAGATGATTTTTTATTATGATTACCTGATTTCAAATTAAAAATTACCTTTTAAATCTATAAGCTTTGAGCAAGCTAAGGCAGCGTGATAACCTTTATTATTTTTATTATCACAACTTCTTTCAATTGCTTGTTCTTTATTTTCTACAGTTAAAATACCATTAGCTATTGAAAGAGAGTAATCTAGGTTAAGATTTGTAATGGCTCTTGCTGACTCATTAATAACAATATCAAAATGACTTGTTTCACCTCTAATAACACAACCTAAGGCGATAAAGCCATCATAACTGTCTTTATCAGAAATAATTTTTATAGCAGGTCCAATTTCTAAAGCGCCAGGCACATATATTTTTTTATATTTAATTGAATTTTCATCACAGAATTTAATGGCACCAGTCTCAAGACCATCTGAAATTTCTTTATAATAGTCGGAAATAACTATGCAAATACTTTTAACCATATTAATTTTTATCCTCAAGAGGTTGACGATTTGAAATTTCTAAATCATAGCCTTCTAAGTTTATTGGTGTCGCATTAGTATCTGAAATTAAATTCATTTTTTTTACACCTAAGTCAATTAGTATCTGAGCTCCAACACCATATTCTTTTAATTTGTTTTCTTGTTTTAAATTATTTCCAGAATATTTATCGAGGAGATTTGATAAAGCATTATCATTGGTGTCTCTCACAAGAATAATTATACCTGAATCAAGATTATTAATTAGATTCATAGACCTTGAGATTAAATTTTTTCTATTAGGATTTATAGAGATTAAATCTTCAAAAATATTTACTGAATGAACTCTGATTGGAATAACATCACTAGAATTAATCTCTCCTTTTACCAGGGCAATATGTTCAGCTTTATCAAGATCATTTTTATAAACTATACAATCCCAATTTCCTCCAAACTCACTTACAATTCTCTCACTTCGAACCTTAGTAATTATATGGTCATAGTTTATTCTATATGATATCAAATCAGCAATTGTCCCTATTTTGAGATTAAATCTTTTTGCAACTTCAATTAATTCTGGAAGTCTTGCCATAGTTCCATCATCATTCATAATTTCACAAATAACACCTGATGGATTTTTTCCTGCAAGTTTTGCTATATCGACAGCGGCTTCAGTATGACCAGCTCTAACTAAAACACCGCCTGGACGAGCTTTTATAGGAAAAACATGGCCTGGGGTTACAATATCTGTACTTTTAGCTTTATTTGAAATTGCTGTTGAAATTGTTAGGGCTCTATCATGTGCTGAAATACCAGTTGTAACCCCCTCCCTAGCTTCGATTGAAACTGTAAATGCCGTCTCATGTCTTGATTTATTATTAGAAGACATTAGAGACAATCCCAAATTTTCTACCTTATCTTCATTTAAAGCTAGACAAATTAGACCTCTACCATTTTTTGCCATAAAATTAATTACGTCTGCATTTGCATCTTCTGCAGGTATAACAAGGTCACCCTCATTTTCTCTATCCTCTGCATCAACAAGAATAAACATATTTCCTTTTGATGCCTCGGTAATAATTTCTTCAATAGGCGAAATATAATCCTTCATTTTCTATCCTCAAGTTGACTTGCAACATATCTAGCCAACACATCAAATTCAACATTTATACTATCACCCTTACTTATTTTACTCCATGACGTGTTTTCTTCCGTATGAGGTATGATATTTACTGAAAAAAAATCATCAAAGACTTCATTTATGGTTAATGAAATACCATCTAGGCATATTGAACCTTTTGAAGCTACATACTTCTTGTATTCTTTAGGATATTTTATTTTAAAAACATTACTATTTTTTGATTTATTAATTGAGACTATTTCGCCTAAACAGTCTACATGACCAGTTACAAGATGTCCTCCAACCTCATCGCCAAACCTTAGACTTTTTTCTAAATTAATTTTAGTATTTTTTTTCCAAAACTTTACTGATGAGCAAGAAATAGTTTCTTGAGAAACTTCAAAACAAAAATAAGAATGGTTTTTATGTTTATCCTTTTCTACGACTGTAAGACAAATTCCTGAACAAGAAATAGAAGCGCCAATATCAATATCATTATGATCAAATTTTGATGATATTTTAATTTTGCCACTATCAAGGTTAATAGACAATATTTCACCGACGTCTGTAATAATTCCTGTGAACAAAATATTAATCCTTTCTAAAGCTAAAGATCTCTAACTTATTATCTCTTAAATTAATACTATCTTTTAATAAAAAATTTTGACTATCTCTTAAATTATTTAATTTTTTATCATATTTATTCAATGATTTACCTAAATTAAGATCATTCTGAGAAGAAAACCAATAAACAAGATTTACTATATTCTTATCTAGAAAAGAACTTGAGAGTGTTGAACCACCCTCTATTAATAATCTATTAATATTCATTTTATTGAGAAAGGATAAAATCTCATCAATTTTAAGATATCCTTTATTATTTTTTTTAATATGTATAATTTTAATACCTTTTTTCTCATAAGAATTAATTTTATTATTATTCAATGTGTTAGTGAAAATAATTAAATCATTTTTTGCGTTTTCAACTAAAATTGAATCTAGTGGTGTTTTCAAGTCGGTATCAACTATTAGCTTAATCGGTGATCTATCCTTTAATCCATTTAATCTACAATCTAAAGAGGGGTTATCTGATAAAACTGTATTTATTCCAACCATTATTGCATCATGATTAGATCTTAAGACATGTCCATATGATCTTGATAAATAATTTGTTATCCACTTTGTACCCTCTTCAGGAATAGTAAATCCATTTTTAGATGATGCAACTTTAATATTTATTTCTGGGAATTTATATTTTATGTTATTTATAAAACCATAATGATTTTCTTGGGCCAATTTTTCAGATATTCCATAATCTACTTTAATGCCATTTGTTTCTAATAGCTTTATACCCTCCCCGTTAACTATTGGATTAGGATCCTTTTGAGCTATAACAACTCTTTTTACCTTCTTTTTAATTAATAAATTTGTGCATGGAGGGTTTTTACCGCTATGTGAACATGGCTCTAAAGTTACATAAACAGTTGTATTTATTGGAAAATTTTTAATACCATGAATTGCGTTATGTTCAGCATGAGGTGTACCATTTTTTCCAGTAACACCTATGCTTATAATTTTATTATTACTGGTAACAACACATCCCACAGAGGGATTTTCGCCAGTATTACCAATATTTCTTGCTGCAAGCCTAATTGCATAATCCATAAAAAAATTATCATCTGAGGAGTATTTCATTATTTAAAAAATAAAAATTTATCTATCTTCATGAATTATTTCAGAAGGATTTCCTAACTCACCAACAAAATCTTCAAAATCTTTAACTTCACGGAAATTTTTATAAACAGAGGCAAATCTTACATATGAAACCATATCAACCTCTCTTAAAGCGGCCATAATTAGACTACCAATTAGATTAGAGGGAATATCTGTTTCACCTGTACTTTCAAGTTGTCTAACAATACCTGTAACCATTCTTTCAATAACATCAGGGTCAATATTTCTTTTTCTTACAGAAATATCCACAGATCTCATTAATTTATCTCTATCAAAAGGAGCTCTTTTTCCAGATCTCTTAACTACAGTTAAATCCCTCATTTGTATTCTTTCAAAGGTAGTAAATCGGCCACCACAAGCGAGGCATTGGCGTCTTCGTCTTATTGCAGAATTTTCTTCTGTTGGTCTAGAGTCACGAACTTGAGTTTCTTGATTATTACAGAAGGGACATTGCATATTTATTGCTCGTATATAGGAAATTTACTACAAAGTTTTTCAACTTTAATTTTTACACTTTTTTCAACTTCCTCAACAGGTTCATTATTATTATCAGAAATTGAATTGAGAACCTCACAAATTAAATCACCAACAATATTGAATTCAGAAACATTAAAACCTCTAGTTGTACATGCTGGGGAGCCTAATCTTATACCTGATGTAATCATAGGTTTTTCAGGATCAAAAGGTACACCATTTTTATTGCAGGTAATACCTGCTCTACCAAGAGACTCCTCAGCAACATTGCCTTTTATTCCCTTTGGTCTTAAATCAACTAAAACAATATGAGTATCTGTACCACCAGAGACAATATCAAAACCATCCTGCATAAGTGAAGATGATAAAGCCTTTGCATTCTTAACAACATTTTCTGTATAGAGATGAAATTCTGGTCGTAAGCTCTCACCAAATGAAACAGCTTTAGCAGCAATAGTATGCATTAGAGGTCCGCCTTGAATTCCAGGAAAAATAGCTGAATTGATTTTCTTAGCAATTTCTTCATTATTTGTGAGAATAAGACCACCTCTTGGTCCTCTAAGAACTTTATGAGTTGTAGTTGTAGCAACATCGGCATAGGGAAATGGACTTGGGTGAGATTTACCAGCAACCAAACCAGAAAAATGAGCCATATCAACCAATAAATAAGCACCTACTAAATCAGCAATTTCTCTAAAATCTCTAAAATTTATATGCCTAGGATAAGCAGATCCACCTGCTATTATTAGTTTAGGATTATGTTTAATAGCTAAATCTCTAACTTCATCAATATCAATTAAGCTATCAGATTTTCTGACACCATACTGAACAGAATTAAACCATTTGCCAGATTGGTTAGGCTTAGCTCCATGAGTTAAATGACCTCCTGCAGCTAAGCTCATTCCTAAGATAGTATCACCAGGAGTCAACAATGCAGTGTATACGGCTTGATTTGCTTGTGATCCCGAATGAGGTTGAACATTTGCAAAATTAACCTCAAACAAATTACATGCCCTTTGAATGGCAAGTTCTTCAGCAATATCAACAAATTCACAACCTCCATAGTATCTTCTTGAAGGATATCCTTCGGCGTACTTATTTGTCATAATAGAGCCCTGAGCCTCTAGTACAGCTCTAGAAACAATATTTTCGGAAGCAATAAGTTCTATTTGGTTTTGCTGACGATGTAACTCCATAGCCATGGCTGAAAATATATCTTTGTCAGCTTTTTCAAGGTTATTATCAAAGAAACCTTCTGGCCTAATATTATCTAATTTTTTTTCCATTTGAACTTTCTAAATAAATTGGTACGACATTTTGTATAATTATTTGCAATTTAACACAAGCTATATGGTTATTTCCACTTATTTTGTTCAATGAGAATTTTTTTTAAAAGAAGGATTTTATCCGTCATAATTCCATCAACACCTCTCTCAATTAAAAGCCTCATCTCACTTTCATCATTAATAGTCCATGCAATTACTTTTTGATTATTTTTTTGTAAGAAATTTATATTTTTTTTATTTAGCAGCTCAATACCGTATCTTCTAATAGGTAAAGATGCATAGGCTGAGTCAAAAAATCTCTTAATTGGTAAATTTGATAAAATTTTTGCCAGTAAAATTTCGCTTGGCCCCATTGATGTTTTTACTTTTGAGCCCAGAGACTCTCTTATAAAATTTATTCTTTTCTGAGAAAAAGATCCAATACAAACCCTATCTAATAATGAAAATTTTTTTATAACTTCAATTAATGGGACAACTGTATCATCGGATTTACAATCAATATTAAAAAAGCAATTAGGTATGTTATCTAATAATTCAATTAATGATGGAATTTCCTCACTGTTATCAATTTTTGCTTTTTTAATATCACTTAGTTTTAAATCTTTAATTAAACCAGTCTTATTTGTCACTCTATCTAAACTTTCATCGTGAAAAGCAACTAAATGACCATCTTTTGAAAGATGAACATCTGTTTCTAGGTATTTATATCCAATCTCATAGGCACCTAAAAATGATTTAAGTGAATTTTCTGGCCCAAAATCATTACCACCTCTATGCGCAAAAGCAAGAAAATTATCATTTAAATATTTCGAATAACTCATTATTTTCAACAATTTATTTTAAAAACATAAATAAAAAAAATATAAAATTTTATTAATACATAAATATTTAATATATACAGATTCTTTTATATTTCTGATAAAGTATTATTAATAATTACACAGATAAAATTAATGAAAAATTATAAATTAACATATCATGATAGAATTTTAATCAATAGAATAAAAGCATGTATTCTAGATTTATTGATATGTAGTGGTTTGATATTAATTACAGCATTTGTATTTAAAATTATTAATTTTTTTACATTAAACTTATTTAACGAAGCAATATTATTTATATTACCCGTAGTAATTATAAGTTATTATTGTTTTT
>CACBCD010000007.1 GCA_902537725.1 uncultured PS1 clade bacterium
CTTTTATAGTCCTGAATTTATATTTATTCTACTTAATTGATTGTCTTGACTTATCTTTATTATTTAGACTATATGGGGCTATTATTAATTAAATAATAAATTTTTCGGTCCAAAAGATCGCCGTTCGTCAACGAGGCTTCGTGCACGAACGCGATACTTGTTGGATTAAAATGATTAAAAAAAGGATATAAAATGTCAGTTAAGATTCGATTAGCTAGAGGCGGCGCTAAAAAAAGACCATATTATAGAATTGTGGTTGCAGATATAAGAATGCCTAGAGACGGAAGATACATTGAAAGGGTTGGATCTTATAATCCTCTTTTACCAAGAGATCATGAGGATAGAGTTTCTCTAGATAAAGAAAGAATAATTGACTGGCTTTCAAAAGGTGCAAAACCGACTGACAGAGTGGCGCGTTTTTTAGACGAAGCAGGTATTTTAAAAAGAGAACCAAGGAATAATCCTCAAAAGGCTAAACCAAAAAAAGAACCAGAGCCTAAAGAAGAGGCCGTAGCCGAAGAAGCTAAAGCCGAAGAAGCCCCAGCCGAGGAAGCTCCAGCCGAAGAAGCTCCAGCCGAAGAAGCTAAAGCCGAAGAAGCTCCAGCTGACAAAGAAGATAAATAATGTTATCTAGTTTTTTGTGGTAGATGAAGAAAACAATCTGATTTTTATTGGTGTTGTTGGTAATGCTAAGGGACTAAAGGGCAATGTCCAAATAAATTACTTTTCTAAAGATTTAGAAAAATTTAAATCATATGAATATTTTTATTTAGGTGAAAAGAAAGAGAAATATAAAGTACAGAAACATTTCATTTCAGGTGAAAGTTTTTCTTTAAAATTTTTCGATATAAATTCTAGAGAAGATGCTGAGGTTCTTAAGAATAAAGACGTATTTATTGATTCTAATCAACTAAATAAATTAGATGTTGAGAATTGGTATCATTCCGATCTTATTGGGTTGAGCGTAGAGACACCAAAAGGTGATTTGATTGGAGAAATTGGAGCAATATATAATTTTGGTGCAGGTGATGTTATTGAAATTAAACTCATTAGCGGTAAGGTTGAAATGATCCCTTTTACAAAAGATTTTGTTATAGATGTAAAAATTAACAGTAAACTAATAATTAGGGAAATCGATTAATAGGATAGATAAATGACTTGGTCTGCTGATGTTTTAACCTTATACCCTGAAATGTTTCCTGGTCCACTTGGAAAAAGTTTATCTGGAAAAGCTCTTAAAAAAGGTATTTGGAGTTTAAATATATATGATTTGAAAGAGTATGGGCTTGGTCCTCATAAATCTGTAGACGAGAAACCTTCAGGTGGAGGTCCTGGAATGGTTTTAAGAGCTGATGTTATTGATACTGCTATAAATCATTGTTTCAAGAAAAATAGACCTTTAATATATTTTTCACCTAAAGGAAAACCGTTAAATCAGGATACAATTGAAAAATTTTCATTGACTAAAGGTGTCTCAATAATATGCGGCCATTTTGAAGGGATTGATCAAAGAATAATTGATTTACATGACATTGAAGAAATTTCTATTGGAGACTATATTTTATCAGGTGGTGAAATAGCAACAATAGTATTTTTAGATTCTTTAGTTAGATTATTGCCTGATGTTTTGGGCAATGATAATTCAAAAAAAATAGAGACTTTTACTGATGGGCTATTGGAATATCCTCAATATACAAAGCCAAATGAATTTAAGGGCATGAAAATCCCTGATGTTTTGTTATCAGGTAATCATAAAGCAATTAAGGAATGGCAAGAAAATCAAGCATTAAGTTTAACAAAATTGAGAAGACCTGACTTAATTGACAAGAAAAAAGATAAAATATAGTAAAAATATGGTGACTTATAGGTAATGTCTGTGCTAATTGACCTACCTCAGTTAAAAAAATTTAAATTATTTAAAGTTGATTGTTATGAACATAGTAGAATCATTAGAAGCTAAACATATTGAAGAATTAATGAAGGACAAAAAAATACCTGAATTCCGTTCAGGTGATACCGTTAAGGTTAATGTTCGTATTAAGGAGGGACAACGAGAAAGGTTGCAAGCTTATGAAGGAGTTTGTATAGCTCGCTCAGGAAAAGGCCTTAATCAAAACTTTACTGTAAGAAAAATTTCTTATGGCGAGGGTGTGGAGAGAGTATTCTCCCTTTATAGCCCCCTAGTTGACTCTATAGAGGTTGTGAGATTGGGTAGTGTTCGAAGATCAAAATTATATTATCTTAGGTCTAGAAGAGGTAAATCAGCTAGAATTACAGAACGTAAAGGCGATATATCAAAAAAAACTACTAAAGTTTCCGAGGCTAAATCCGATGAGACCGAAGCTCCGCAAGAAACCTAGGATATATTCTCCTTAATGAGAGGGGGCATTATGTCTGAGCCAAAAACAATTTATGATAAAATATGGGAATCTCATCTAGTCTATGAAGATAACAATGACTGCCTATTGTATATTGATAGACACCTTATACATGAGGTGACCAGCCCTCAAGCTTTTGAAGGATTGAGGATGTCCAATCGTTCAGTTAGGAAACCTCTAAATGCTCTTGCGGTGGCTGATCATAATATTCCAACAACAGATAGGTCAAAAGGAATTGGAGATCAAGAGTCTGAGCTACAGATTCAAACTCTTGAGGATAATTGTAACGAATTTGGTATCCAGTACATAAAAACCAACGATAAGCGTCAAGGAATAGTCCATATAATTGGTCCTGAACAAGGCTTTACTCTTCCAGGGCTAACAATAGTTTGTGGCGATAGTCATACCTCTACACATGGAGCCTTCGGTGCTTTGGCGCATGGGATAGGAACATCAGAGGTTGAGCATGTTCTTGCGACACAGACATTAATTCAAAAAAAAGCAAAAAACTTTAAAGTAACCATTAATGGAGAATGTAATGAAAATGTTACTGCAAAAGATTTAGCTTTATCTGTTATCGGCGCAATAGGAACAGCTGGAGGAACAGGATATGTCATTGAGTATGCTGGTGAAGCAGTAAGGTCGCTCAGTATTGAAGGAAGGATGACCTTGTGCAATTTAACTATTGAGGCAGGTGCAAGAGCAGGTTTAATTGCTCCTGACGAGAAAACATTTAAATATCTAAAAGACAGGCCTATGGCACCAAAAGGTGAAGATTGGGACAGAGCTGTTGATTATTGGAAAACCCTCCCTAGTGACGAAGGTGCAAAATATGATAAATCAATTGAAATTGATGCAACAAATTTATCACCTCTAGTTACGTGGGGTACAAGTCCAGAGGATGTTATATCAATAGATGGTAATATTCCTAAACTAGAAGATATAGAGGACGACTCGAAAAGAAGTGCAGTAAAAAGATCTCTTGATTATATGGATTTGATACCTGGGTCCCCAATTAAAGGTGTTGAGATAGATAGAGTTTTTATTGGTTCATGTACAAATGGCAGAATAGAAGATTTAAGAGAGGCAGCATCGGTAGTTGAAGGAAAAAAAGTTTCAAGTAATGTTGTTGCAATGGTTGTTCCAGGATCAGGTTTAGTTAAAGAGCAGGCGGAAAAAGAAGGTCTTGATAAAATATTTTTAAACGCTGGATTTGAATGGCGTGAGCCGGGGTGTTCTATGTGTTTAGCTATGAATGCTGATAAGCTATCTCCCAAAGAAAGATGCGCATCAACATCAAATAGAAATTTTGAAGGAAGGCAGGGAAGAGAAGGAAGGACACATCTCGTAAGTCCTAGTATGGCAGCAGCTGCAGCAATAAAGGGTTGTTTAACTGATGTCAGGGAGCTTACTAATTAATTATGGAAAAATTTACATCAATAAAAGGTATAGCAGCAACAATGCTTAATAAGTCGGGTAATCAATTAAGCCTTATGATGAATATTGATACTGATATGATTATTCCAAAACAATTTCTTAAAACCATTAAGCGCTCTGGTTTGGGTAAAAATTTATTCGATGAAATGCGTTATGATATGAATGGTAATGAAATAGAGAGTTTTATTTTAAATAAAGATCCTTTTACTAAAGCTAAAATTCTAATCGCTGGAAAAAATTTTGGTTGTGGTTCTAGTAGGGAGCATGCCCCATGGTCTATACTGGATTTTGGTATAAAAGTAATTATAGCCCCATCATTTGCTGACATTTTTTTTAATAACTGTTTTAAAAATGGTATTTTACCAATAAAGCTGAGTGAAGATAAAATAAATTTATTAGTAGATGACTCAATGAAGGGAATTGAATTTGAAGTAAATTTGATTGATCAATTAATTATTATTAAAGACAAAGAATTACCTTTTGACGTTGATGCGATCAATAAAGATTGCCTCGTAAAAGGATTGGATGATATTGGTTCAACTCTTGAAAGGTCTTCTTTTATAGATGAATACGAAAAGATAACTCTAGATAATTTTGCTTGGAGGAATCCTGTAAAGGATTAAAGGTATGTCTTATAAAATTTTAATTTTACCAGGTGATGGAATTGGCCCTGAGGTTATGAAAGAGGTGGATCGCGTTATAAATTGGTTCAATAAAGAAGTTAATTTATCAGCCGAAATAGAATACGAAAATGTTGGTGGAATATCTTATGATCTTAATAAGACTGCTATTTCCGAAGAAGCAATGTCACTAGCCAAAGAGTCAGATGCGGTACTTTTTGGTGCTGTTGGTGGACCAAAGTGGGATAATGTTGAGTATGAGAATAGACCGGAAGCTGGTCTTTTAAGATTAAGAAAAGATTTAGATTTATTTGCAAATCTAAGGCCTGCATTATGCTTTCCAGCTTTAGTTGACGCCTCTGCTTTAAAGAAAGAGATTATAGAAGGTCTTGATATAATTATTGTTAGAGAATTAACAGGTGGCATATATTTTGGTGAGCCTAGAGGAATTGAAGACCTTGGTTCTGGAAATAGAAGAGGTATTAATACTCAAGTATATGAATCATGGGAAATCCAAAGAATAGCTGAAGTAGCTTTTGAATTAGCAAGAAAAAGGAATAATAAGGTCACCTCTTCTGAAAAGCGTAACGTGATGGAATCTGGATTACTTTGGAATGAAGAAGTTACCAAACTACACAATGAAAAATATTCTGATGTAGAGCTTGAGCATATGTTGGCTGATAATTGTGGTATGCAGTTAGTTAGGTGGCCAAAACAGTTTGATGTAATTGTCACCGATAATTTATTTGGTGATATGTTGTCTGATGTAGCTGCTATGCTAACAGGGTCTCTTGGTATGCTTCCATCAGCTTCACTAGGTAAAGCAAGTAATGGAATTTTTACTAATGCTTTATATGAGCCAGTTCATGGTTCAGCTCCAGATATTGAAGGACAAGGGATTGCAAATCCTCTTGCCTCTATTCTATCTTTTGCAATGGCTTTGAGATATAGTTTTTCAAGAATTGATGACGCTAACTTATTGGAGAAGGCTATTTCTAATGTTTTAGAAGCTGGCCTAAGAACAAAAGATATATCAACAAATGATAGTAAAGTAATATCAACTTCAGAAATGGGTGATGCTGTTATTTCTAAACTTAGTGAACTTATTTAGGACAAGATATGAGTATTAATAAGATAGCAGTAGTTGGTGCTACAGGAAATGTTGGAAGAGAAATGCTAAATATTCTCTATGAAAGAAATTTCCCTTGTGAAAATGTTGTAGCCCTGGCCTCAGAGAGAAGTGAAGGTGATACGATTTCTTTTGGTAACAAAGACCTAATTGTAGAAAATTTAGCAAATTATGATTTTTCTGATACTGAAATTGCTTTATTTTCTGCAGGTGGTAAGACTGCAGAAATATATGCACCAATAGCTGCTGAACAAGGCTGCGTTGTAATTGATAATTCCTCAAAATTTAGAATGGATCACGATGTCCCTTTGATAGTGCCTGAAGTTAATATTGAAATGTTAGATCAATATAGGACACGAAATATCATTGCCAATCCTAATTGTTCGACTATACAAATGGTTGTAGCTTTAAAGCCTTTAGATGATATTGCATCTATAAATCGTATTACCGTGTCTACATATCAATCAACTTCTGGCGCAGGTAAAAATGCGATGGATGAATTATTTAATCAAACAAAAGGAATTTTTTCTAATCAGGAAGTAGAGCCAGATAGTTTTACTAAACAAATTTCGTTTAATGTTATACCGCATATTGGTCCTTTCTTAGAAAATGGAAATACTGAAGAAGAACAAAAAATGATAAATGAAACAAAAAAGATTATGAGGCCAGATATTTTAATAAATGCGACTTGTGTTAGGGTTCCAACTTTTATTGGTCATGCTGAGTCAATTAATATTGAATTTGATTCATATATTTCTGAGGAGGAGGCAAGAGAAGTATTACAAAATTCAAATGGTTGTAAAGTAATAGATGAAAGGGATGATGGTGGTTACTCAACACCAGTCGAGTGTTCAGGAACAGATGAAACATATATCTCTCGAATAAGAAAAGACGATACTGTTGAGTATGGCTTAAATATTTGGGTTGTTTCTGATAATTTAAGAAAAGGTGCAGCTTTAAATACTATACAAATTGCTGAGGCTCTGAATGATGAGTTTTTATATTAAACTCTTATCTGCATTATTATTCCGTCAATATCAACTATCTTATTATTTGGAATTCTAATTTCTTTGTTTAAAGCAACCCTATTTGCTGACCAAAACAATGAACACGCATCTAAAAAGTCGTCCTGTTTGTAGAAATTATTTTTTTTAAATAAATTTTTTTCTATAAAGGTCCTACTGAAGCCA
Organism: uncultured PS1 clade bacterium; assembly: GCA_902537725.1. Classification (GTDB taxonomy): domain Bacteria; phylum Pseudomonadota; class Alphaproteobacteria; order MED-G09; family MED-G09; genus MED-G09. The sequence goes on from CACBCD010000007.1 coordinate 6,755, forward strand.
TTTTTTTCTAATAAATTTTTTCTTTCAATTATCCCATCTTCATCCTTTTTCTTTGAGTGAACCTTACCCTTTTTCATTGTTTGAAAAATTATCTCTGGATGGGATTCAAAAATCATTATCTCGTTCTTTTTTTTTATATAACTATCAACTTCTCTTATTTTTTTAACTAAATTCCAACTTTGTTTTGAGAGCCCCATGCCTTTGCTTTTATTTATTTTATTGGCTTCCTCATAATTTTTTGCATTTAGAACTAATCTTGATGGAGCATTAAATATACTCGATTTATTTGCCAGAAGTGACTTACGGGCTAAATTATCTACAATTCTTCCACCTTTTTTAAGATCAATATCTAAACCTATAGGAATATCGACGAGGATTAAATCAAAGTCTCTTGATTCTATATCGCTAAAGTATTCAAATTTTTCTAAGCGCAATTCTTTATGGTTGTCCTCGTAACCACTTACACATAGCCATCCTCCTTTAGCACCATCGATTCCTGCAATTCTTTTCATAAAATTATTTTCTTTTAAAATTATGTTTACACTATAGATTTAACACCTTAATAAATCATTTAATTTAGATTAATCTTATGAGCAATATCTATAATGGCCAATAAAAACAAAATAGACACCATTGAGAGACCTATGTCACCACATTTACAGGTGTATAAAATATCATTCACCATGATTATGTCTATGATGCATAGAATTTCAGGTTTTATATTGTATCTAGGTAGTTTCTTGTTTTTAGTATGGTATTTGTCAATATTTTTTGGCCAAGATGCCTACAATTATGTCAATCAGTTATTTTCTTTATCAATTGTAAAACTAGCTCTTTTTTTATTTACGTGGATATTTTTTCATCATCTTTTTGGCGGTATAAGACATTTTATATGGGATATTGGTTTGGGTTTTGATTTAAACTCAATTGAATGGTTGGCTCGCTTAACGATTTTGTTCTCTTTTATTTCCGCTTCTCTTCTTTGGATTTTATAGGTTTAATTATGCAGCATCAAAAAGAAGGAACAAAACATTTTATACAGCAGCGAATAACTGCAATTCTTAATATTTTTTTGGGTGTAATTGTTTTTAATTTTTTTATTAAAAATATTAATAAATCGCACGATCTTGTTCTTGAAGGCCTATCAAATAATTTAATGTGGTTAATTGTTACACTCTTTACTTTATCGATGTCATTTCATATGTGGATTGGTCTTAATCATATTTTAGATGATTATGTAGATGGCATAAAAGCCAGATCATTGCTAGGAAAGTTAAATTTGATTATGGTAACTATTGTCGCATTGGCAACATCATTATTAATGATTAATATTGGTTTGTTTTAGTTTAGTAAGACTGTATTTCTTTGGTTAATAGCAATAATTTATACTATTAATTAATAAAGATAATACATTTGTTATATAAAGTTTTGTTTTTTAAATATAAGAGATTGATAAATGTCAGATTATGAATTTATAGACCATGAGTACGATGTAGTAGTAGTAGGTGCTGGCGGAGCAGGCTTAAGGGCGACTCTTGGCGCTGCAGAAGGTGGATTAAAGACTGCATGTATTTCTAAAGTATTTCCTACTCGAAGCCATACTGTTGCCGCTCAAGGAGGAATTTCCGCAGCTCTAGGAAATTTAGGCGAAGATGACTGGCGATGGCACATGTATGATACTGTTAAAGGTGCCGACTGGTTGGGCGATCAAGATGCCATAGAATATCTATGTAAAAATTCTCCTGAAGCCGTTTATGAGCTTGAACATTTTGGTGTTCCATTTTCAAGAACAGAAGATGGCAAGATTTATCAAAGACCCTTTGGTGGAATGACTACTCAATACGGAGAAGGACCGCCTGCTCAAAGAACTTGTGCAGCAGCTGATAGAACCGGTCATGCTATACTTCACACATTATACGGTAAATCAATAAGTGCATCTGCAGATTTTTTTATTGAATATTTTGCAATAGATTTGATTATGGCACCAAGCGGTGAATGTGTTGGTGTGGTAGCTTTATGTATGGAGGATGGAAAGCTTCATAGATTTAGATCCTCTCAAACAATTTTGGCTACTGGTGGATATGGAAGAGCATATTTCTCTGCTACTTCAGCACATACATGTACCGGAGATGGGTCAGCCATGGTTCTTCGCGCAGGGCTTCCTTTGCAAGATATGGAATTTGTTCAGTTTCACCCAACGGGGATCTATGGTGCAGGTTGTTTAATTACTGAAGGCTCCAGGGGAGAAGGTGGCTATTTGGTGAATTCAGAGGGTGAACGCTTTATGGAGAGATATGCTCCAAAAGCAAAAGATTTAGCTTCAAGAGATGTAGTTTCTCGCGCGATGACTGTTGAAATTATTGAAGGCAGAGGTGTAGGTGAGGAGAAAGATCATATTTATCTTCATCTTGACCACATTGATCCAGATATTTTAGCTGAAAGATTACCAGGAATATCTGAATCAGCAAAAGTATTTGCTGGAGTTGATGTTACTAAAGAACCTATTCCTGTTTTACCAACCGTTCATTATAATATGGGTGGTATACCAACAAATTATATGGGTGAAGTTCTTAATCCCACACCTGAAAATGAAGATAATATAGTACCTGGTCTTATGGCAGTTGGTGAGTCTGCTTGTGCATCAGTTCATGGTGCAAATCGTTTAGGATCAAATTCTTTAATTGATTTAGTTGTTTTAGGAAGGGCTGCAGCTATAAGGTGTACTGAAACTGTAAAACCAGGAGTTTATGAAACAGATTTTCCTCAAAATGCTGGTCAAAATTCAGTTGATAGATTGGATAAGTTTAGGAATTCTAAAGGCTCTACATCTACAGCAGAGTTGAGACTGAAAATGCAGAAAACTATGCAGAATAATTGTGCCGTATTTAGAACTGATGAAGTTCTTAGAGAAGGCAGAGCTATGATTAGTGAAGTTTATGAAGGTATGGCCGATATAGGAATTAAAGATCGATCATTAGTTTGGAACTCTGACTTAATTGAAACTTTAGAATTTGATAATATGATAGTTCAAGCTATTGCAACTATGGCTGGAGCTGATGAGAGAAAAGAATCCAGAGGTAGCCATGCAAGAGAGGATTTCCCTGATAGAAATGACGAAGATTGGATGAAACATACTTTGGCTTGGGTTGACGATAATGGTCAGGTTGATATTTCATATAGAAAAGTTCACGAATATACATTAAGTAACGATATAGCTTACATCCCTCCAAAAGAAAGGGTTTATTAGGAGTAACTAATGGCTGAATTAACACTTCCACAAAATTCTAAAGTTCAGAAAGGAAAGGAATATCCTTTAGAGGACGGTTGTGAAAATAAAAAAGGATTCTCTATATATAGATGGAGTCCCGATGACGACGAAAATCCAAGAACTGATTATTATGAAATAGATTTATCAAAATGTGGACCAATGGTTCTCGATGCAATAATCAAAATTAAAAATGAAATTGATCCTACGTTAACTTTTAGAAGATCATGTAGAGAGGGTATATGCGGATCATGCGCAATGAATATTGACGGTGTAAATACTCTAGCATGTACTAAATCAATTGATGATATTAAGGGTGACATTAAAATAAGTCCATTGCCCCATCAACCTGTGATAAAAGATCTAGTTCCAGACCTAACAAACTTTTATGAGCAACATAAATCCGTTCAACCATGGCTAAAAACAAAGTCAGATCAACCAGAAAAAGAATGGTACCAATCAAAAGAAGATAGGGAAAAAGTCGACGGTATGTACGAATGCATTATGTGTGCTTGTTGTTCTACATCATGCCCGAGTTATTGGTGGAACCCTGATAAGTATCTCGGTCCAGCTGCACTTTTACAAGCCAATAGGTGGATCAAAGATAGTAGAGATGAATATAAAGAAGAAAGATTAGATGAACTCGATGATGCTTTTAAAGTATATAGTTGCAGAACAATTATGAATTGCGCAAAATCATGCCCAAAAGGCCTTTCACCAGCAAAAGCGATTGCCGATATAAAAAAGGAATTAGCCACAAGAAAATAAATTTTCTTCCTAATCAATATGAATGAAGAGTTCTCTCTCAACATATAAGAATTATTTAAAAAAAAATCTTATAAAATTTGATCCAAATCAAGAACTAGCAATTACTGCTATTGATGAATTTCTTTCAAATGAATTTTCATTAAAACCAAAAATTTATAAAAAACTCCTGAAGCGGGGTAAATCAAAAAATGGTGTCTATTTATATGGTGAAGCAGGTGTTGGTAAAACTATGTTAATGGATATATGTTTTGCATCCATAAAAATTAAGAAAAAAAAGAGAATTCATTTTCAAGAATTTATGATAGATATACATAATAGACTGCACAAAATAAGAGATAGTAAACTAATTAAAGACCCGTTAGCAACAGTTGCAGAAGAAGTTGCATCAGAAATAAAATTTTTATGTTTTGATGAGTTTCAAGTTACAGATATTGCTGATGCTTCTATTCTAAAGAAGCTTTTTACAATTTTATTTGAGCAAGGAACTATTATTTTTTCTACTTCAAATATTAAGCCTTCAAATTTATATCTTGAGGGTTTGCATAGGGATCGATTTCTTCCATTTATTGATTACATAGAGAATGACTGTTTAGTAATAAATATCGACAGTGGGAAAGACTATAGAAAGAATAGAATTATAGATGCAGAAATTTATTATTCACCTCTAAATAACTTAACGGAAGAGGCAATGGATAAAATATTTAATAACATTACAAATGGATCACCGTATGAGGAGAAAATTCTTTTTGTTAAGGGAAGAGAAATAAGAGTTGAAAGGCAAGCACTAGGTTGTGCAAGGTTTGATTTTGAGGAACTTTGTGTAAAGCCTCTTGGAGCTGAAGACTATTTAGCAATTTCAAAGGAATTCGATATTATATTTATAGAGAAAATACCTATTCTTCCCTCTGAAAAAAGAAATGAAGCAAAAAGATTCGTATCATTAATTGACGCTTTATATGATAATAGAAAGAGGGTTTTTATCTCAGCAGAAGGTCAGCCTGAAGAAATTTATAAGAAGGGTGACAGCCAATTTGAATTTAAAAGATGTGTCTCAAGATTGCACGAAATGAGATCAAAAGAATATTTGTAATAATGATTGGTTTTTTCTAAAACGATTGCTAAAAGTATCAATAAATTTTTATTAAATTAAATAAGAGGGAAAATATGAGAAGAAATAAAATAGCCTTAATAGGGGGAGGGCAAATAGGTGGTACTCTTGCCCATCTTGCTGGTTTAAAAGAGCTTGGCGATGTAGTAATATTTGATATTATTAAAGGTATCCCTCAAGGTAAGTCACTTGATTTAGCAGAGTCTTCTCCTGTCAGCTCCTTTAATTCTCAAATGAAAGGATCAAATAGTTATTCTGCCATTAAGGGTTCGGATGTTGTAATAGTTACAGCTGGTGTGCCAAGAAAACCTGGAATGAGCAGAGATGATTTATTATCAATTAATTTAAAAGTTATGTCAGATGTTGGTAAAGGCATAAAGAAGTATGCTCCAAATGCATTTGTTATTTGTATTACAAATCCTCTGGACGCAATGGTATGGGCATTAAGAAAATTTTCAGGTCTTCCAGCAAAAAAAGTAGTTGGTATGGCTGGTGTTCTAGATAGTGCAAGATTTAGGTACTTTTTAGCTGAAGAATTTAAGGTTTCTGTACAAGATGTAACTGCCTTTGTCTTAGGTGGACATGGTGATACTATGGTACCTCTTCCACGATATTCCACAGTTGCTGGTATACCACTGCCAGATCTTATTAAAATGAAATGGACAACTCAAAAAAGAGTTAATGATATTATACAAAGAACCAGAGACGGCGGTGCTGAGATCGTTGGTTTATTAAAAACAGGTTCAGCTTTTTATGCTCCTGCAGCTTCTGCAATTGAAATGGCTGACTCATATTTAAAAGATAAGAAAAGAGTTTTACCTTGTGCAGCAAACTTATCTGGAGAATATGGAATAAAAGATCTTTATGTTGGAGTACCTGTTGTCATTGGCTCAAAGGGAGTAGAAAAAGTTGTTGAAATTTCAATGAATGCCTCTGAAAAGAAAATGTTCAATCAATCTGTAGCATCTGTTAGGGGTTTGTTAAAAGCTTGTTCCAAAATTGATAAAAGATTAGTCTTTAAAAAATAAAAATTAATATTTAAAAGATGGTGAGAAAAAATGAATATCCATGAATATCAAGCAAAAGAGTTATTAAAAGGTTATAACGTACCAACTGTACCCGGTTTTTTAGCCTTGAATCCTGATGAAGCAATCAATGCTGCTGAGAAAATAGGTGGTGATGTTTGGGTCGTTAAAGCCCAAATCCATGCTGGTGGGAGAGGTAAAGGAGGCGGAGTTAAGGTTGTTAAATCTTTAGATGAAGTTAAATCTGTATCTGATGAAATTCTAGGTATGAATTTAGTTACTCATCAAACAGGTCCTGAAGGTCAGGAAGTTAGAAAAGTTTATATAGAAAAAGGTACAAATATTGCTGATGAACTTTATTTATCAATTGTTGTTGATAGAGCAAACTCACGCGTAAATTTTATTGCGTCTACTGAAGGTGGGATGGATATTGAAGAGGTTGCAGCTGAAACTCCTGAAAAAATAATAACTGTTGATGTAAATCCTTCTACAGGATTAGAAGAACAAGATATCATATCTATTTCAAAAGCCTTGGGGCTTGAAGAGTCTCTTTATGCAAAAAGCGCAGATTTATTGAAGAATCTTTACAAAGCGTTTACTGAGACTGATATGAGCCTATTAGAAATAAATCCATTAGTATTAACTGGTGAAGATGATTTGATATGTTTAGATGCAAAAGTAAATTTTGATGGTAATGCTCTCTTTCGTCACCCAGATGTTGAAGAGCTTAGAGATCCTGATGAGGAGGATCCAGCAGAATTAGCTGCTAATAAAATTGGATTAACCTATATTAAGTTGGATGGAAATATTGGATGCTTAGTAAATGGTGCTGGGTTAGCAATGGCTACAATGGATATAATTAAGTTATATGGTGAGGAACCTGCTAACTTTTTGGATGTTGGAGGCTCAGCTACAAAAGATAAAGTAACAGAAGCATTTAAAATAATTTTATCCGATAAGAATGTTAAAGGTATTTTAGTTAATATTTTTGGGGGAATAATGCGCTGTGATGTAGTTGCAGAAGGTGTTTTAGATGCAGCTAGAGAAATTAATATTTCTGTACCACTTGTTGTAAGACTTGAAGGTACAAATGTTGAAGAAGGTAAAAGGATTATTGAAGAGTCTGAACTGAAAGTGATAAGTGGTTCAGATTTAGACGATGCTGCTCAAAAGATCACTAGAGCAATATCAGAGGTAAAGTAATGTCAGTATTAATAAATAAGGAAACAAAAGTCATTTGCCAGGGAATAACAGGAAGCCAAGGTACTTTTCATACTGAACAAGCAATAGAATATGGTACAAAGATGGTCGGTGGTGTTACACCAGGTAAGGGTGGTACAACTCATCTCAATCTACCTGTTTTTAATAATGTTTCTGAGGCCGTGAATGAGACTGGTGCAAATGTTTCCGTTATATATGTTCCTCCAGCCTTTGCGGCTGCAGCAATATTGGAGGCAATTGAAGCCAATATAGAATTGGTTGTTTGTATTACTGAGGGTATTCCAGTTTTAGATATGGTTAAGGTAAAAGAAGCTCTAATAAATTCTAATACACGACTTATTGGGCCAAATTGCCCAGGAATAATTACCCCTGGGGAATGTAAAATTGGTATTATGCCAGGTCATATTCATCAAAAGGGGAATGTTGGTATTGTGTCTAGATCAGGAACCTTAACCTATGAAGCAGTTGGACAAACAACCGCATGTGGGTTGGGTCAGTCTACTTGCATAGGCATTGGTGGGGACCCTGTAAATGGTACTAATTTTATTGACTGTCTTGATTTATTTCTTAATGATGATCAAACAGAGTCAATAATAATGATAGGAGAAATTGGTGGTTCAGCTGAGGAAGAGGCTGCAGATTTTTTAATGTCGTCCTCTATAAAAAAACCAACAGTTGGTTTTATTGCTGGCCTTACGGCACCTCCAGGAAGGAGAATGGGCCACGCAGGTGCTATAATTTCTGGTGGTAAAGGTGGTGCAGAAGATAAGATAGCTGCACTAGAGAAAGCCGGAGTTACACTAGCAGATTCACCTGCATCATTAGGTAAAACACTTTTAAATGTCTTAAGAGGATAGTATGTCAGAAAATTACGATTTAGCAGTTATAGGATCAGGACCAGGAGGTTATGTCTGTGCGATAAGAGCAGCTCAACTGGGTTTAAATGTCATTTGTATTGATAAGAGAGGGGCCCATGGTGGTACTTGTTTAAATGTAGGTTGTATTCCTTCAAAAGCTCTTCTTCATGCTTCCGAAGTATATCATGAGACTAAATCTTCATCCTTAATGGGAATAAATGTTGATAATGTCTCTATCAACCTTCAGGATATGATGAATTATAAAGAAGAGGGTATTAGTGGTAATGTCAAAGGTATAGATTTTCTATTTAAAAAAAATAAAGTGGAAAGCGTCTATGGAATAGCAAAAATATTATCTTCTAATCAAATCAATATTAAACTAAACGACGGAAGTGAGAAATTAATTGAAGCTAAAAATATTGTTATTGCGACCGGATCAGAGTCCGCATCTTTAAACGGAATAGAAATTGATGAGAAAAAAATTGTTTCCTCTACAGGAGCACTTTCGCTAGAGAAAATACCTGAGCACCTAACAATTATTGGTGGTGGTTATATTGGTCTTGAACTTGGATCTGTCTGGAGTCGTCTAGGGTCTAAGGTTACTGTTATCGAGTATTTAGACAGGATTGCCCCTGGGTTAGATGGGGAGTTATCAAGTGAATTTCAAAAAATTCTGAAAAGACAAGGAATAGAGTTTATTGTTGGAGCTAAGGTTACTGGCGTTGAAGAAAAATCAGATGGATTGTCAGTTCAAATAGAGAATGTATCCTCTGGCGAAATAAGCACATTGGATTCATCTGTTGTTTTAGTCTCAACCGGAAGAATACCAAATACAACAGGTCTTTTTGATGATGATCTTGGTATTCAATTAAATGAAAAAGGTTTTATTAAAACCGATAAAAACTACCGTACTGATGTCGAAGGAGTTTGGGCGATTGGAGATGTAATAGAAGGGCCAATGCTAGCTCACAAAGCCGAAGAAGAAGGTGTTGCTGTTGCGGAATTGATTAAGGGTAAGCCAGGTCATGTTAATTATAATATTATACCAAGCGTTATTTATACTAACCCAGAAGTTGCATCTGTTGGCCTTACTGAAGAACAATTAAATGAAAGCGGCACAGGCTATAAAGTTGGTAAATTTCCTTTTTTGGCTAACGGAAGAGCGAAGGTAAATAAGGCAACTGATGGTTTTGTGAAAATATTATCATCTGATGAAACAGATCAAATTTTAGGTGTTCATATAATTGGATCTCAGGCAGGAACAATGATTGCAGAAGTTTCAGTGGCTATGGAGTTTGAAGCTACAGCAGAGGATTTAGCTCATATATGTCATGCACATCCAACTCTATCAGAGGCAATTAAAGAAGCTGCGTTGGCTTCTGATAATAGAGCATTACATATGTAATTATTCTTTTTTCTCTGTGTGGGGATGAGATTTATCATAAACATCGAGTAGGGTTTTTTCATTTAGTTCGGTGTAAATTTGTGTACTTTTTAGGCTACTATGCCCTAATAATTCTTGTATTGCTCTTATATCTGTTCCACCCCTTAATATATGCGATGCAAAGCTGTGCCTTAAAGAGTGAGGTGTAGAATGAATGGGATAATTACCTTCAAATCCATTAATTAATTTTTTCATTGTTCTTTGAATGTCTCTTGACGATAAATTTTTCTTTAATCCATTTATATTCTTAAGAAAAAGAGGGTCATTTTTTTCTAATGTAATACTTATCTCATCTTCCAAAAGATTATCTAAATAATGTTTAATTTTCTCATTTACCACATCTAAAATTATTATATATCTCTCTTTTTTACCTTTACCTAAGATTTTTGTATATTCTTTAAAAGGATAATCCTTCATCTTAAATTGAAGAATTTCTGAAACTCGTAGTCCTGATGAGTATAAAAAATACAAAATAGCTAAATCCCGTCTATGCTCCCAGCTAAAAAATTTATCATTAATATTTTTTGATTGAATATCTGGATCAATAAAATTTAAAAACTCTATAATATCTTGTTCCTCAAATACTTTATCATCTGTTCTAGAAATATATTTTGAAGATTCAATTTTATTAATTGCATGATTTTCCCACTTATTGGACTTACTTAAAAAATCTATGAAAGTTCTTAATACTGATATATTTCTAGCAACACTTCTTGATGATTTTTCTTTCTTTACTTTATCTAATTTAATACAACCATTTCTTCTTAGTCTCTCAACTTTGCTGTAAACATTTTTGATTTTTATAGATTTTTCAATTTCTATTCCTTTTTTTATTTGGCCACCAAAGAATATCTCTAAATCTTCAAGCAGTTTTAAAGTATCTTTTTTAGAAAAAAATACTTTATCTTCACCTAAAATTTTCTTTGGAGTTTTTGTTACAAAAAAATATTTTTGACTTTTGAAATTATTTTTAATGTTTTTTAAAAAACTATTTTTTTCAGGATTTCTGTAAAATGCCAAATAAGAGTTAATTGATACCTTATCTAAATTTTTTATATCAACTAACTTAATTTGATGTCCTAAATAATTCTCTAAAAAAGTTATAAAGTGAGATATTGTTCTTGAATATTCTACTATTGTTAATTGACTTTTACCTTGTAACTCAAACGATTTCAAAAAATTAATACATTCCTCTTTAAGATCATCAGAGGCGGAATTGAACTTTATTGACTTAGGTAAAAAATCTACAAATTCTTTCATACTTAATTACATTATCGTCTGACCACTTTTTTCCCAATCATCCAAGAATGCTTTTAACCCTTTATCAGTTAATGGATGCATAGCTAATTCTTCTAAAACAGAAGGAGGTAATGTAGAAACATCAGCACCAATTATTGCAGCTCTTCGGACGTGGTCGGTTGTCCTAATCGATGCAGCTAAAATTTCTGTACTTAGATTGGGGTAATTATCATAAATTTCTCTTATATCCTTTATTAAATCCATGCCATCCTCACCAATGTCATCAAGCCTTCCAATAAAAGGAGAGATAAAGCTTGCACCTGACTTTGCTGCCAATAATGCTTGTTGTGAGGAGAAACATAAAGTTACATTTATCATTATACCCTTATCGGATAACACCTTACATGTCTCGAGGCCATCCCAGGTTAACGGAACTTTTACAGCAACATTCTTTGCAATTTTACTTAAATATTCTCCTTCTTCTATCATTTTTTTAGCTTGAGTAGCCGTTACTTCTGCACTGACTGGCCCCTCAACAATTCCACATATTTCGGTAATAACCTCTCTGATATCTCTCCCCGACTTTGCAATAATTGAAGGGTTTGTTGTTACACCATCTACCATTCCGATTTTTGAAAATTTCTTTATTGCATTAATATCTGCGCTATCTATAAAAAATTTCATAATGATTATTCCTTTTGTTAGTTGCGACTCAATATATTTCGATGCAAGTGTAGCATATTTTATATAATGTGAATTTGATAAGATGAAAAAAATTTCTGTAATTTTAGCTACTAACTCAGACAAGGCATATCAATATTTAGTGCCTGCGGACTTTAATATAAAAAAAGGAATGATAGTTAAGGCCCCTTTTAGATCGAGGGAGCTTTTTGGTATAATTTGGGATGATAGTGATGAAAAAATAGAAAAATCTAAATTAAAAGAAATTATTGATTATTATCCTCAGTTTATTTTTTCAAATGATAGAATTAACTTTATAAAGTTTATGAGTAATTATAATTACTCAAACTTAGGAAAAATTTTAAAATTATTCATACCTCAATCTTATTTATTGGAAAAAAAGAAACCATATCTAAAGTATAGATTTGATGAAAAAAATTATGAAAAAATAAGAAAAACATCCTCAAGAGATAGGATCAGAAAAGTTTTCATTAATGATAAATATTTTTCTTTAAAAGAAATAGTTGATGAAGCAAAAGTCTCTCGGTCAGTAATAAGAGATTTAATTGATAAAAAATGTTTAGTATCTAAATCATATAAAGAAGAATTGGATATAAATTTTAAAAATATATCTAAGGTTGATTTAAATGATCATCAAAAGAAATCTAGAGATAAGATTAATAAATCTATTAGTGATAATAAATATAATTGTTTTTTAATTGATGGTGTAACGGGTTCAGGAAAAACTGAAGTATATTTTGAAGCTGTTGAAAAATCTCTTAGTAAGAAAAAACAGTCATTAATATTATTACCAGAAATTTCTTTAACAACAGATCTTTTTAAAAGAATAGAGTCACGTTTTGGTATTAAGCCAGTAATGTGGCATTCAAATTTATCTAAAGGTAAAAGAAAGGATATTTGGCAAGATATATTTACAGGAGACTCAAAGTTAATAATTGGAGCAAGGTCTTCTCTTTTTCTACCCTTTAAGAATTTAGGCTTAATTGTCGTCGATGAAGAACATGACATAACGTATAAGCAGCAAGAGGGCGTAATTTATAATGCAAGAGATATGGCTATTTCATTGGGTTTTCATGAAATGGCCACTGTAGTACTTGTATCGGCCACTCCATCACTTGAAACAATTTATAATATTAATAAAGGTAAGTATTCAAAGCTAAGTTTGCCGAAGAGAATTGGTAAAGCTAAATTACCTTTAATTAATTTTATTGATATGCGTGATGAGGATTACAAGAATCAGGAATGGATATCCGAAGCTTTAAAGGGCGAGATAAAAAAATCATTATCAAACAATGAACAAGCTCTAATCTTTTTAAATAGACGAGGATATGCACCTTTAACTTTATGTAGGAAATGTGGAAGTCGTTTAGAGTGCCCGAAATGTGACTCGTATCTAGTTGAACATAAGTATAATTTAAAGTTAATTTGCCATCAATGTGGATTTTCTATTAAGTCAACTAAAGATTGTAATTCTTGTAATTCAAAAAATTCTCTCATCGCCTATGGACCTGGAGTGGAAAGAGTAACTGAAGAGATTAAGTCCTATTTTCCTAATTCAAGAGTTGAGTCCTTATCATCAGATAATTCTACTAAGTCCAATAAAATTTTATCTGATATGAAAAATGGTTTAGTGGATATTTTAGTCGGTACTCAGATTATTTCTAAAGGTCATCATTTCCCTTCTCTAACATGTGTTGGAGTCATTGACGCTGACTTAGGAATGGCAAATGGAGATTTAAGAGCCGCTGAAAGGACTTATCAGTTATTGCATCAAGTTGCAGGAAGGGCCGGTAGAGAAGATCGTGAAGGAAAAGCCTTTTTACAAACATATTTTCCTAATCACCCAGTAATACAGTCGCTTATAAAAGGTAAAAGGGATGAATTTATTGAAACTGAGCTTAGTATTAGGAAAAAAAATAAATTACCTCCATATGGAAAATTAGCATCAATTATTTTATCGGATAAGGATGAGGAAAAGATAATTTCCTTCTGTACAGTTTTAAAAAGAAATATCCCTTCCGTAAAAAATGTTTCTGTTCTTGGACCTGCCCCAGCATCAATTACTAAAGTTAGAGGAAGATTGCGCTATAGATTTCTTATAAAAGCAAATAAAAATATAAATATTCAAAAGTTTTTATATTTATGGACTAATAATTTAAAAAAACCTTCTTCAATTAGGATGTCTATTGATATAGATCCTTATTATTTTTTATAAGAGAATCGCTTTCTGATATTGCATGGATGAAAAGCTTGTGTTACCACCATTTAATAAAGATTTTAAAAATATCTTTTGGAGACATTATTTATAAATTATCGTTATTATTCAATAGCTTATAAAAAATAGGTTATATTTTATGAATCAATCAATATTAGATTCTGCAGTAGGGTTACCGGGTAGGTATGCATTATCTCTTTTTGAGATCACTCAAGAAGAAAAAAATAATAACTTTATCAAAGAAATTGATACCCAGCTAATGTCGCTTTCTTCCTTAATAGACAACAATAATGATTTTAAGTCTGTTATTAAAAGCCCAATTTTCTCTGCTGATGAGCAGCTTTCTTTAATGAATGACATTTTGGAAACAATGAAAATTGATGGAATAATTAAAAATTTTATTGGTGTGTTATGTGAAAATAGAAGATTATCTTTATTACCAGATATAATAAAAGCTTTTCATTCTTTTTTGTTAAATTTAAATAAACAAGCAACTGCAAAAGTAACTTCTGCTAAGCCTTTGAGTGATAAGCAAAAGGAAAATATAAAATCGATGTTATCTGATCATTTTTCGTTAGATGTTGATGTTGAGGTAATTATTGATGAAGAAATTTTGGGCGGTTTAGTGGTACAAATGGGATCGAAAATGATAGATACTTCGCTTCTAACCCGTTTAAAATCAATTAAAAATGTTATGAATGAGGTTTAATAATGGATATACAACCAGCTGAGATATCAGCAATTTTAAAAAAGAAAGTAAAAGAATTTGGCAAGGAAGCCGAAGTTTCTGAAATCGGTCAGGTTTTATCTGTTGGAGATGGTATAGCGAGGATTTATGGCCTTGACAATGTTGAGGCTGGTGAAATGGTGGAATTTCCAGGTGATATTAAGGGCATGGCATTAAACCTAGAGGAAGACAATGTTGGTGTTGTTATTTTTGGAGATGACTCATCAATTAAGGAGGGTGATACCGTTAAAAGGACAGGTTCTATTGTTGAGGTACCTGTAGGAAAAGGTCTTCTTGGAAGAGTCGTTGACTCACTTGGAAATCCAATTGATGGAAAAGGACCAATAGAATCTTCTGAAATGCGAAGAGTTGATGTTAAAGCTCCAGGCATTATTCCTAGACAGTCTGTTAATGAGCCAATGCAGACAGGTCTAAAGGCAATTGACTCTCTGATACCAATTGGAAGGGGCCAAAGAGAGCTGATTATTGGAGATAGACAAACAGGTAAAACCGCCGTAGCAGTTGATACAATACTAAATCAAAAAGAAGTGAATGCATCCGGCGATGAGAAAGAAAAACTATATTGTATATATGTTGCTATTGGTCAAAAAAGATCTTCTGTTGCACAAATAGTAAAGACTTTGGAGGAAAACGGAGCCTTAGAATATTCAATTGTTGTTGCAGCTACAGCTTCTGAACCGGCGCCGCTTCAATTTTTAGCACCTTTCACTGGTTGTGCAATGGGAGAATTCTTCCGTGATAACTCAATGCATGCATTGGTTGTATATGACGATTTATCTAAGCAAGCTGTTGCTTATAGGCAAATGTCTCTTTTGTTAAGAAGACCACCAGGACGTGAAGCATATCCAGGTGATGTTTTTTATCTTCATTCGCGTTTACTAGAACGTGCTGCAAAGCTTAATGATGATAATGGTGGAGGTTCACTAACAGCTCTTCCCATTATTGAAACTCAGGCAAATGACGTTTCTGCTTACATACCAACTAACGTAATTTCAATTACAGATGGCCAAATCTTTTTAGAAACCGATCTATTCTTTCAAGGAATAAGACCAGCTGTTAACGTTGGACTTTCAGTTTCTCGAGTTGGTTCTGCTGCACAGACAAAAGCAATGAAGAAAGTTGCTGGGTCCATTAAAGGTGAACTTGCTCAATATAGAGAAATGGCAGCCTTTTCCCAGTTTGGATCAGATTTAGACGCTTCAACTCAAAAACTTCTTGCGAGAGGTGAACGTCTTACTGAGTTATTAAAACAAGGTCAATTTTCACCATTAGCTACTGAAGAACAAGTTGTTCTTTTATATGCTGGTGTAAACGGCTACATGGACACAATTGAAGTAAATCAAATTTCTGATTTTGAAAATCAACTAATGGACTCCATTAAGAAAGACTATTCAAATATCCTTGATGATATTAAATCAAGCAATACATTGAGTGATGAAAGTGAAGAACTTCTTAAAAAAGCATTAGATAGTTTTTTGGATAATTTTAGAAAAAATAGTTAATTAATTATGGCTAACTTAAAAGAACTTAGAAATAGAATATCAAGTGTTGCTTCAACACAAAAGATCACAAGAGCCATGCAAATGGTTGCAGCATCTAAGCTAAGAAAAGCTCAAGATGCTGTTGAGTCTACAAGACCGTATTCTGATAAATTATTTCAAGTTGTTGGTAACTTATCAAGTGAAATGGAAGGTGATGATAATGCACCAAAACTTTTGGTAGGAAATGGTAAATCACAAAGATATTTATTCGTTATTGCAACATCTGAGCGTGGTTTATGCGGTGGTTTTAATTCATCTATTACTAGGTTAGCGAGTCAAAAAGCTAGAGAATTAATAAACGTAGGAAAAGAAGTAGAGTTTATTTGTGTTGGCAAAAAAGGAAAAGCTTCTTTATCTAGTGAATTTGGTGACAAAATAATAGACTTTTTCGATTTTTCAGAAGTTCGTAATCTAAGTTTTGTTCAGGGTGATCAAATAGCTCAAAAAATTATTACACTTTTTGAAGAAGATAAATTTGATATTTGTCATCTTTATTTCTCGAAATTTGAGTCTGTACTAACTCAAATTCCTACTGAACAAGTGATTATTCCATGCAATCTTCAAGTAGATGATAATGAAGATAGCCCCTTACAGGAGGCATGCTATGAATATGAACCTGGTGAGGTTGAAATTTTAAGTGACTTGCTACCAAAGAATTTATCTATTCAGGTTTTTAGTGCGCTCTTAGAGAATTTTGCGAGTGAACAGGGTGCTCGAATGACTGCTATGGATAATGCTACACGAAATGCAGATGAGATGATTGATAAATTGACAATTACATATAACAGGTCGCGACAAGCAACAATCACATCTGAACTAATTGAAATTATTTCAGGAGCGGAAGCTCTTTAAAAATTAAAAACGATGAATATGAGGAATATTATGAGTGAAATTAATCAAGGAAAAGTTATTCAAGTAATGGGTGCTGTTGTTGACGTTAAGTTCGAAGATAGCTTACCAGCAATTCTCGAGGCTTTAGAAATTGAAACAGATGGTAGACGTCTTGTATTAGAGGTAGCTCAGCATCTTGGAGAGGATGCCGTAAGAACAATTGCCATGGATACTACAGAAGGTCTAGAGAGAGGGCATGATGTAAAGTCAACTGGCCAACCTATTTCAGTTCCTGTTGGTGATGAAACATTAGGTAGAATTATGAATGTGATCGGTGAACCAGTAGATGAAAAAGGTGATATTAAAACAGAGTCAGTTAGAGCTATTCATCAATCAGCTCCAGATTTTATCGAGCAGTCAACTGAAAGTGAGATGCTTGTTACAGGAATTAAGGTAGTTGATCTTTTATGCCCTTATTCAAAAGGAGGTAAAATTGGCCTTTTTGGTGGTGCTGGTGTTGGAAAAACCGTCCTAATTATGGAGCTAATTAATAATATTGCTAAAGCTCATGGTGGATATTCAGTTTTTGCTGGAGTAGGCGAAAGAACTAGAGAAGGAAACGATCTTTATTGGGAAATGATTGAATCCGGCGTTAATAAAGAAGGTGGTGGGGATGGATCAAAATGCTCACTGGTTTATGGTCAAATGAACGAACCTCCTGGAGCTAGAGCACGTGTTGCGCTATCAGGGCTAACTGTTGCTGAACATTTTAGGGAAGAGGGTCAAGATGTATTATTCTTTGTCGATAATATTTTTAGATTTACACAAGCTGGTTCAGAGGTTTCCGCTTTATTAGGTCGTATACCATCTGCTGTTGGATATCAACCAACCCTAGCAACTGATATGGGTGGAATGCAGGAGAGAATTACATCAACAAACAAGGGTTCTATTACCTCCGTTCAAGCTATTTATGTTCCTGCTGATGATCTTACTGATCCCGCGCCGGCAGCCTCATTTGCTCACCTTGATGCAACAACTGTTTTATCAAGAGCGATTTCTGAAAAAGGTATTTACCCTGCTGTTGATCCTCTAGATTCTACAAGTAGAATTTTGGAACCGGGAATTATTGGTGAAGAACATTACAATGTAGCTAGAAATGTACAAGAAATTCTTCAAAGATATAAGGCTTTGCAAGATATTATTGCTATCTTGGGCATGGATGAGTTAAGTGAAGAAGATAAACTGAGTGTTTCTCGTGCTAGAAAAATTGAAAGATTCTTTTCTCAGCCCTTCCATGTTGCTGAGATTTTTACAGGTTCTCCTGGAATCTTAGTAAATATAGAGGATACTATTAAAGGCTTCAAAGGATTGTGCGCAGGTGAATATGATCATTTACCTGAAGCCGCGTTTTATATGGTTGGCACTATCGAGGATGCTATAGCTAAAGCAGAGAAACTAGCAGCAGAAGAATAGTAATATGAATAATAAAATTAACTTTGATTTTGTTTCGCCAGAAGCCTCAATTATTTCTTCAGAGGTTGATATGGTTCTTATACCTGGTGAAGATGGTGATGCAGGAATACTTCCAGATCACTCACCCTTTATGACAACACTTAGGCAGGGGATAGTTGAAGTTACTTTCGAGCAAGGAAATGTAAAAAAATATCTTGTTGAGGGTGGTTTTGCAGATATAACTCAGGATAAAATGACTATTCTTGCTGAAACTAGTCTTAACTTATCTGACTCAGACAGCAAGGTCTTAAAAAGTGAAATTGATATTATCAATGAAAAGTTAGCCTCTGCAGAAGAAGATGAAAAAGTTTTGCTTGATGAACGCAAATCTCTTATAGAAAATTTTATATAGTTTTATTCTTACTTATTTCTTCAGTAAATTCCTTTACTAATTCTTCATATAATTTTTTTTTAAAATCGACAACAAGGTTAGGCATGGTATTTAGATCTCTCCACATCCATTCATCAAATTCTGGAGTATGTTTATTTAAATTAAATTCACTATCATTTCCTGTAAACTTCATTAAAAACCATTTCTGTCTTTGTCCTTTAAAGCCACTTATAACTTTTCCTATTAATTCATTTGGTAATTCGTACTCAAACCATGATTCATGCTCAAACAGAATCTTGGCAGATTTAGTACCAGTCTCCTCTTCTAATTCTCTATATGCAGCATCTATAGGCTTTTCTCCTTGATCTATTCCTCCTTGAGGCATTTGCCAGAGTCTTTTTTCACCGCTTCGAATTCCTGGACCATCTTTTCTTTTACCTGTCCAAACTAAACCATCATCTCTCATAAGAATAATGCCAACAGCTTTTCGCATTTTTAATTTATTTTTAATTTTTTCAATATTATTCATTTAAATTTTTTCATTTAAATTAGATAAAATTTTAATTGCTTCATTAAGTTGAATATCATTTATTTCTTCACTGGGTATATATGCCGAAGAACCCGATTCATTATTTTCATTTTCATTTTTAATGTATTTATTTAATTTTGTTTCACCTACGGTTAATGAATCATTTTTTTCACCTTCAAAATTTTGGGTGATAATAATATCAGGCTCAATTCCCTTTGCTTGTATAGATTTTCCTGAAGGGGTGAAATATTCAGCTGTTGTTAATTTTACTGCTCCGTAAAGATCATTTGGTGAAAAAAGATTATTTTTTTCTATTGGGAATAAAGTTTGAACTGATCCTTTGCCAAATGTCTTTGTTCCTAAAATAATTGCTCTTTTGTTATCTTGTAAAGCACCTGCAACTATTTCTGAAGCAGAAGCAGAGCCTCCATTCACTATCACTAGAAGTGGCTTTCCGAAAATTAGATCACCTTTTTTTGCGTTATATTCATTGATTGTCTTATCAAAACGAGGTCTTTTTGTTGAAACAATATTACCCTCATCAAGAAAAAAATTTGTAACTTGTATTGCTTGATTTAATAAGCCACCTGGATTACGTCTGAGGTCTAAAATATAACTTTTGATCTGATTATTAGGATTAAATTCAAATTTAATTATTTCTTTATAAAGTTCATCAGAGGTTTTTTCATTGAATGAAGAAACTCTGATATATCCAATATCATTTTTTTCACCTTTAACATTCACTAGTACACCGGGAACCTTAATTATCTCTCTAATAAGCTTTAAATCAAAGCCTTCTTCAAAACCCTGTCTGGCAATAGTAATTTCAATTTCTGTATTTGGTTTTCCCCTCATTAAAGAAACAGCTTCTGATAGGGTTTTTCCCAAAATAGGATCTTTATTTATGTGGGTTATTAAATCACCTTCAATAATACCAGCCCTTTCAGCAGGAGTTTTATCAATTGGTGAAATTACTTTTATTAGTCCTTTTTCCATCGTAACTTCAATTCCAAGCCCTCCAAACTCACCTTTAGTATCGCTTGTTAATTCTTTAAAATCTTTTTGATTTAAATATACAGAGTGTGGATCAAGAGATTGAAGCATTCCGTTAATTGCAGATTCAATAATTTCATCTTCCTTAGTTTCGTCAATATATTCTTCTTGAACAAGTTTAATAACGGATTGGAGAAGCTCTTCATTTTCTGCTTTAATTTTTTCTGATGCAAATAAATCCGACCATAAAGTTAGTTTAAGAAAAATTAGGAATAATGTTGGGCTTAAAATTTTTTTCATCAGATTTTCTCTGGACGTATTCTTATCTCATATAACTATAAAATAAAGGTAAATTTTTTCTAATTTCTGTGATAAGGATGATTTTTTAATATTGTTATACCTCTATATAATTGTTCGAGGAGCATAATTCTAACAAGCTTGTGTGGCCAAGTTACTTTTCCAAATGAGATTATTTTGTTAGCGGCTTTTAATATATCCTTGTTAAAACCATCTGGTCCACCGATGAAAAAGATTAAATTTTTTCCATCGAAGGAATTTTTTGAAATAATCTTTGATATATCCAATGAATCTATATTATCTCCATCGCTATCAAGAAAAATATTATAATTATTTTTTTCAATATATTTAGAAATTATTCCTGTTTCTTCTATTTGCCGATCTTTAGCCGATACCTTTTTTGAAATTGGTAATTCCTTTATTATAAGTTTCTTAAACCCAACGGACTTACTTAAATTTAAAATTCTTTTTTGATAATCTTTCTGTATTTCTAAAATAGGATTGTTTTTAAGTTGTCCAAATGAAATAATTTTTAATTCCATTTTATATTTTAGAGGAATTAAGTTTTATGGATGATGACCATAGTTTTTCAATATCATAAAATTCTCTAACTTCTTCTCTAAATAAGTGGATTATTATATCTCCACCGTCAATTAAGACCCAGTCACCTTTATCTAAACCTTCAGTGTTTACATTTTTAATATTATTTTTTTTTAGATCATCAACTGTTTTTTCAGCTAAAGATGAAACATGCCTACTAGAAGTACCAGTGGCAATTATTAGATAATCAGCAATATCGGATTTACCTTTTAATGAAAGCGAATTAATATCAAAAGCTTTATTATCATCTAAATTAGATATTATCTGATTAATTAATTTCTTACTCAACTATTTCTCCTAATCTCTGATGAGGAAATATCATTCATTGGTCCATTAATAAAGGTAAAACATGGAGTTTCAAGCTCAATTAGATCTTCGGCATTTCCCTCATCAATTTTATTAGAGTATTTTTCTAATATTTTTTCTACTTCATCTAATGGATGAGTAGCTCTAGGATAAATTGCAATAGCTATTTTTTCCAAAATTAATCTCCAATCTTTCCATTGTTGTATCTGAGCTGCATTATCTGATCCCATAATCCAAACAAATTTTTTTGATAAGAAGGTTTCTTGAAAAATTGAAATAGTATCTATTGAGTATTGTGTTCCTAATTTTTTTTCAACATCTGTAATTATGAAATTTGGAGACCTTCCAATTTTTTTTGCACTTTCTAATCTATCTTCCAGCGAAAACAAAGTTTTTTTATCCTTGAGTGGATTATGAGGTGATACTAGCCAAATGATTTTATCTAATTTTAAAATTTCACAAGCATGTTTTGCTACCTGAAAGTGCCATTCATGGGCAGGATTAAAGGAGCCGCCAAATAAGCCAATCCTAGAACTTTCCCCAAGTGATATTTCTTTTTTAAGGATTTCTTCCATTAGGATCTTACTTGTCCTGACCCTCTAACAACATATTTAAAACTGGTTAATTGTTCAACTCCAACAGGACCTCTTGCATGAAATCTTCCAGTTGCTATTCCTATTTCCGCACCCATACCAAATTCTCCACCATCTGCAAATTGAGTGGAGGCATTATGCATAACAATAGCGCTATCAATTTCTTTTAAGAAAATATCTGCAGTTTTAATATTCTCGGTAATAATGGAGTCAGTATGACTAGTTGAATAGCTATTTATGTGATCAATTGCGCCTCTTACTCCATCAACAATTTTTATGCTAATTATTGCATCTAAATATTCAGTTCTCCAATCATTTTCTTCAGCAGGAATCATATCATCAATTATTTTCAGCGAATTATTACATCCTCTTAATTCACAATCCAAATCCTCTAGAGCCTCAGCTAATTTAGGTAAGAAAATATCAGCGTTTTCTTTATCTATTAATAACGTCTCGGCGGCACCGCAAATACCTGTTCTTCTCATTTTTGCATTTACTGTTACTTCAATAGCTTTTTTAACATCAGCATCTTTATCAATATATACATGACAAATACCTTCGAGATGCCCAAATACAGGTACTTTTGCTTCATTTTGAACCCTTTCAACTAAGCTTTTTCCTCCTCTAGGTACCACCACATCAATAGAGTCGTTTAATCCTGATAAAAGATATCCAACGGCATTTCTATCTGTGGTAGGTATAATTTGAATTGAGTGCTCAGGAAGACCAGCTTTGATTAGACCATTTTTCAAAGAATTATAGATAGCGTTTGAAGAGTAATAACTTTCTGACCCACCCCTAAGTATAACTGCATTACCTGCTTTTAAACATAAAGCTCCTGCATCAGCTGTTACATTTGGTCTGCTTTCGTAAATCACACCAATAACACCAAGAGGAGTTCTTACTCTTTCAATATTTAAACCATTAGGTCTATCCCATTTAGACATAGTTTGACCAACAGGATCTTCAATCTTTATAATTTCTCTTAGACCATCAGATATGGATTTAATTCTTTCATCATTTAAGATTAACCTATCTAAAAATGATTTTGATATATTATTTGCTTTCGCTTTTTCAACATCTTTAATATTTGCTTCAAGAATATTCTCTTTATTGTTTTCAATATCAACCGCCATAGATTCTAAGGCGCTATTTTTAAGATCAGAATTTGCTAGCGTTAGGATTTGAGACGCTTTTCTTGCATTTTTTCCCATTAAAATTAATTCTTTTTCTAATTCTTTAGACATCTAAACCTCTTTTTCACCTGAATAAGATAAATTGTTTCTATGTATTATCTCAGCTTTAACAGCATAACCCAAGATTTTTTCAATTTCTTCAGATTTTTTTCCAATAATTTTTTCTAATTCTTTTGAATTATAATTAGATAGTCCTCTAGCAATTTCTTTATTGTTATTATTATAAATGACAAGGGTATCACCTTTATCAAAAGTACCTTCAATTTTAATTACTCCAGCAGCAAGAAGACTTTTTCCTGCTAAAAGGGCACTACCGGCACCTTCATCTGCATAAATTTTACCACTTGGTTTAAGTTGCCCAGATAACCAGATTTTTAAAGAATTCTTAGAAATTTGGCTTGGGTAGAACCAACTACAATTTTGTCCTCTTTCGATAGATAAAATTGGATTATCATTATTACCAGAAGAAATTACCATATTACAGCCAGCTGACATACAAATTTTGGCAGCCTCTATTTTTGTAATCATTCCACCACTACCCTGATGGCTCTCTTTTCCAGCCATTGAAATTATATCTTCATCAATTTCCCTTATTTCAGTAATAAGTTTTCCATTCTGACTTTTTGGATCTTTGGTATAAAGACCGTCTATATTAGATAATAGTACTAAACAATCAGCTGAGAGCATTCCTGCAACTCTTGCAGCTAGTCTGTCATTATCGCCATACCTGATTTCAGAGGTTGCAACAGTATCGTTTTCATTAATTATTGGGATATATTTTTCTTTAAGTAATTCCTCGAAAGTCGCCCTAGCGTTTAAATATCTTCTTCTATTTTCTGTATCTTCAGCAGTAATTAAAATTTGTGCTATTTGTATCCCTTTATTTTTAAAGGCACCTTCCCAGCCATTAATTAATTTAATTTGTCCTACTGATGAAGCTGCCTGGCTTTCTGAAAGTGATAATTTTTTTTTATTTTTATCTCTATTACCTAAAGCTACTGCTCCTGAGGAAACCAAGATAACCTCTTTATTTTGTTTATGAAGATTTTGAATATCACTTGAAATAGAATCTAAAAATTTTTTGTCAATATCATTAGAATTACCAGTTACAAGTGAAGAGCCAATTTTGATAACTACTCTTTTACAATCTGATATATTATTTATGGCGACCATTTCTCTACTTCTTCTACTTGTTTATTTTTTTTAATAACATTTAATACCTTATTTAGTATTTCTTCTAGACCTTTATTTGTTACTGATGATAATGCAAAAACTTCTTTACCAGTTATTTTCTCTAAAGATTTGATCTTTTTATTTACCTCATCTGCACTAATAGTATCAGTCTTAGATAAAGCTATAATTTCACTTTTATTTGCTAAATCTTCTGAATATGATTTAATTTCCCTTCTTATTGTTTCCCAGTCTTTATAAGGATCGTCGGAAAGGCAATCTATTAAATGAATAAGGATACTACATCTTTCAACATGCCCTAAAAACCTATCTCCAAGTCCTTTCCCATCATGAGCTCCTTCAATTAAACCTGGAATATCGGCTATAGTTATTTCATTAGATTTATGACTAGCAATACCAAGCACTGGATTTAATGTTGTAAATGGATAATCTGCAACCTTTGGTTTTGCTGAGCTGACAGATGAAATGAAGGTTGATTTTCCTGCATTAGGAAGCCCTATTAATCCAACATCTGCAATTAATTTCAGCCTAAGCCATATCCACTTTTCTTCACCTTCTAAACCAGGGTTTGCATGCCTTGGAGCTTGATTATTTGGTCCTTTAAAATGACTATTTCCAAAACCTCCATTGCCACCCTCAAGTAAAACTAATTTTTGACCGACCTCTTTTAAATCTGCGATTATAGTTTGATTATCTTCTTCAAGAATAATTGTACCCCTAGGCACTTTGAGAATTATGTCCTCTCCGTTACTCCCTTTTTTCTCATTGCCTTTTCCATCTTCACCACCTTTAGCTGAAAAGTGTTGTTTGAAACGAAAATCAATTAAAGTATTTAGACCGTCTACACATTCAATAGATACATTTCCGCCTTTTCCTCCATCACCACCATTAGGTCCACCAAATTCAATATACTTTTCTCTACGGAAACTTATACAACCGTTTCCACCCTTTCCGGAGCTGACATATAATTTTGCTTGATCAAGGAATTTCATAACCTATCTCATAAGTAACAGATTTTAAAAATTTTAGAACTATAAATTAGGCAGTTTTAAATTTAGTTAGCTTTCTCATCAATTGGATCGACAGAGATTACCGGGCCTCCATTTCTTAACTTTTTAAAGCTAACTGTACCCTCAATAAGAGAAAAAATTGTGTGATCTTTTCCTAGACCAACATTTCGCCCAGGTTGCCACTTAGTACCTCTTTGTCTAACTATAATATTACCAGGAATAACGTTTTCACCACCGAATTTTTTAACACCTAATCTTCTTCCCGCGGAATCTCTACCATTTCTAGATGATCCACCTGCTTTCTTATGTGCCATAACTTACTCCTTAGCCTTTTCTTTTTTAACAGACTTTGTTTTCGTAGCGGTTTTTACCGTCTTTTTTGCAGTTTTTTTCTTAGCAGATTCGCTTTTTTTCGCTTTTTTTTCCTTAGGCGCTTCCACTTTTTTGGCTGCTGCTTTTTTAGTAGCAGTAGCTTTAATATCAACAATTTTTAAAGTGGTCAAATTCTGTTGATGTCCGTTTTTTCTTCTATAATTATGTCTTCTTTTCTTTTTAAAAACGATTATTTTCTTAGCTCTTGTTTGTTCAACGACCTTAGCATTAACTGTAGCACCTTTAATAATTGGATCACCAATAATAAGGTTATCTTTTTCGCTAATCATTAAAACTTCATCAAGGCTAATTTTATCCCCTGCTTCAGCAGTTAACTTTTCAACTGATATAATGTCATCTTTTGAGACTTTATACTGTTTTCCACCACTTCGAATTACTGCATACATAATAAATATCCATTTGTACAAAAAGAATTAAAAAACTCTTTTGGAGCGCAAATATAACGTTGAGTGAGAAGGTGTCAAGTTTATAATATCTAAAAAATAATTTACGTTTTGTGGGTAAAATTTTTCATTCTGAAAATAATGATAATTGGTAAAAATGAAACCAAAAACATTATAAAATATAAATTGCTTAAAGACACATCATTATAATCTAGTAATCCAGCACTCCATTCTCCGATTATTCTTGAGAAATGTCTGATACTCATTAAAAGAGCAAATTGTGAAGCTGCAACCGCAGTCATAGAGAGTCCCATGCATAGCGATAGGCTTGCTGACATAAGAAAAGATCCAAGTGCAGAAATTATAATTATAAATAAAGAACCAACATAAAAATTTGAAATATTGTTTTCAAATATTGCTATTAGCAAAAAGACCAAAGCAATCATTATTTGGGAAACTATAATAATTCTATATGGATTAAACTTATCTGATAAATAACCACCAATTATAGCTGCTCCAGCTCCTACATATAAGCCAACTGAACGTATTTCAGTTAAATTATAATTATCCCAATTATTAGAGGTTATAAATAAATTTGAAATACTTACATAATGCATTCCAAATGCAATATTTGAGAGTAAGCAAAAACCCATAAGTAAAATAAAAATTGGCATTTTACACTTGTTGTACAAGTTTAAAAAAGTATCTTTATAATAAGAGAATTCTATTTTTTCTGTAAACTTGAGTGATAAAAGTTGATCATCTTTGTTTTCTTTCATTATGAGTGAAAGTAAAGAAAAGAAAAAATTTAAAAGACCAAAAAATAAAAATGTCTCTTTTAAACCTATTTCATTAATTGTAAATGAAGAGAAAACTGCAGCGGAGCTTACACCAACAGTCCTGCTAGCCCACATTAATCCATTACTTATACCTCTTTCATCTTGGTTTAACGTATCAATAGCTAAACCATCCGTAGCAACATCTAAAATTGAAGTAGATAGGATAACAGCAAAGAGATTTAGTCCAATTGTAAAGGGTGATAGTTCAATGGAAATATAATTTGAAGAAATAATAAAAATTAGACTAGAAGATAGTAATGAGAAAAATATCCACGGCTTCCTTTTTCCCATTTTTGATAACTTTATTGTATCTACAAATGGTCCAATTAAAATTTTAAAAGTCCAAGGAAGTGAGGCTAACGACATTACTATTGCAATATCGCTAATATTAAAACCAACTGATGCTAACCAGTCTAATAATGCAAAATATATTAACCCCTGAGGAATTCCTTGTATAAAGTATAATCCTGAAAGGCCAGCTCGCCTATGAAAACGGCTGTTGGAGAGATTCAAAAACTACTCCTTTGCTTCTTCTTGTTTTTTTAGAGCTTCATTTACTTCTCGATCAATTCCTAGAGCAAAATCAGAAACATAGGGATTTGTTAATCTTTCATTGCCAAAAGTAGACATTGGTCCGTGACCAGGAATAAATCGCATTTCATCACCAAGTGGCCATAACTCGTTCACAATAGAATCGACTAATTGTTGATGATTTCCTCTAGGAAGATCTGATCTACCAATAGAACCTTGAAATAAAACATCACCAACAGCGGCTAATTTTGTTTCTTCATGAAAAAAGATTACATGACCAGGGGTATGACCAGGACAGTGTCTAACACCAAAGATTTGATTTCCAATTTTTACTTCATCTCCGCCTTCTAAAAATCTTGAGGTTTTGAATGTTTCTGCAGGTGAAAAATTATATTTTTTTCCTTGCTCCTCAAGACTTTCTATTAAAAACATGTCATCTTTGTGCGGTCCCTCAATATGGACATTAAGAATTCTTGATAGTTCAGCTGTAGCTCCTGCATGATCTAAATGAGCATGTGTGATAAGTATTTTTTCAATTGAGATATCATATTTTTTTATTGCATCTAAAATTGACTGAATGTCACCACCAGGATCAATAACGGCACCTTTCATTGTTTCAGTGCACCATATTAAAGAACAGTTCTGCTGAAATGGTGTTACTGGTACAACAAATGCATGAACCGAAAGCTGTTTTTCATCACTCATATTTTACTATATATATCTTCAACTCAATTTAGCCAATAACTTCTTTTAAAAAGTCTGTCATTGATTTCCATGAACGTCTGTCTGCATCAGGATTATAGGCCATTCCCATTTCAGGAGAATTTGCTTCCTTGTTAGTAAAAGCATGAGATGTTGATCCATAAGCATGTATCTGCCAATCAGCTTCAGCTTCCGTTAATTCATTTGCTAGACCATTAACATCAGAATGAGGTACCATTGGATCATCATTTCCATGAAGAACTAGAACTTTGGTTTTTATTTTATTACCATCGGTATTACCTGGTTTATTAAAGATTCCATGAAAAGAAACAACTCCAGCTATATCAAGTCCTGTCCTAGCAGTATCTAAAACGCATAATCCACCAAAACAAAAACCAATACTTGCTATTTTTGAATTATCCACTCCAGCTTCTTTTTTCGCAGCATCTATAGCTAATTGCATTCTTTTTTGAAGCATAGGCCTATCGGAAAGAACATTATTCATTAATTCCATATTCTCTTCCGGAGTTTCTCCTATTTTAGCCTCTCCATACATATCTACCGCAAACCCTGAATAACCAAGAGCATTCATTGATTTAGCTTTATCGATAGTAAATTGATCTCTTCCGGCGTATGTAGGTACAACTAAAACAACAGGAGCATTTTCATTTCCTTCGTAAGGAAAGAAAATTCCTTCAAGACGTATTTCATCGTCAAAATAATTAATAATTTTTTCCATGTGTGTCTCCAA
The DNA here is from genome assembly GCA_902537725.1 of uncultured PS1 clade bacterium. GTDB lineage: Bacteria > Pseudomonadota > Alphaproteobacteria > MED-G09 > MED-G09 > MED-G09. Next base: position 35,876 of record CACBCD010000007.1, read on the forward strand.
AATTACTCAGGCATATTTCCTGATACAACAGACATTGCATTATCAACACGTATTTGTGCTCCATTAACAAATTTTGACTCGTCTGATGCAAGGTAAAGAGCAGCATTTGCAATATCCATTGGCTCTCCAACTTTATTTGTATCAACTGGTGCCTCCTGAACTGGTGAAGGACCAAATTTCTCCTCCATTAATGCTGGAACACTTGCTACCATTGGCGTGGCAATTCCGGAAGGATGAATTGTATTACAGCGCACACCATTTTTTGCTAATCCACAGTGTACTGCAACTGCTCTACTATAAGCTTCTATTGCTCCCTTAGCTGCACAATATGCTGCAACATATGACTCACCTTGCACTGATGCAATTGAGCACATATTAACAATCGATCCACCACCTGTTTTTGCCATAACAGGAATAACATATTTACAGCCAAAGAAAGTACTATCCATGTGCACAGACATTGTTAGCCTATATTCTTCAGTTGTTTGATTTTCAGGGTCACCAGGTTTAACAATGCCGGCATTATTTACAAGTACATCTATGCGTCCGTATTTTTTCTCTGTTTCATTAATAATTTCTATCCACCGATCTTCATCAGTAACATCATGCTTAAAAAAAGTACCACTTAATTTGTCAGCAAGGGCCTGTCCTTTATCTTCAGCAATATCTGTTAAAACTACTTGAGCACCTTCTGAAGCAAAAAGCTCAGCATCTGCTGCACCCAGGCCCATTGCTGCTCCAGTAATAATTGCTACTTTTCCCTCTAATCTTCCTGTCATTTTATTTCTCCATTTTTAATAAATTATAGACCATACATTTCTTCAGCTGTAGGTAAACGATTTAAATGAATACCCGCACCAACTCTTATAAAATCACCTGTAGTGAAACACTCATCTGAAGCAAGCCATAGGGCAGCATTAGCAACGTCATTAACATCAGCTAACCTTCCTAAAGGTGATTCTTTAGTCATCGCTTTTATCGGTCCTTCCATTTCAAATAATCCACCTGTCATTGGTGTATCAACTAAACCAGGGGATAAAGAATTAATTTTTAATCTTTTATGTTGATATTCTTTTGCTGCTACTTGGATCACTTTATCAGTCCCTGCCTTAGTACCAACATATCCAGCTAAACCAACAGCAGATAACTCAACTGTTACGGAAGTAGTCGAGATGATTGATCCTCCTTCCTCCATTATTTCTGCCGCCTCTCTTATAAAAATAACTGGGCCTATAAAGCTAACTTCTGAATACTTTCTTAGATGATCTCTAGATAATTCATTTAATGGTCCTGGTTCATATATACCTGTTGTATTAATCGCTATATCAACTTTTCCATAGGTATCTTTAGCAACCTTAAAAAGATTTTCTACATCACCATCTTTTGTAATATCACAAACTTGAGCTGTCCCATTAATATCTTTAGCTAACTTATCAAGAGGTTCTTGACGCCTTCCACTAACAACAACATTTGCTCCCTCATTAGCATATGTTTTAGCTATTACCCCGCCTAGTCCTTCAATTGATGATGCACCAAGCACCACGGCAACTTTATTTTTCAATCTAGCCATTTTTTTCCTCTAAATATTTATCTATTGTTTGATGTAAATGCCTTGTTCTTGCTTCTTGATAATTACCAAGAGATTGGCCTTTTTTTAAACTTGTTTTAAAACCTTTTGTTTGTGAAAGAAGGTTGTTTGTGTCTTGGTCATATACAGCACCAAGGAATTCAGTACCTGGGCATTTAGTATAGCTATCTTCAATCTCAAGTTCAAAAGCATCTGGTGGAGGTGGACACGGACCATCAATTGGTTTTGGTCTCAGGAAAAGTAAATCAAAAAGCGCTCCATCCACTCCATTTGGTCTAAACCTATAAACCATTGATAATTGAAGACCTGGAAAGAAGAATGCATTTGGAAAAACAAAATATTCAATAGAGTCAATTGTTTCAGTAACCGTAAGACTTGAGAAATCCTGCTTATATTTTTCTTTCATATCATTTTGAACATGTTCAGCATAAGCTTCTCTAGCAGTTACACCGTCTGGAAGTTTTTTTCCAGCACCCTCATCAGTCCTTCTACCCATCAAAATATCATATATTTCCTGTTGAGAGGGTCTATTTTCTTCAATATGAGGGCTTGTATAACCTATAGTATGAACAAATCTCGATATATGATCACCAAAAATATCATAATCTGCATTTGCATCACCTGCTGTATAGACACCTTCCGAGTGTGTTTCTAAAACATGGTATGCCTCTAAAAATGCTTCTGCAGAAACCTTCCAATTTGCTGGAAGTTTTTTTATTACATGTGTTTCAATATATCTGTCTTCCAATTTCCAATTTTTAAAGTGGTCAGGAAGAACACCCAAGTAGTCACTTAATGGTTTTGCGTCTTGATCAAAGTTTATGAAAATAAAACCACCCCATATTTCTAATTTTAATTCAGGTAGACTGAATTCATCTTTTTTTACATGTGGAAAATCCCAGTCACAGGGTAAATACTCTAATTCACCTTTTAGTGACCATGTCCAACCATGAAATGGGCACTTAAGTTCTTTACAAACACCATTTGTATTTGATGGTTTAAGTTGTGTGCCTCTGTGAAGGCATGAATTAAAATACGCTTTTACTTCATTATCTTGGGTTCTTACTATAAGAGCAGATCTGTCACCTACATCATATACATAATAATCGCCTGCTTCAGGGATGTGTTCTTCACGACATGCCCATTGCCAAACCCTCGACCACATTCGATCATCTTCTTTTTTTGCAAATTCTTGTGATGTATATCTTTCATAAGGGATATCTTCATCACCAATGAATTCATAAGATTCCTCAAGTAATGCTTTTGGAGCACCACCTTTATCTCCTTTAATTAGTTCTTTTGTAGTAGGATGTCCAGGACATCTTGCTTCCCCTGGTTTTACATCATCAGTTAAACTCATTTCGATCTCTCCTATTCATTAATTAAAGACAAAAAAATTATTTTAGTAAATGTTTTTTGAGGCTTGTTTTATCTTTTTTCTAAAGGGTGTTGAACTTTAAAAATAAAATGATCATTTTTTTTCTTACAAAACCAGCTGAAGGTATCGCAAAATGAGTACCAGAAAAAAGAATTTCTTCGTTAGCATATTTTAATAATTTTTCCTTTCTGGTGTCTTTGGCTAGTTCAGGATTCCAGTCCATAGATGTTATCCAGTCAAGTTTTTCCATCTTGCATGAATAATGAAGAAAATCACCTGTTCTATCAATCTCAACAATTTTAGTTGCTTTTACTTTACCAATATTCCAAGAGTTAATTTTTCCAAGCATTATTTTTAACCCGGATAAGATATTTCATTAGCCTCATAAAAGTAAGCTTCAATTGCTATAGGGTTTTTTGCCATTTCATTTCTAAAAGTTTCTACATGAGGAGTTTTTAAATGATCTTGGAGGCTTTTTAAATCTTCCCATAGCTCTGTAATTCTGAGAACATTTGGATTATTTAGATCAACACTGAATGCATAATCAATGCAGCCTCTCTCTTTAAGAGTCTCTTGTTCTAAGTCATTAATTATATTTTTTAATTTTATAATGTCATTATTGTTTGATTTAGCTTTTGCATTAACAACTATCATTTTGTACCCCCTTATAAAGATCATATTCAAAACCCCAATATCTATTTGGTCAAGTTTATAAATTTTTTTAGTGAGTATTTATGAGCATGAAGGTCAATATAAAATATTTCATATCTTTACTATGTTAATAATCTGATTAAATTAAGTAATGGGAAATTTAATAGGGAGGCTAAATGCCACAAAAATTTAATTATATAGATTTCAGTAAAGAAATTTCATCTTTGCCAAGTAAGTCCGCATCTTTATCGAAAGATAGATATATTTCTAAAGATTTTATGGCAATGGAATGGGATGGTATATGGACAAAAACATGGCTTTTTGCAGGAATTGAGGCTGATATTACAGAGATAGGCGATTTTTTTGTTTATGATATTGGGAGAGAGTCAATTGTAATTACTAGAGATGAAAATGAGAGAATTTCTGCTTTTTATAATGTATGCCAACATAGAGGTAATAAAATTGTAACTCTTGAATCCGGTTCTTTTAATAAAATTTCATGCCCTTATCACGGATGGTCTTATGCTTTAAACGGAAAGCTTGAGCATGTTCCAGATAGGGAGTTATTTGAGGGAGGTGTTCCCTGTGAAGAAAAGTCACTTAAACCAGTTAGGGTTTCAGTCTGGGCAGGTTTAATTTTTATTAATATGGATGAGAACTCTCCATCTTTGGAAACTTTCTTGGGTCCAATAATTGATCAACTCAAGCCATATAAATTTGAGGAAATGAATCTTGTTAAACATCAAACTGTTGATGTTTTAGAAACAAATTGGAAAACAGTTCGTGATAATTTTTTAGAGCAATATCATGTTGATTTTATCCACCCTCAACATGCAAGTTTTGTAGATTGTTGTGATGCTGAAAATGATTTGTGGCCATTTGGTCATACCCGTACAATGGTTACTAGTCCTGTAATTAATCCCAGATATCCAATGCCAGACGAACCTCCGGAATTTATGCAGGATTACCTGAAGGGTTTACGACTCGATCCTAAAAAATTTTATGGGAAAGTTCCAGAGATACGTAAGGCTATTCAAAAACAAAAAAGAGTAATAGGCAATGAGTTAGGTTTTGATTACTCTGAGTTTTCTGATGATCAGGTTTCAGATGTTTTGCAATATGATATTTTTCCTAATATTTTTATGACCATTCATCCTGAAAGACTGTGGATATTTGGGCCAAAACCGCATAAGTCTGATCCAAATAAATGCTCTTTTACAAAATGGTCTTTCCAAATATCTTCTCAACTCGTTCGTGATGAAAAAAAAGGATTAGAACTTTTACCTGGTTCATCCTTTTATGAACAAACAGGAATGAGACCTGAACATGATATATTTACAAGAGAGGATGTTATTGAGGGTAGGAAATCATTCACAATAACAATTGATCAAGATATTCATTACCTAAATGATATGCAAGCGGGTATGCATTCAAAAGGATTTGAAAGTGCTTTACTTAGTAAAGATGAAGAGAGATTACAACATTTCCATGATTGGGTTGATGATTGGGTAAGTAAAGAGTCTTTATGGTCAAGGATAGGGTAAGCAATTAATGTCCGACAAACCTCTGGCAAAGAAAACCCTGTTTTTTTATGGTCTGTCTGAGATGCCTATTTCTATAGCCTCTCTTCCTTTGCTGGCTTTTATACCAAATTATTATGTTTCTGATTTAGGGCTTGATTTTGCTGCAGTAGCTTTAGTGATGCTTTTAGCAAGATCTTTTGATGCAGTTACCGATCCCTTAATTGGATACTTGAGCGATAGGACTAATACCAAGTGGGGCAGAAGGCGTATATGGATGTTTTTTTCTATACCTCTTTTGATGATAGCAACATATAAAATATTTTTTCCCAATGAAGCATGGGAATGGGTTCCTTTGAATTTAGATTTCTTATCTTTAAACTTAGGGTCAGGTGGACATTATCTTTTGTTTTGGTTTTTAGTCTTATGGTTTGGATGGAGTATGCTATTTATTCCATACTATTCATGGGCTGCGGAACTTTCCTCCGACTATAATGAGCGATCAACAATAGTTGGATGGCGAATGTTTATAGGTACACTTGGCAATGCAATTTCAAAATTTTTACCTGCCATTGCACTATTCTTATTTGCTTTTGGTGGCGCTGAAGAAACAGTTATTATTATTGGCGCTTGTTTACTGATGGTTATTCCAGTTTGTATTAGTCTTTCAGTTTTTAATGTTCCTGAAAGGATGGACTATCAAGTTAAACAAGGTTCAGTAAAAAAAGGTTTAATCGCTATGTGGCAAAATAGTGCTTTTCGAAAACTTATTTTTGCATATTTCTTTAATTATTTAGGTATTACTCTCTCAACATTAACTGTTATGTTCTTTATTAGAGGTGTAACCGGTGAAGAAGAACAAGGTATACTCTATTTTGTATTTTATTATGTCGCAAATCTTATAGGTATTCCTTTTTGGCTTTGGCTTTCTAGAAAAGTTGGAAAGCATAATGCATGGAAAATTGGCTTACTAATTTTTACAATATTACAACCTTGTTATTTCTTTTTGGGCAATGGTGATTACTATTGGATGTTTCCAATTACTTTTATAGCTGGATTAGCTGGGTCAACTTTTCACCTTATTCCACACTCTATGAAAGCAGATGTTATTGATTATGATACTTATCTAACAGGCGAAGATAGAGCTGCTCAGTTCTTTGCAGCATGGTCATTTGTAACTAAAATGGCCATTGCTATAGCACCGTTCTTTGCTTTTACATATCTTGATTTAATTGGTTTTGACTCCAGTCCTGGTGCAATAAATAGCCCAGAACAAATCCTCGGTTTAAGAATTTTATTTTGCTTTGGTCTTCCACTATTTTTAATATTTGCTATTTTTTGTGTTCGCGATTATCCAATTACCCAACAAAAACAAGAAGAGATTAGAAAAGAAATAGAAACTCAAAAAGGAAATTCACTAAATCAAGCCTAAAAAATGGATAATTTAAAATTTAATTCAGATTTAGGGTTTGTACATTTTTTCCCTGAAATAAACATCATCATCTTGTCTTTTTCCTCTGTGACAATCTGAGTCATCAAAATATGGATCATTTGTTGGTTCAGTTCTCGACCAATCATTCACTTCAGATCTGTAAGCTATTTTCCAAACCCCATTTCTTCTTTCATAACGATCAAGGTATCTTCCAGCAATAATTACATCAGTATTGATGTCATTATCAATGGTTTTGTGATAAGCATTAAAATATATTTCGCCATAAGCTGTATCTTCATTTTCATCATCAAATTCAATTAATGAATTTCCTATCATATGATGATTGGCCATATGATCTTTTAATGCATCCATACAAAATGAAGTAAATGAATCTGGGTCAGTTTTAATGAATCCATAATCACAATATGCATCATCATGAAATACAGATCTAAAAAGGTCTTTATCTAAGCGATCTAAACCTCGCATATATTTACAAACAAGATCATAAATTTCAGATTTTGATATAACTCTTTCTAATTTTTTTTCCATACCCTATTCCTTAAAATAAGACTCAATCATTTCATGAAAACGATGAACACGTTTTTCTTGACCTGCAAAATATGCACCATTAAAACCTCTTGAGCGTAAACCATATTGCTGAAATACAAAAACAACAGCATCTTGATCAATTGTTTGACCTAAACTTTTTTCACCATGATCAAAAACATCAGGCTCTATTGCAAAATTACCTCTTTCATGAATACCAACGGTACTTCTGATTGGTGATGTTTCATTCTCAGGATTACTGGCATACCACCAGTTGTCAAAGACACATTTTTCTGGGTCGGTTGCATGTGGTCTCGCTCTTAAAAAGTGAAATCCATCAGCCCAAAGTGAAACTGCAAAATTTGGAAAAAGAGTATAATGAAATGCATCTGTGAGCTGTTCGTCATGAAGGTTTTGATAATGAGTGTAGCCTCTTATTGGACCTAATTTTCTTTTTGCTTTTTGTATTGCTTCTCTTGTATCAAATCCTTTACCAGTAAATCCATTCGGATCAATCTCCCAGTCCCTCATTACTGTTGCTAATGGATCTTCAATAATACCGCCTTCTTCAAAAGAGCCAGCGGGTCCATAACCAGCTTGCATTATCATTCTATTATGACCTTCATCAGATAAGTCAAATTGTGTATTTTTATAGCTAGTATCAACACCGCTCGGCATTCTTTTTTTGGTTACAGCTTTTTCTGGAGCATGAACAGTATTTAAATGATAGGATTCATTAAAGTTATCTAAAATTATCTTCCAGTTACATGGCATATTTACTGTTTGAGCAACATAACGTTTCCACTTATGAATTTCATATGCCTGCCAGTCATCCCAAATTGGTCCAAGCCATTCCTTAAGAGAACAGGCATCCCTATCCATATTGATCCATATAAAGCCTGCAAAAGTTTCTGTTTTCACTTCTTCAAGTCTCAAATTTTGACATGGATCCCCTTGAGGAAAGTCCTCTGAATCTTGCGCTTCAATTAATTTACCATCTTTTCTCCACTTCCAGCCATGATATGGACAATTGAATGTTTCAGTAGTCCCCAGATCGTTAAAAGTTAAACGAGCACCCCTATGTTGGCACACATTGTAAAATGACTTAATTGAACCATCATCTTGTCTTACCATTAAAAAACTTTCTTTTCCAAAGTCTTCCATTTGATAATCACCTGCATTTGGAATTTCTTCTTCTCGACC
>CACBCD010000008.1 GCA_902537725.1 uncultured PS1 clade bacterium
GAAAAGATTATAATCAAATTACATTTGTTTTCACTTGTTTCTGGCTATTTTTAAATGGTGATCCCGAGAGGATTCGAACCTCTGACCTACGGATTAGAAATCCGTTGCTCTATCCAGCTGAGCTACGGGACCACTATTCTTAATTATACAATTTTTCTTATAATATAAATGTTTTAATAGTCTAGAGAATAAGTTGATATTTCTACTTCATCTTCAGCCATTGAATACTCGAGATAAGTTTTGATATTTATATTTTTATAATTGTTATTATTTCTGACATAATCCAAATAATCATTAGAGAATCCTCTTTCCCCTGCCAAGGCGGAGATTAATTTTCCTACATTATCGGCAAAAATAATCGAACCATTTTTTAAAAGACCTCTCTTTTCTATGGCAATTAAATCTCTCTTATATAAATTCTTCCAATGATCTAGCAAAACAAAATCAAATCTATATCTAAGAGTTCCTATAATTTTTTCAGAGGAACCTTCAATAAGTATTATTTTATCCTTTAACCCTGAATATTTTATAATTTCTAATGCATTCCTAGCGTATGTTTTATTAACCTCGATAGATACAACCTTACCAAATTTTGTTAGGTTTTTCGCCATCAAGATTGCTGAATAACCACAGAAACATCCTAATTCAAGTATTGTAAGATCGCTCCCAATTTTCTTTAATTGATTGGTCAGTAATGAACCTTTAATATCACCAATATTCATTAAAAATCTTCTATTTTTTGCAAAATTATCCATGGCCTTAAGAACACTATCTGGATTATTTCTTATAGCATTTTCAAAAACATATTTTTTTACTTCACCAGAAATTTCCTCTCTTTTAAAAATTTTATTGAAAAAATTTTCAGCAAAAATTCTTAAAATAAATTTTAAATTTTGAGGTTTTAAAAATATTAGCTTCATCTGATAAATTTTATTTTTAAAAAATTATTTAATAAACAGTAAAATTATATTTGTATTAATTAACGTATAATAATATTAATCATTCATCATTATAATAAAAAATTAAATTTATTATTCATTTAATTGAACTTTGAAAGATACCCATGCAAGAAGACTTATCAGATTATTTAATCGATCAAGAGTTTCTTCAGTTTATTAAAGCAATGAAGATCTATTATTGGACTCAGGACTTATACGATCTCCATGTTTTAAGGAAGAAATGCAGCGATAATTTAAAAACGAAATTAAAATTAAATAAAACAACTAATAATATACTTGAGGAATATTATCGTTTTTTTGAAGACTCTATCTCAACAGAAATAAAAAAGAAAAATCCAAGAAGATATCTTGAAACTGTTGAAAGCTTGGTTCTTTTATCGCAAAAACACGATAAAATGATAAATGATTTTGGTAAAGATAGTGTTGAGGCTAATCAAATATTAAATGAATATCTTGATTATAGACTAAAGTTAAAGATTGATATTGAAGAAGATATTTCAATAAATAATGATAATGAAATTGAAGAAAAAATAAATTCATATCAAAAAATAATATGGTCTTTTTTTAATAAAGTGAAAATAATTTATCTAGAACATCTAAATGAGGCTCTCGTTATTTGGAATGATGAAGAGGAGAAATCAATTTTCATATCGTCTGAAAAACCCTCTAGTAATGAAATTAATTAATCTGCTGCCAAGTATGAACTAGACACTTCCATGATCCGTCTTCCTGACGCTTAAGTACATCAAAATATATACTATCGGAAACTGTATCTTGGAGAGCCCCTTCTGATGGAACGCTTTTGGCATCACCTATGAAAGTAATATAAACTACATAATTGTACTCCACAGTGGCAATATCTCCGTAAAATTTAATATTCTTAGGTGTTTTTTGGTCGATTTCATAAGAGGCAACATCAAAAACAGGGCCAAGAAAAGTTCTATAATTTTCTTTTCCTGTGATAACTGGGCCGCCTGGTGGAATCAGAACAATATTTTCGTCTAAAGAGTCAACATAACCTTGAATATCACTTGTCTCTACAGCAATATACCAATCATCATAAAGATTATTAATCTTCATCTTATCAAGCTCTCGTTCATGATGCATTCCCAATATCTCGTAGGGTATAAAAATTAAAAGCATTAAAAATAAAAATGAATATTTTTTAATAACATTAAAATTTGACATAAATACCTCCACTAAGACCACTTATAAACAAAATCATTAAAATTAGAAACTTCTGGAGCTTCCAATTTTTTGTCTGTTGAGCCAATGTACAAATAGCCAATAATAATATCACTTTTATCCAAACCAAAAGATATAGAAACTTCTTCATTAAAAGCTAAAAAACCTGTTCTCCAGATTGCAGTATAACCAAGTGAATGACTAGCAATTAGGATATTCTGTGCAGCAGCACCTGCAGATAAAATTTGTTCTATTTCAGGAACTATTTCATGTTCTTTTGTAGATGCAATAACAACAATAATTAATGGTGCTCTAAAAGGAGCGCTTAAAATTTTATCTTTATTTGCTGAGGCTTTTTCAGGGTCTGATTTTTTTATTGCTTTATAGGCTGCTTCTGCCAACTTTCTTCTACCCTCACCAGAAACATTTAGAAATTTCCAAGGTTTTAAAGCTCCATGATCAGGTGCACGAAGAGCTGACTTATATATTAACTCTAATTCATGATCATTTGGAGCCGGTTCCTCAAGTCTAGGGGCCGATTTTCTTGATAATATAGCTTCTATAGCATTCATAATCTTTATAAAATATTAATGAGTCCAGGGAGTTTTTTTATCATATGAAAAATTATCAGAATATGACTTTGGCTTGATTTTTGATTTCTTTGTTTCTCTAATTGTATATTCAATTAAATTTTTTTCGGCAAAGGCAATAGCTAACTCTTTAGAAGAGAATTTTAACTTAACCTGGTTCTGTGTATCGCTCGATGAAGTCCAATTCATAACAGGGTCAATTGTTGTAGTTGATGATCTAGAAAATTCTAATATCCAGTTAGCGCTCTTTGCGCGTCCGGACTGAGTAACAGATTTAGATGGTTGATAAATTTTTGCTTTCATAAGTTAGTTCGATAGCCAACTGCCATGCGCTCCAAAAGGTACTCTTTGAGGTAAAATAACCTCGCATACAGGTTTTTTATCAAAATTTTCAACATCTACAATAACTAATTTTGATTTTTTAATATTATCATCAAAAACAATTGCCATAACCCAACCTTTTTCTTCGCTAGATTCTTTACTTTTAGGAACAAAAACTGGTTCACCTCCAAATACTTTATCACCCAAATCATGATCAGTTCTTGTATTTTTTTCCAAATTAAATTTGTACAAAAATTGTCCAAAAGTTAATGTTTTGGCATTTTCATCAATAGCCATGGCATATCCATTTTTTGCTTTTAAACCAGTTAATCGATCATCAACTCTTGCAAAATCACATGCTGCATCATCAATTTGTTCTTCTTTGCAAGTTTCAGCATCTAAATTAATTGTCCACTTCCAAAGTTTTCCAGTTGTATCCTTGCCACCATATATTTCGTCCATTCCACCAACCATTGCTTTATTTTGCCTACATACATGGAGAATTATCTTATTATCCTCCTCATAGGCATTCATTGGATGAAAAACAAAACAAGGATTAATATCTATCCACTTTATATCTTTATTAGAACCATCTCTTGGCATTACTCCTAATCTAGCACCACACTCAGGCCTAAAACCAAACGGGTCTGACCCACTAACAGCTTGATCAAGATCAAAAACAAGAGGAAGATCCATAAAAATTACATAATTTCTTGTAATATTCCAATCATGCATCATAACAGGTCTAGGAATATCTATTTCTTCGGATTGAACTAATTCGCCATCGGCAGAAACCCTATGATATGTTAAATATGGTTTTCTCATCATTTGATATCCAAAAAATAACAGTTCATTTGTCTCAGGACATATTCTTGGATGAGCAGTCATAGGCCCATTTAGTTTTCCTTTAAAATCATGAGAACCAACTGTTTCAAGATTATCATCAACAATCCAAGGAAAGTGAGCTTCCTCTAATGTTAAAATTTTGTCTGCATGTCTAATAACATGGGTATTAGCAGGTGAAGCTTTTAAATCAAAAGAACCCTCCATCATACTCATATCATTCTCAAAATAGGGTGTTCTAACATATTTATTTTTATAAGATGCCTTACCGTTTTCAATTTCAACGCAATGAAGCATACCATTACCAAAAAACCAATGATCACTGTAACCAGAGACTGGATTCATTCCATTTCTAATGTATTTTCCACTAATCTCTTTTGGGATATCTCCAATTACTTCAAGGTTTTGCACCTCTAGTTCCTTCTCAACAGGAGCCCAATTACCTTTTAAATGCCACTGTTTTTCAGGATTTTTAACATTTTTATTATTTTTTGGTACTGACCTCACAAGTTTATTTAAAATAGGTTGTGGTAATTTTAAAAGAAGTTTCGTAGCAACAGTTTGAATATTCATTTTTTCCTCTGTTATTTTTATTGTTGTGATATTTACAATATAGTTACATATTACATATAACATCTTAAAATAAAATTGGGGGATTTAAATGAAAAGAATTCTATTTTTCATGGTAACAGCTTTTTTTGCATTAAACCTAAATGCTGAAATTTTAAAAAAACCAATTATAACTCTTGAAGTTGCAAAAAAAATGGCAGAGTCTTGTTTAGTTTTAGCTAAAAATAATGAAAAAAAAATTAATATAGCTATTTATGAATCTCCTGGTTCCTTAAAATACTATGCATCAATGGATGGCACTTATCCTGCTTCCGAAGAAATATCACGCCTAAAAGGTAAAACAACAGCTGGCTTACCTTACACAACTGACGAACTAAGAGACATGGCTTTTTCAGGAGATAATCCAAACCAAGGTCTTTTAACGTTACCAAGCGTTGTATTGCTTAAAGGTGGTGTTCCAATAATACTTAAAGATGGTACTCATATTGGAGGTGTTGGAGTTTCTGGGGCAAGCGGTGGTTTTGATAAAAATTGCGCAGAAAAAGCAGTTGAAATAGCTAAAAATATTATGGTGGAATAAATTAATGTATTCAAAATCATTTTTAATTTTATTTTTATTATTTCCAATTTTTGGATATTCCGAAACTATGATCATCAACATAGAGACTAAGTATGACGATGGTTATGCAATGTTGGGAATATACGATAAAAAAAATAATTTTGGTAAAGCTAAAGTCAATGAAAAACCAGATGCAAACTTAGTTTTAATGGGTGCAGTAGTTAAAATTACTAACAAAAAAGCAACAGCTATTATAGATGTGCCTTTTGGAGAGTATGCAATTGCAGGATTTCAGGATTTAGATGGTAATGGTGTCTTAACAGGTAATTTCCTTGGAATACCAAAAGAACCTGTAGGTTTTTCAGGAGATGCCAAAATAAGGTTTGGTCCGCCAAAATGGAATGATGCAGTATTTAAATTTAAAGAAATGGACCAAAAAGTTTTAATATATTTAGATAAAATATAATTATTTCAATGATTTATATAGCTTAATTAATGGAGGATTTTGTTTTGGAAAAAGTTAAATGTTTTTTTAATTTCAGAAGCCCATATGCTTACTTAGGTGTAAAAAAAGCGATAGAGGAAAATATAAATATGGAGTTTTTGCCCCTTTGTTACATGCCTAAGGAAATAGTTGAGTTTTTTATAAACGCTTCGGGTAATGAATATAAAAGATCATATCTCTATTTAGATTGTAATAGATTATTTAAAGAGATAGGAATTGAGAATGTTAGCGAAAGTCTGAATAAAGAGGCAAATTGGCCAAAAGTACACTCTGCTTGGCTTTCTGCAGATGATAATAACTTAGGAAATGAGTTTATGATGGAAGCATTTAATCAAAGATGGCATAAAAAAAATGACTTAGGTAATGTTGGAATAATTGAAGGTATATGTGAGAAAATTGGTTTTGATAAAAAAATTGCAATATCTGCTATGGATGATGACAGTTTTGATAATAGGTTAAAGTCATATACTAAAATTATGAGAGAATATAAGGTCTTTGGTGTTCCAACCTTCATTTATAAAGATGAGATTTTTTGGGGGCAAGATAGAATTTATGCCTTAAAACAAAAAATCAATGAATAAAAAATTAATTAAGTAAGCTTGTTATTTCTTTCAAGTTTATAGGTATCACCTACCTTAAATTTTTCATGAGCCCTCTTCCATCTAGAGAATTCCCCTAAAATATGATTTGGATCGCCATGAATTTCTGTAAAAACACCATTAACGGATCTTGTATCTATGTAAGCAGCATCTACACCGTCAGCCCAAAGTCTACATGCTAAGTCAAAACCCATTTTTAAAAACCTATCCAGTTCCTCCTCAAAATCAGACACTAAAATACCGATATGATGGAAACCTTCCTCACCTCTAGCAAACATATCTCTGTATATAGAGGGAGTATCGTCATGTTGTTCAATAAATTGAATCATAGTGTCACCAAGATAGCCAAAAGCATAAGAAACATCTGCTTCATCAGAGGTATTTCTATACTCAAATTTATCTGTTTTATGATGATGAGTAAAAACGAAAGGACCAGCTCCATATAGATCGCTCCATTTTTTTGCAGCCTCATCAATACTATTAACAAAATAAGCTTGTTGAAAAATTGGATTCTTTTCAATTATCATAAATTAACTCCTAATTAACCTTCCAGGCAGCTCGCCAGTAGAAACTCCATCTACGTATGTAACTTTTCCTGAAACAATCGTATATTTGTAACCATCAACCCTTTGTACAAGTCTTTTTCCTTCAGCTGGCAAATCGTAACGAATTTCAGGTGAGTATAAAGTTAGATTATCAAAATCGATAATATTTATGTCTGCTTTCATTCCCTCTTTGATTAAACCTCTATCTTTAAGGCCAATAGCAAGAGCATTATCTCTTGTATAGGATTTAATAATCCAGGGTAGATCTAATTTTTTACCTCTAGTTCTATCTCTCCCCCAAAATGTTAACATATGAGTCGTGAAGCTTGCATCACATATAGTCGCACAATGTGCTCCTCCATCACCCAAACCCAATAAAGTATGTTCACTGCTAATCATTTCTAAACTTGCTTCGAGAGAATAGTCCAGATAATTACCTATCGGATAGTATAAAAGGCTGTTTCCATCCTCTTCTAATAAGATGTCATAAATATAATCATTAATTTCTCTATTAAGTTTTTTTGCCTTAGATCCTAAGCTAGTCTCTTTATTAGGCTCATAATCAGGAATTTTATCAAGAACATATATATTATCAATATTTCTTATAATTGACTTTACCAAGCCATTACTGGAGGAGCCCTGCTCGCTCAGTAATTTTTTCCTAAAATCTTCATTTCTCATTATCGAAACCCTCTCCTCAAGAGGCAAATCAGCTATTTCAATATATGAGGGATGTCCAGAAAAAGGGTTCAAGGTTAGATTTAAACCAAGCATAAGTCCTATGGGTCTTCCACATGCTTGAGCTCTTACAGGAAGACCTCTTTTTGCGGCATCTTCGATCCAACCAAGTAAATCTCTATAGTCATATTTAGTACCATCTGTTTGCGCAAGAGTTATAGAAATAGGACATCCTGATTCTTCTACCATTTTCTCAAGCATTTTAAATTCATCATATCCACCCAAAAAGTCTGAAACTAATTGCAAAACTCCTTTTCCTGTCTTACCTATTTCTTTGGCTATTTGAATTAATTCATTCCCAGCAGCATCAAAACTTGGAACCAATTCACCTTTTGATGTTTTATGAAAAACTGTCCTTGATGTTGTAAATCCTATAGCACCATTTTCTATAGCTTCTGCACTAAGTTCTGCCATTTTCTTGATATCGTCTTCAGTTGCAGACTCTCTATCAGCACCTCTTTGCCCCATAACATATAAACGAAGGGCTCCATGGGGAATTTGGGCACCAATATCCATATCAAACCCTTTATTATCGAGAACATTCAAATAGTCAGAAAATGAATTCCAATTCCACTCTAAGCCCTCAGTCAAAACTACATCAGGAATATCTTCAACACCTTCCATTAAACTTATAAGTCTATCGTGATCGTGATCATGAACCGGAGCAAATCCTACACCACAGTTTCCCATTAAAGCTGTTGTGACACCATGCCAAGAAGATGGGGATAAAAAATTATCCCAAGTAGCTTGTCCATCATAATGAGTATGAATATCTACAAAACCTGGTGTAACAATAAAACCATTTGCATCAATTTCTCTCTTCACATTAATTGAAGAGCTTATTTTTCCAATTTTTTCGATCTTTCCGTCTTTTATCAATATATCAGATAAAATTTCTGGACCACCTGATCCGTCAATAATTTTACCATTTCGAATTATTAAATCTGATATTTCCTCCATAAAATAAACTCCCTTCAAAGTTTAACTATTAGACTCAAATACAAGATCAAGTTTTTTATACCCTCTTGTTGCAAATGTAGGAATATGACTCAAATCTGCATCTTCATCTAAGTTAATATATTTTAATCTATCAAAAATAGTTTCAAAAGCAATCCTTGCCTCTGCTTTTGCTAAACCAAGACCAACACAAATATGAGGTCCAAATCCAAAACCTACGTTCTTATCAGCGTTATGTCTATGAAGGTCAAATTTATTTGGATTGTCAAAATATTTTGGATCTCTTCCAGCTGTACCCCAGCCAAGCATTATATTAGAGCCCTCAGGAATCTCTGTTTCACCAATAAATGTATCTTCTGTAACTATTCTATACAAACATTGAACTGGAGCGTCAAACCGCATGACTTCATCTATAAAAGAAGGTATCAAAGAGTAATCATTTCTCAATAAATTCATTAAATTAGGTGATTTAATAAGTAATCCCATGGCGTTACCTATAAGATTAGTTGTTGTTTCGTTACCGGCAAGCATTAAAGTATTTACAATCGGAAGAACTTCTGAAGTATCAAGTGATTTTCCTTCAACTTTTGCTGTGGCTAAGGATGTTATTAAATCATCTTTAGGATCATCCCTTCTTTTTTCAACAGTTGACTCAAAATGTTTATTTGCCTCAACAAAGGATTTTGCCACTCTCAGACGTGCTTTATGATCAAGAACGTCTAAATTTCCTGATAGGATATCATCTGACCATATTTTAAATTGACCAGCATCTTCACGAGACATTCCTAAAGCCTCAGCGATTACTATCATTGGAACATAAACAGCATAATCTTTTATAAAATCAGTTTTTTTTGTATCTATAAAAACATCAATTAAACCATTAGCTATATTTCTAATTCTGGGCTCCATTGAACGAACCCACTTTCCTGTGAAAGCTTTATTCACTAACTTTCTATGAATTGTGTGTTTTGGGGGGTCAGTTGTCCATAAAGCATTTACAACCTTAGGACCATCATCAAATATTTCTTTTACATCTTCTTCAAGAGGTTCACCACTAACTCCTGTAGGTAAAGGACCTCCCTCTGAAAAATAACTGTTTGAAAATACTGAAGTGTTTTTTGTAATTTCTTTAATATCGTCCATACGACCTATCCAATACCCAACGCCTTCAACATGAACAGCTCGAGCATTATCTTTATGAATTGCGGTATAAAATTCATAAGGATTTTCCATAACTTCTGGATCAGTTAAATTATAATCGATAGCTTTTTTCATTGATTATTTAGTGTAAGTTTTTAATCATCAAAATGATCAATTTCATATCTAATAGATAGCTCAATAAGAAATCTCCATAAATACTCCATAGAATTTGGATCTAAGCCTAATTCCTCAGACTGAGATCTTATACCAGAAATTACCTCTTCAATTCGTTCATAGTCTCTAATTTCATTAGTATTTTTTTTTATAATTGAAGCTTCATGAATCAAATTAAAACGATCCTTAAATAAAGATAAAAGAGATGAATCAATTTTATTAAGCTCTATTCTTAAATCAGCCATATTATCGTATTTCATTTTTATCTCCTGAAATGGTCGGAGCGGAGAGATTCGAACTCCCGACCCTCTGGTCCCAAACCAGATGCGCTACCAGGCTGCGCTACGCTCCGATACATTTTAAATATTATATAAACCCTTACCGTTTTTTTGTAATTATTTTTTTTAAGGACTCAATTTTCCTTAATTTAAAAATTGATGTAACACTTAAAACATTTCGTGTCGATACTTTAAGCATTGTATCACAGTATACATAATCCCCTTTAACATGAGAGACATTTCCATAGCCTTCCAACCACTCACCTTGTCTTGCAGCAGATAAAAACTCAGAATTAAATTTTATCGTAACACCTGCTCTTTTTGTTTTATAATAGACTGTATGACCCAAAACACCATCAGCAAAAGCCATTAACATTCCACCATGTGCAATATTTGCTGCATTACAATGCCTATCTAAAATATATGCACCATGAATCCATTTATTACCCTCTTCTTTAATATAAAAAGGACCGTTATGATTTGTATATGGCCCCCTTCTCTCATTAATAACAAATCCATCGGGAATATTTCTATTTTCAGACATAAAGATCTCATAAAAAAATTACAAAATTATATAATAGTTTATAATTTTCTCTTTCCTTATTAAACCGATAAATTGTATAACACCATTAGTTATTAATCTTTTAGTTAAGGAGTATTTCCAATGGAAATGAAAGGTGAAAAAATTATTTTTACTTCTAGAGAAAAAGTATGGGAAGCTTTAAATGATCCTGAACAACTTCTTAAAGCAATTCCTGGTGCTCAAAGCGTTGAAAAAATAGACGATGAGAATCTTATTGCTACTGTAAAAACTAAAATAGGACCTATAAGTGCAAAATTCAGTGGAAAAATAAAACTATCGGATATTAATCCGCCTCATAGTTACAAACTTACTGGTGAGGGTACTGGAGGAGCAGCCGGCTTTGCTAAAGGTCAGGCTGAAGTTGAATTAAATGATCATGAGGATGGAACAAAACTATCATATTCCGTAAATGCAAGCGTTGGAGGTAAATTAGCGCAAATTGGTCAAAGGTTAATAGATACCGCAGCTAATAAATTAGCCGATGAATTCTTTGGAAAATTTAATGAAATTTTATCAGAAAAGAAAGATACAATATCATCAGAAGAGAAAAATCAAATAAGTGATCCTGGAATAATTCCTTCAAAATGGATTAGTTCAATTATAATTCTTGTAATTTTAAGTATTGTTTTATGGTATTTTTTAGGTCAAATATAATATTATTTTTTTAACGAGGAAAAAATGTCTTTAGTAGAATTAGAAATAAATGGAAAAAAAATTTCGCAAGATGTTGAAGAGCGTCAATTATTAGTTCATTTCATAAGAGATGATCTAAATCTTACAGGAACACATGTTGGATGTGATACTAGTCAGTGTGGTGCTTGTGTTATTCATATTGATGGGAAAGCTGTTAAAAGCTGTTCTATGCTAGCTGTTCAGGCTAATGATACAAAAATTACAACAATTGAAGGCCTTGCAGATGGTGAAAATCTTCATCCTGTCCAGGAGGCTTTCAGAGAAAATCATGGTTTGCAATGTGGTTTTTGTACACCTGGAATGATAATGGCAGCTGTTGATATAATTAATAGGATCTCTAATTTAAATGAAAAAACAGTCAGAGAAGAGCTTGAGGGTAATCTTTGCAGATGTACTGGTTATCAAAATATCGTAAAATCTATTCTAGCTGCTTCAGAAAAGATGTAGGTAAAAATGTATCAATTTAATTATAAAAAAGTAGAAACTATTGAAGAAGCTGTAAATGAATTATCAGCAAATCCAGAATCTAAAATTTTAGCAGGGGGAATGACGCTTATTCCAACAATGAAACAAAGACTGGCATCTCCTGAGCAATTAATTGATATTAGAAATATTAAAGAACTTAATTTTATTAAGGAAGAGTCTAATAATATTGTTATCGGCTCTACAACCAATCACTATACAGTTGCTTCATCTGATCTAATTAAAAATAAACTATCGTCTTTATCCAGACTAGCAGAAGGTATAGGTGATCCTCATGTAAGAAATATGGGTACAATTGGTGGGGCAATATCAAACAATGATCCAACAGCAGATTATCCTGCGGCGTGTTTAGGTCTAGGCGCTACAATTAGAACTAATAAAAGAGAAATAAGTGCAGATGATTTTTTTATAAGTCTTTTTGAAACAGCCCTTGAAGAAGATGAGATTGTAGTATCAATTTCTTTTCCAATAATTTCAGATTCGTTTTATATGAAGTTCCCTAACCCTGCTTCAAGATATGCAATGGCAGGTGTTTTTATATCAAAAAATACCTCGGAAGTAAGAGTTGCTGTAACAGGGGCAAGTGAAAATGGTGTTTTTAGGTGGACTGAAATGGAGAGCTCTCTGTTAAATGATTGGTCAAAATCAAGTGTAGAAGATGTAAAACTCTCACCTGAGGGCATAATGTCAGATATTCATGGTAACTCTGAATATAGGGCTAACCTCGCTAATATTATGGCGATTAGAGCTTTTGAAGGTATCAATGAGTAATGATCCTATTGAAAATGCACTAAATTGGCTAGAACAAGGTCACAAAGTTGCCATTGCTACTGTAGTAAAAACATGGGGCTCAGCTCCAAGAAAAGCTGGATCACAATTAGCAATAAGGGATGATGGTTTAATGGTTGGTTCGGTATCAGGTGGCTGTGTTGAAGGGGATGTTGTTGAAAATGCCCTTGAAATCATAAACACACCCTATTCAGTAAAACTTTTACAATATGGTATTACCAATGATACTGCTTGGGAGGTTGGCCTTGCTTGTGGAGGGGATATCAAAATTAGAATAGACTCAATACAAAACGATGGATAAAACCCTTCTGAAAAAAATCCTAGAAAATAAAAATAAAAAAAAATCATTTTGTTTGATTTCTCAAGCCGATGTTGCAGAAACAAGCCTTGTGAATAATGAAGATATTGAAAAACATAAATTCTCAAAATTAATTAAAAAAGCAATTTATGAAGATAAACTTATTCTAGAGGAAATTGATGGAAAAGAATGGATTTTCAATCCCTTTAACCCCCCTGTGAAATTAATTATTGTTGGCGCAGTTCATGTGGCTCAGTCACTATCAATAATTGCAGAAAACGCCAATTTTGATGTAGTAATAATTGACCCAAGGGAGGCATTTGCTGCTCAAGATAGGTTTCCAAATAATAAAGTTATATGTGCTTGGCCAGAAGATGCTTTTAAAGAAATTCAATTAGATGAGAGAACTGCGGTTGTTACATTAACTCATGAACCAAATTTGGATGATATTGCCCTTAAAAATAGCTTAAATAGTAAATGTTTTTATATTGGAGCTCTTGGAAGTAAAAAGACTCATAAAAAAAGAATTGATAGATTTATGCAAGATGGTTTTAATTCTGATTTACTTAAAAGGATAAATGGACCAATAGGTCTTCCTATAAATGCTCAAACACCACAGGAAATAGCAATTTCAATTATGGCAGAAATTATTTCTTCACTAAGATATCAAAAAGAAAGTATCGAAGAGTTAAGGGAAAATTGGAAAAATCGTTAGAAAAAATTGATTGTTTTATTCTCGCGGCCGGAATGTCAAAGCGTATGGGTAAAGATAATAAATTATTAAAAAAAATTAATAATAATATAATTATAAATCAAACACTTATGAATCATATTGAAAGTAAAATTAATAATATTTATTTAATTTTAGGCCATGAGAAGGATCTTATTCTTGAGAACATAGATTATAAAGAAATTTTTATCGTAGAAAATAATAACTACAAAAGTGGAATGTTATCTTCAATTCTTAAAATTGACGAAAATATTGATGATAAAACTTCTGGTATTTTAATATCTCTTGCAGATATGCCCTTTGTTACATCAAACGATATAAATAATTTAATAGAGATATTTAATAAAAATAATCAAGAGCTAATATGTATACCCAAAAATAAAGAGAAATTAGGAAATCCAATTTTACTACCAAAGAAAATTTACAAAGACTTAACTAAGGATTTAAGAAACTTATTTTAGAGAAAAAATATGAATTTATTGAAGTAAATCTATCTAAAGGAGTAACAAAAGATTTTGATACAATTGAAGACTTTAATTAATTTAATTTATATTTTTTGATAAAAAACTGCCTATCTCATCATTAATTACTAAATCTGCATAAATATCTAAATCAGTTTTTTCTCTATTTAAGATTATTAACTTCGATCCATTTTTTTTTGCAAGTATAGGGAAGCTTGCAGCTGGATATACTTGAAGCGAGGATCCGATCGTAATAAATAAATCACAAGATAGTGAACACTCCTGAGAGAGAATCATTTCTTTTTCAGGCATAGCTTGGCCAAAAGAAATTGTAGCTGCCTTAACAATTCCTGAACATAAATCACAATATGGAGGTTTATTAGTCTCTTTAAATTCCTTCATAATTTTTGATAAGTTATATTTAAAACCACAATCCAAACATTTCGCATAAGTTGTGTTTCCATGCAGCTCAATAATAATATCATTAGGAATACCTGACTCTTGATGCAAATTATCAATATTCTGAGTAATTATATTTTTTACTTTTCCACTTTCAACAAGCTTGACAATAGCCATGTGACCAATATTTGGCATTGCTTTTGAGATATTTTTATCAATTTCAAATTTCCTTCTCCATGCCTCTATTCTGACAGTTTCTGAAGATAAAAAATCGCTAAATTCAATTGGTTGATATTTTTTCCAAATACCTGTTGGGCTCCTAAAATCTGGTATCCCTGACTCTGTTGAGATACCTGCTCCAGTAAAAACTACTATATTTGAGCTATTTTCAATAAGTTTTTTGAAAGTTTTATCAATCATATTTGAATATTAATATATTAAAGTTAATCTGAAAAATCTTTAAGCATCTTTTTTAATTCAAGACTATGTTGCTCTTCCTGACCAATCATACCTCTTGTATACTCTTCGAGATAAACTGATGCATCTTCAACACAATCTAGTAATTTTTTATAAAGATTTAATGCATGTATCTCATGCTCTAAACTCTCAGTCAAAATATCATTAATTGAATGTCTGTTACTTTCTTTAATTTTTGCAATCTTTTGACTAGGATGACCATCCAAACCAGTAATTAATTCTCCTGCTTGCTGCGCATGTAAAAGAGACTCAGTTGCTTGAGCTTGAAGAAATTCAACAATTGGTATTCTATTTGGGCCCGAAACCATAAGTGAAGAATGAGTGTATCTAACTACACCTGCAAGTTCATACTCCATTATTTCATTTAATATATTGCACACTTCATTTTCATTTAAACTCTTCATAATATTCTCCAATAATAATATACAGACTATTATCAAAAAAAATAATGCTTGTGTGCTAATGCAATTTATTTGCAAAATTTTTTTTAAATTCTTTAAAAGCAAATTTGCAAACCTAATTAAGTTGAGTAATCTAATTAAAAAAAGGAGAGAGTAATGGAAACCTCATTAATTGATAATATATTCGCATGGTGTCTAATAGTTGCCGTTATATTACTTAGCTGGTTAATAATAAGATTATCTTTACTTCTAGATAGCCACCAAGATCGCCTAGAGGAAACTCTAAATAAAATTGAGAAATCACTAATCGAAAAAAAATGATTTAAAAAATGCAAAAGATATTATTATATTTAATTATAATAGTCATTTTACTTTCTTTTTTGTTAAAAAGAATTATTTAATCTGTCATTTAAATATTTTCTAAAGCTCTATTTTATCGGCTGTAGGCATTACATCATTTCCCAATTCACTATTTTTTCTTTCCTTGAAGGCATTCAAATCACCAATAGCTGCTTGCCAAGTGTAAAAATATTCCCTTCCCTCTATAGGAACAGGAAAACAACCAAAGCCAATTGGAAGAACAGCAAAATCTCCCTCGAATTCCCCAACTAAATATTTATCAAGAAAATCTACATAAATATCTTTTTTTTCTATAGGAACTATATCAAAGAAAGGTATTGCATCTCGTTTATTATTGATTTGGCCTAAAATTTCAGCAGGAAACAATCCTCCAGTCCATCTAGCATTTATTTCAGTAATCGAAATCTCTCCATTTTTACCTATAAAAAAATCTATTCCACAATTACTCCCTTCGGGACTAGAATAACCATGATAACGAGCATATTCCCCAACCTTAATTAATATTTTTTGATGCTCAGGAGATACTTTTACTGATTCTGATATAAGATTGCCTACCCAAAGACCATCAGCAAAAAGAATCTTTCTTGTATTAGCGATTCTTATATCTTCATCGCTAATACAAAGATCAACAGTCATCTCAGTAAAGTTTACTAAATCAAGTTTTTCTTGAAGTAAGATAATCATCTCATCATCATACTCATCAACATAAAGACTAGCTTCTTGAACACTGTTTACAGAAGCTACATTTCTTGATCCTGCTAAACCTAAAAGCTTAATAATTATTTTATTGTTATACCTTAAAAAGAAATCATAAACTTTTTGACTTTCAAGTTCTGACTTCTTAATAACTATCGTATCTGGAGTAGGAATTCCAAAACAAGGTGCATTCTCAGCAAAATGTTTTTTTGAATTTACATTTCTATTTATGCCCAAAAGTTCTTCGTCTTGATGAATCACAGCATTTGAACCACTTGTCATATATAAATTTACAACATCTACAATACCTTTATTTTGATTTACGTATTTAGCAACAGAGTCATAAAAATTTAATTTAGGGTGATAACTATAATTTTCAATGGGTACTACTTGATCTACAAGGCGTTTATAAAAATTATGATATCTTAGAAGAGTTTTATTCCACTCTGGGCTTTTATATGAGTCATAAACTGCTAAATGATCATGCGAGTTACCAACGCATGTAAGTGCAATTTGTAACATTGAGGTAAGTTCGACATTTGAAATATGATCTTCTTTTTGCTTTTCAGTAAGATTTTCAAGATCAAAAAAAAGTGAACAATCATCTCCCGCCATTGCAAAAAGTGATGAATATTTTAGACTTGGAAAAAAAGAACCTGCTTTCATAACTTACTCATATTTTTGACTATGTTCATACCAAATATTATGCTCTATAATAATCATAAATATACTAATAATATCTGTAAAGAACACCAAATTTAAAGATAGGTAATCTTACAAATTTAAAAACCTTTAAAATTTACGACTTCTGAAACTGGTCTACGTTTTGAAACAACTTTATTTGCGGGAAAAGAAAAGTCAGGATAACCCATGGCAACACAAATCATTATAGTTTCATCATCAGGAATATTTGCGTATTTTCTTACTACTGGTGATTGCATTATTCCCTGACTATTAATTACAGCACCTAAACCTCTTGACCACCCAGCATTAACCAGACCATTTACAACAGCCCCACAATCGAATTTAGATATATCATCATCTTTAAGTGAACTATCAAATGTTACAATTACTGCTACTGGTGCATCAAATTGTCTAAAACCTCTTAAAACCCAGTCATTTCTGGCTTCTTTATCATCCCTAGCAATGCCCATTTCCTTAAATAGTTGGATTGCTATCTCTATTTGTCTCTCACGATGAGGGCCTTCATACCCTAATGGAGATCTGATTTCTCTTGAAGGTGGAACGCCAGCTATATTTCTCTCTGTATTTTCTTTTCTAATATTATCAAGTATGTCACCTGTAACAACATGAAAGTGCCAAGGCTGAGTATTCATCGATGAAGGAGATCTTAATGCAAGTTCAAAGATTTCCTCGAGCAAATATCGTGAAACTAATTTTTGTTTAAACCCTCTAATACTTCTTCTACCCATAATGACTTCATCGAAATTCATTTTTAGTCTCCATTCATTTATATTATCTTATACATTTAAATAACTTTTTTGAAAGATAGTTAAATAAAAGTATTATTTTTATGGGAGAATATTTTTGGAAAATTTATTCAAATTACCAAAAGGTATTAGAAAAAAAATTGTATTAATAGGGTTGGCAATTTTTTTTATTTATTTTGGCATAGATCACTTTATAAATCCTGACTTTTATCTTTCTATAATGCCACCCTCTTTTCCTCTTCATGAAGAAGCCGTCTATATAAGTGGTTTTTTTGAGATTATTGGTGGTATTGGTCTACTTTTTCATCGATTTCGTAAAATAGCTGGATGGGGGCTTTTTGCCTTATTAATTGCTGTCTATCCTGCAAATATTTATATGGCTATTACACCAAATGCATTTCCTGATATACCAGTTTACATGCTTTATTTTAGGCTCGCTCTTCAATTTCTCTTTTTTTATTGGGCATATACTGTTACCAGAGAAAGTTATAATTAAAATTATATCTATAGACAAATTTAAAAAATTTATAAAAAATAATTAAAATCAAAGGAAAAAAATGGCTACTTTAAATTTTAATTCTGGAAAAAATATTATTATCCCAACAGAAAACGATATGACCTATAGAGGGTTAGGTGGAGATGATGTTTACATAATTTCTAAAGCTATAGAAAGTAATACAAAGATACAAATAATTGATACTGAAGGATCAAATACTATCCAACTTATAGATGGTTTAACTATAGCAAATTCATTATTTACAAAAAATGCAACTAGATTAACCCTTTCAAACGGTTCAGAAATCACTATCAATGGTGCTGATAAATTCACATATGAAACAAGTGGAAATTCAACTACTGGAGATATTGGTCAAAAGTGGACTTACTCTGATTTTGTAAAAGGAATGGGGGTTACCGAAGGCCCTCCTGCTTCAGGCTCTAAAAACGGTACAATCAATCTATTAATTAATGATAATTTTAAAGTTCCCGAAGAGACTAATAATGATGACACTTCATCAAGTGAGTACACAATTATAGATATTGATGTATCATCCGACACTACAATTACGGCTACTAGTTCACCAGAAGATTTTCGTTACGAGGTAGGAACAGATGGTGTATCTGCAGAGGGTAGTTATGAGGTTATTATCGATGGGTTTGATAAGTCCAATGACAAACTTACACTAGTGCTTGTTGGTGGTGACTCAAATTTAACAACTCAAGAATTTGATTCTATAGAAAATATTGAAGTAACTTCAAATCCTTTCAATGGAACTCAAATTTTCTTTGTATCACCTGCATCTAGCGATGATAGTGGAACTCTAACATTATCAGGTATTGAAGAGACCTTTACAGAGTCAGGTCTTTGGACAGCAAATACATATAATGTTGAAATAATTGCTGATATTAATTTAGTTTAATTTTTTTTAAACTTGTATAAGCCCTATCAATGAACATGCCACGCATTGATATCGTATTATACTTACTATCATAATCCTTTGTAATTTTTGAATTTAAAACCGCTTCTAATGACTCCCCTTTTTTAATAGAGTTTAAAATTCTCTCTCTCATATTTTTTAACATCTTTACTGTATCTTCAATATCATTTCTCGATGCTATGTCGCCATGCCCAGGCATTACAATAGTATTATCATCAATTAATAAAATAACATTCTCAAGAAATTCTATCATTCCATCCAAACTACCTCCATTATCAACGTCAATAAAAGGATATGAATTAGAAAAAAAAACATCGCCCATGTGTATAGCATTTTGATTATTAAAGAGGATTACTGAATCACCAGTTGTGTGAGCAGACCCAAAATGAAAAATATCTATTTTCTCATTGTTAAAAAAAAGGGACATACCTTTTTCATGTGTAATTACAGGTAATGCATTTGAAGGATATGGATTTTGTTGAAGCTTTTCGTTTAAACCATGATTAATTATTCCACCACTTTTCATATTTTTTCTTGCATTTGAATGGGAAATAATTTTTGTATCTTGTGGATTTATTAAAAGGTTTCCATCTGCATGATCCCAATGCCAATGGGTATTTATAGTATATATAATTTTGTCGTCAGTCAGTTTTTCTATGGCTTTCATTATTTTTGGAAAAATAATAGGTATTTGACTATCTACAATAAGGACACCATCAACACCTGTGGATACAGCAATATTTCCTCCGAGACCATAAAGTAAAAAAAGACTGTCACTCACTTTTTTGGTAGTAACCTCAGTTGTCTCTAAGTTACCCCAAGCATTTCTGGCCCATTCTTCAGTTGAAATTACCTTGCTGTAAGAAAAATTTGTATTAAACAAAATTAGCAATAAAAACAGTGAATAAAGAAAGCCTCTCATTTAAAACTCCATAAACAAAATATAAAAATCATCATAATTTAATAAAAAAAAATTACAAAAAAATAATGCCCAGAAAATTAATCCTGAGCATTACCAACCATACTAATTAAATAATAATTTAAAATTTATAGTTTATTTTCAGACCAAAATTTCTGCCTGGTAAAGGTACTTCATTCTTAACAAAAGAAGAATGATTTCTAGCAACCTCATCAAGAAGATTTCTTCCAAGCAATGATAAACTTATTTCATTTAGATTATTAAGAACAAAAGTTTTTCTTAGAGAAAAATCTAGCATTTCATAGGCTTCAGTCATTGTTTCGCCTTCACCTATGTCGTTTTGCTTCTCAACATCCTTATAAGTAAGTTTTGCAGAAAGGTTATCTTCAGAATAAGAAAGAGCAAGAATATTTCTTGCAGGCACAATCCTTGGAATATTCATTCCATTTTTAAATTCACCTGAAACTGAATCTCTTCCAAGAGATAAAGTGAGGTTTCCTCTATTAAAATTGAAAACTTGACTTACTTCAATCTCATAACCTTCTAACTCAGCATCTCTTTGAAGAAAGTTTGCAAGAATTAAACCACCATGATCGTCGTGATCACCATGTTCTTCATGTTCTTCATGTTCTTCTTCAGTTTCATCTTGTAGATAAATATAATTATCAATATTATTTCTAAAAATATTACCTCTTAAAGAGAAATTATTGTTTTGATAATAGACATTCAAATCAATATTATTAGCTGTCTCGGACTCGAGATTAGTATTACCAACCTCAAATCGACCAGTAACAAGGTGTGCTCCGTTCATAAATAATTCAACTGGAGCAGGTGCTCTTTCAACCATAGAAAGACCTAAACTCAATGTTAAACCATCTGTAACATCGCGAGATAAATTAACAGCAAAACTTGTTTCACTGAAATCTTTATTGAAAAACTCTATCTCTTCCTCATGCTCATCTTCGTCATGATGTTCTTCTTCGTCATGATGTTCTTCTTCATCGTGATGTTCATCTTCGTCATGATGTTCTTCTTCGTCATGATGTTCCTCTTCATGAGCAATTGAACCTTTTCTTGATATATCATCGTATCTGATACCAAAATCAAGATGAAATAAATCAAATTCTTTTGATAGGTAATATCCTACAGACATTTCTTCGTTATCTGTTGGTCTCATAAATGCTTCAGCACCAATAATGGATATTTCTTCCTCAACATAATTAATAGAAAGTTTTTGATCTGCAAAAGTATTTGAAATATCAAAAATAAATCCATACTCTTTTGATTTATTTTCAAAATTTGTTGGACCTTCTGCATGACCATGTTCATCATGTTCGTCTTCTTCATGCTCGTCTTCGTCATGATGTTCGTCTTCATCATGATGGCCCTCCTCTTCAGCATGCTGTTCAGTATGAAGATAATCTGAAGATCTGAAAAAATAATCAATTTTTTTCAAAAATGAATTATTGATTAAATATGAGCCTTCAACATCAAAAATATCAGATTCTGTATTAGAGAAAATTCTTTCACCTTCATGCTCATCTTTAGCATGATGCTCTTCTTCATCGTGATGTTCTTCTTCGTCATGATGTTCTTCTTCGTTATGCATACCATGGCCTTCATCACCATGGCCTTCATGACCTTCACCATGAAAAGGAACTCCAAAAAGACTCTCAGAGTTTCTATATGAAAGACCAAAATATCCCCAATCACCTGTCTTTGAAATTCCAAATCTTTGAGTAGTTGACTCAAAATCAGAATTTTCTAAGTACCCAAGATTTTCTTCGTCATGATGTTCATCTTCATCATGATGCTCGTCTTCGTCATGATGCTCGTCTTCGTCATGATGCTCGTCTTCGTCATGATGTTCGTCTTCCATATGAATTATTGCACCATTAGGAATATCGTAATTATCAAATTGAGAATCCTTATACGCCAGACTTACATTAAAACCACCAAAATTATTTTGATATGAAATACTTCCAGACTCTCCATCATTAACAGACTGGCCTTCAAGACCAATATTAAGTCTTGATTCTTTAAAATCTTCTCTAGCTATTGTATTATCAATTATATTAACAATGCCTCCAACAGTTCCACTAGAGTATAGTAAAGATGATGGTCCCCTGACTATTTCAACTTGTTGAATATCATTTAAATCTACCTCATTCATGTGATCATCACCAATAGTCGAAACATCTCTTAAGGTTTTACCATTATTCATAATTCTCACTCTATTACCTGATAAACCTCGAATTATGGGATGGCCCACTGCGGAACCAAAATCTGATGACTGAACACCAAGAAGGTTATCTAGTGACTCACCTAAGCTTAAAGTTGTATCAAAAACTGTATCATTACCTTCAATAACATGAATAGGATCGTCAAGATCCGATAGATTTGTATCAATGTAAGACGAGGTAACAATTATCTCATCAGTTACATCTGAAGCATCAACTGCTTCATTTGCATACAAGATTTTACTGTGTATTGTTAGAGCGCACACAAGTAAAAGCGCTATAATTAAATTTTTCAATTTAAACTCCGTAATTAATTAATAAAAAAAGAATTTAAATTTCTGGAGGAGCTCTTGAATGAAAGTTTATAAAAAACTGAGGAGTGTAATTATCTAGATTTTTAAAATTATTAAAATCAGATAAAAATAGCTTTTCTAATTTAATATCAACATTATCATCAAATAAATCATTGATACAAAAGTGGCACTCTGCTTCAGAATGACTAATATCATGTTCTTCATGGTGGTGAGATTCAAATGAAGAAACAGATAAAAAGAAAATTCCAGTTAGAATAATTAAATATTTTTTATGGAATGGATTGATAAATCTATTCATGGCAATCACATTCTAAATGATCACAAAGTTTGTAATTTTTATAATGAGAAAATGTTATTAAAATGGAACCAATAATTGTTAACAAAATTTCTCCAGAAATAGTTTTTATGGATAATTCTATAAATAATGCAGAAACCAAAATTGCCAGTCCACTTAAACCAATAAAAAATATAAAAGAATTTTTATGATTATTTAAACCAACTATTAAAGCAAAAGAACTTACAGGAACCACTAAAAATAAAAGCATATAATGAATTAATTCACTATTTAAACTCACGGATATAAAACTAGATAATAGAATCATAAATGAAGGAAATAAAAGACAATGTAATAAACAGAGTGCTGAAATACCGATTGATACTTTATCTGAAACCTTTTGTGCGTATATTAATTGTGCAAACATATCCCATTCAACCTTATAAAAACTGGTAGTCCCTAGGGGAATCGAACCCCTCTTTCCAGGTTGAAAACCTGGCGTCCTAACCGATAGACGAAGGGACCACAGTTTCATAAGCTTATATAGGTGTAATTCATTAAGCTGTAAAGAGGTCTCTGATATGAAATTGAACAGCTTTATTCCCTTGCCAATCATTTTTCTTTATAACGCCCGCAAAATGGATTAATGACCCTGAATGATTCATTATAATATCACCTAAAGGGGTGCCTTTTGAACCAAACGCAATTGCATCTATGTTACCATAGTTTGCATTAGATATTTTAACCTTAAGATGCCCTTTTCCTACTTC
Organism: uncultured PS1 clade bacterium; assembly: GCA_902537725.1. Taxonomy (GTDB): domain Bacteria; phylum Pseudomonadota; class Alphaproteobacteria; order MED-G09; family MED-G09; genus MED-G09. The sequence goes on from CACBCD010000008.1 coordinate 23,738, forward strand.
TGACCAATAATCAATTTTTGCATTTTTAATAATAAACTGTGGCTCAGGATTGCCTTGTCCATAAGGTGATGCAACATTAATTAATTCATATAAATCTCTGTTAATAATGGAAGAATCAATAATCTCATCATAATAACTTATCTTATTTAATGATGTACTATTCGATTGTAAATAAACCTCCTCATCACAAAAATCTTTAAAACTTTCGAAAGTATTATGGTTAAGAGAAAATCCTGCAGCCATTTTATGTCCACCACCTGAAAGGAGTAACTTTTTATTAACCCCCTTAATAATAAGCTTACCAACATCTATTCCTGAAATTGATCTTGCAGATCCGGTTAACTTTCCCTCAATATCACTAATTACAAAAGATGGTCTATAGTACTTATCCTTAATTCTACTTGCTACAATCCCCAAAACACCCAAATGCCAGTTTTCCCCTATAGCAATTAATGAATTAGGGAAGGTATTTAATTTTTTATTAGAGATATTGTCTTCAATATTATTAACAGCCTCAAAAAGAACAGTCTCTTCTATATTTTGGCGCTGTTTATTAAGATTATTCAATCTTTCAGAAATAGCTAAAACTTCATCTTCACTATCTGAGGTTAATAATCTAAAACCAAGATCTGAAGCCCCAGTTCTACCAGCTGCATTTATCCTAGGCCCTATCCTATAACCTAACTCAGTAACACCAATATCTTTTGAACCAGAAATAGATTTTAAAGCTTCAATGCCTAATCGAGAATTTCTTGATATTACTCCAATTCCCTCTTTGACAAAGGCCCTATTAAGCCCCTTTAATTGAACAACATCACAAACTGTTCCGAGAGCAACTAAATCTAAATATTGTTTTAAAGAAGGTTCTTTAATATCTGGAAAAATATTTTTATCTCTTATAGCTCTTCTTAATCCAACTATAAAAATAAAAGTTAGCCCTACTGCCGCTAGATCATTTAAACCTGAGCTATCCTCTTCTCTCGAAGGGTTGATATGCGCGTAAGATACTGGAAGATCACTATCCACCTTATGATGGTCAATTATTATAGGATTCATTCCTTTTGATTGAGCATAAATCATAGGCTCAATAGAGGTTGCACCGCAATCAACTGTTATAAAAGTATCAATACCTTGATTAGAAAAAAAATCTATTGCTAATTTATTAGGACCATACCCCTCTTTTAATCGGTCTGGAATATATATTTCTGTTTGTATATTATAATGATCAAAAAATAATTTTAATATGGAAGAAGATGTAGCACCATCCACATCATAATCACCCAATATACCAATTCTCTTTTTTTTTGACATACAATCCGAAATAAAATCAACACCTTTATCAAGATCATATAATTTGCTTGGGTCTAAAATTAATTTATTAACCTCAGGATTTAAAAAAGAATTCACTTCTGAAGAATTCACATCTCTTCCTGCAAGAATTTTAGCTAATAATTTAGGAATATTATTTTCTTTTTGAATAATCGATACTTTTTCTAAATCTGATACTCTTTCTTTCCAAAGAGAACCTTTAGCAGAAAATTTATTTTCTAAAAAAAACCCATTATTATGCATTTCTTTTAAAGATTAAATTTTTCATTATTTGTGTGATGAGATTTAATCCAACGAACAGTTCCTGATGAGGACCTCATAACAACTGTATTTGTCCATAAACCATTCCTGTTTTCAATTCCACTTAACATTGAACCATTAGTAACCCCTGTCGCGGCAAAAAGAGCATCACCACTAACCAATTCATTTAATGTATAAATTTTATTATAATCTTTAATTCCCATTTTAGATGCTCTATCTTTTTTTTCTTGATCTTCAAGAACAAGCTTTGCCTGCATTTGCCCACCAGTACACTGAAGTGCAGCAGCAGCTAGAACACCCTCTGGAGCTCCACCAATACCCATATACATATCAATTCCTGTTTGAGGGTCGGTAGTGTGAATTACCCCAGCAATATCTCCGTCAGGAATTAGTTTTACTCTTGCTCCTGAGGAACGGATTGTTTCAATTATGTCAGCATGCCTAGGTCTATCTAAGACACAGACAGTAACTAGCTCAATTGGTTTTTTTGTCGCCTTACTATAAGCTTTGACATTTACATCAGGGTCTTCATCTAAATGAACTAAGTCATCTGGACATCCTGGGCCAATAGCAATCTTATCCATATAAACATCTGCGGCATTTAATAAGGATCCCTTTTCGGCCATTGCAATTGTTGTGAGAGCATCAGATTGACCTTTTGCTGTTAAAGTTGTTCCCTCCAACGGATCAAGGGCAATATCTACTTTCGGACCTTTTCCTGTACCAACTTTTTCACCAATATAGAGCATTGGAGCTTCATCTCTCTCACCCTCTCCAATAACAACCTCACCTTGAATATCAAGCTTATTAAGTTCCTTCCTCATTGCATCAACTGCAGCTTGATCAGCTTCTTTTTCATTACCCCTACCAACAAGTAAAGAGGAGGCAACTGCTGCCCTTTCTGTAACTCGAACCAACTCAAGAGTTAATATTCTATCAATGTTACTGTTCATTTAAGCACCTCATTAATTGTCCTTAAGGACAGGTAAAAAAATTGGATTTAAAGAAATTAAATCCGTTTTTATTAATTCTGAAAAAGCAGAATTTATAGAATCTGAATCAACAGGATATGTTAATATAATAACAGGGGTAGAATTTTTTTCATCCTTTAAATGCAAATCTCCTCTTTGAATTACTTGATCAATTGAAATACCATTTTTTTCCAAAATGGAGGTAAATTTTGCCATTGAACCTTTTTGATCAACTAAAAAAACTCTTAAATAATAACATCTTTTTGAAATCTCATTATTATTGGTTGAGTCAAGTAAATCATCAAAGGGTTTATTGAATAGATGACTTTTAATGCCTTGAGCAAAATCAACAATATCAGATAAAACCGAAGCAGATGTTGGTCCTTCACCAGCACCTTCACCCTCTAAAATAAGTGTACCATTATAATCAGTATTAATACAAACAACATTACTAACACCCTCAACCGTTCCTAGAGAACCATCTTTTTTTACAAGCATTGGAGATATCTCCTTAGAAATACCTCCCTTCATCAAGGATGATTTACCAATTAACTTTATCTTGTAACCAAATTCTTTTGCATACTTATGATCGATGGTTTGAATGTTTTCAATACCTATTACGCTTGTATTCTCTAATGAAGGAAACTCTCCAAAACTAATTGCGCTTAAAATTGATAATTTATGGGCAGCATCCATACCATTGATATCGAAAGAAGGATCTGCTTCAGCATAACCCAATTCTTGTGCTTCAGATAAAGCATCTTCAAAACTTTTATTTGCTGAATTCATTCTAGATAAAATAAAATTTGAAGTTCCATTTAAAATACCAAAAATATTATTTATTTTATCAAGAAATAAACCGCTTTTAAGAGTCTTAATTATCGGTATTCCTCCTGCTACTGCAGCCTCATAGCCAAAAAATACATTATTTTTACAAGAGAGTTCTGATAAAATTTTACCGTTAGTTGATAGAAGCGCTTTATTTGCTGTAATAAAACCTTTTTTATTATTTATAGTTTCAATGGCCAAATCATAAGCTATTCCTTTTTCTCCACCAACCAATTCAATTACAAGATCAATATTCTTATCTTTAGCAAGATCAATAGGATCGTCATACCAATTAAAATCTTCAAGATTAATTGATCTTTTTTTGGTTTTATTGGATGCAGAAACACCAATAATTTCAAAATCAAGACCATATTTTTCTTTAAGACTTTCTTGATTTCTCAATAGATTATTTACAACACCGCATCCAATTGTGCCTAGACCAGCAATCCCGATATTAATTGAATTACTCATCCATAAGCCTTTTTAAATTTCTTGCGGCTTGTCTTATTCTTTGTTCGTTTTCTACCATTGATAATCTTACATAACCCTCACCATATTCACCAAAACCATCTCCCGGTGAAACAGCAATATCTGCTTTCTCGATAAGCATTTTAGAAAATTCAAGTGATGATAAGTGTTTAAATTTTTCAGGTAGTGATGACCACGCAAACATTGTTGCCTTTGGAGATGGAATATCCCAACCAGATCTTGAGAATGACTGAACTAAAACATCTCTTCTTTGTTTATAAACATTTCTTATTTCATTTATAACAGACTCGTCACTATTAAGAGCTGCTGCCGAAGCCACTTGAATGGGTGTAAATGCTCCATAATCCAAATAAGATTTAATTCTTGTAAGAGCTGCAATTAAATATTCATTACCTACAGCAAAACCCATTCTCCATCCTGGCATAGAGAAGCTTTTCGATAAAGATGTAAATTCAACCGCTATATCTTTAGCTCCATCAACTTCTAATATAGATGGAGGCTTATCGTTTTGTTCAAAATAAATTTCCGCATATGCTAGATCAGATAGTAGAATTATATTATGTTTTTTTGCATAAGGGACAATTTCTTTATAAAAATCCAATGAACAAATTTCTGCTGTAGGATTAGAAGGAAAATTTAATATCATTGCCTTAATATCTTTATCTGAGCTCTCAACTTTTGAAGAAATTTCAGACATTAAATCAATTTCAGAATTAATATTATAATGAATTAGGTTGGCATCATTTATAATAAAACCAAAGGCATGAATTGGGTATGCTGGATTTGGGACCAAAATTGTGTCCCCTGGTGATGCAAGTACTTGCGCCATATTTGCAAGGCCTTCTTTAGACCCAATAGTTGCAATAATCTCTTTATCATAATCCAGTTTTACATTAAATCTTCTCTCATAGTATTTTGCATTTGCTTTTCTCAAGCCAGTAATACCTCGAGAAGCAGAATAACGATGCATTTTAGCATCCTGACTAGTTTCAACTAATTTATCAACAATATGCTTTGGGGTTGGGATATCAGGGTTTCCCATACCAAAATCAATTATATCACTTCCCTTTGCACGAGCAGCATCTTTTATTCTGTTTACCTCAGTAAAAACATAAGGTGGTAATCTTTTAAGTTTTTCTAATTCTCTCATTCCACGACTATATTTAAATTAAAAGAACTAATCTGAAATATCGACGATATCACTCTCAATATCATCAATACAGTCAGGTGCATTAATATTTGAAGGCCATTTAGCTTCTTTATCTAATTTATAATATTCCTCATCAGTTAATACTTCTTTTACTTTATCACTATAAAGATATCTGTTTTTAATACTATCTCTTGTCCCGCAACCAGTAATTAAAAAAAGTGCTAGTGAAAAAGAGAAAATTAGCTTCATAACTCATTAATAGAATTAATTAAAAGTATCTTCAAGAGATAATGACTCTTCAAACCCAAAAGCAATATTTAAGTTTTGAATACACTGCGATGCTGCACCTTTTAATAAATTATCAATTACACAACAAGTAACTAAATTTTGACCGTCATCACTCACTGAAAATCCTCCAATAATTGCATAATTTTTATTGATTACATCTTTTATTAAAGGTGCCTCTTTTAGAATTCTTATTAATTTATTATTTTTATAAAAATCACTATAAATTTTTAAAACTTTTTTTTCATTTAATTTTTCTGATAAAGAAAAATGAGATGTAATAAGTATTCCTCTGAAAAAATCAGCTACGTGTGGACTAAAATAAACTTCGCTATAACAATGTTTGTTTATTTCTTTTTCATGAGTATGACTTGATAATGAATATGGATAAATACTCTCATTTATTATATCAGGATTATTTTTATCATTGGGTGTTGCACCTGCGCCGCTATAGCCAGAGATACCAATGCAAGAAACTTTTGAAGTGATAAATTCTTTTATAGGGGCAATTGAGAGTTGAGAAGCTGTCGCATAACATCCAGGATTACTTATCCTATTCGTACCAATTGTAATATTATTGATTTCAGGAATACTATAAAACCAATTATTATTAAATCTAAAATCAGAACCAATATCAATCATTACAATTGAACTATCGATTTTTTCAATTTTTTCGACAAATTTCGATGACTCACCATTTGGTAATGCAAATATAACAATATCAATTTCATCTAACTTCATCTCTCCATTTAAGTTTGAGTATTTCAATTCAGGGTTTTTATTATATGAGTCAATTTTCTGACCAGCTTTTGAACTTGAATAAACTAATGATAAATCAAAATATTTATGATTATCAATAATCTTAATTATTTCCTGACCTACAAAACCCCTTCCACCAAGAAGAGCTATATTATATTTATTTTTATTCATTATTTTATCCTACAACTAAAATTAAGACAAAAAAAGAGCGCTTTGAAAGCGCTCTATTAAATTTATATTAAATTTTTTTAACGCTTCGAGAATTGATAACTTCTTCTCGCCTTTGCTCTTCCATATTTTTTACGTTCAACTACTCTTGAGTCTCTAGTTAAGAAACCGCCAGGCTTAAGAGTTTTTTTGACTTCTGGCTCGAAGTTAACCAAACATTTGGATATTCCGTGACGAATTGCACCTGCTTGCCCAGATAAACCTCCACCTGTCACTGAGCATGTTACATCAAATTGATCTACTCTTTCAGCAGCAACTAAAGGTTGATTAATAAGCATTCTTAATACAGGTCTTGCAAAATAATCATCGCTAATTTTACCATTAATTTTAATTATGCCTGAACCAGGTTTTAACCAAACGCGCGCAACAGCATTCTTTCTTTTACCAGTAGCATAGGCCCTACCATGTTCATCAACTTTCTTTTCTGGTAAAGGAGTGTTCACCAGAGCAGAATCACTATTTTTTAAATCTTCAATATTTTCTATATCTATATCCATTATCTTTTCACATTCTTGTTATTTAAAGATGAAACATCAATAATCTCAGGTTTTTGGGCCTCATGAGGATGCTCTGGTCCAGCATAGACCTTCAGATTACCAAACTGTGTATTTGAAAGAGGTCCTGATGGCATCATTCTTCTGATTGCCTTTTGAAGTACTCTCTCTGGAAACTTACCACCTAAAATTTTCTCAGGAGTTGTTGATTTAATACCACCGGGATAACCTGTGTGTTTATAATAAATTTTGTCAGAAAATTTGCTTCCAGTAAAATGAACTTTATCAGCATTTATAATTATAACATTATCGCCGTCATCTACATGCGGAGTATATGAGGGTAAATGTTTTCCACGAAGTCTATTTGCAACAAAGGCAGCCAACCTACCCACAATAAGGTTAGAGGCATCAATTAATATCCACTTTTTATTTACTTCTGATTGTTTTGTAGAAATAGTAGTTTTCATAGCATTTATTCTTTATTTTAATTAATAATGCCATCTTTCTATATTTTTAAATAATTTGTGTCAAATTATTAAAAAAAATTATATAAAACAATTACTTACAAGTAGGTAACTATTTACCGAACCTTGAAAGATACAAAGAAAAGGTAATGGAAGAAAAGACCAATAATGAGAAAAACTGATGAAGAAGAGCTGTTTCCCAAGGAACCATTAAAATAATTGTAAAAATACCAAGTGCAATTTGAACAAAAATTAACAAAAGCGTTAATAATGAAACCTTTAACATGAAATAATTATTTCTAGATAAATATACATTAAGTAAACCCAAAAAAAGTATAAGATATCCAAGAGTTCTATGATTAAACTGAACATTAGATCTATTCTCAAAAAGATTATAAATTTCTATTTGAGGTATCCAATAATCAGACGGTACTATACTAAGCCCCATTAATGGCCATGTTGGATATACTAATCCAGCATCTAAACCTGACATTAGTCCACCCGAAAAAATTTGCACAAAGACAACAATTGAGAAAAAGCTAAACCAAATCGGCCTAGTCCCATTTGTGTTAGCAAGTTTTATGTTTGCGACCTCAAATAATAGCATAAGGGTATTATAAATTATTATAAAGGCCATTAATAAATGGATAGATAATCTATATTGGCTAACATCAACTCTTTGAGTTAAACCACTTTGAACCATATACCAACCAATATATCCCTGTACCCCAATTAGAATAGAAATTAAAACTGATCTTCTAATAACTGGTTTTGAGAGTTTTTTCATAAAATAAAAAATAATTAAAGGTATTAAACACACTAACCCAACTAATCGAGCTAACAATCTATGGCCCCACTCCCAAAGATAAATAACTTTAAATTCTGATAAGGTCATTGAGCTATTTACTAAAATATATTCAGGTATTTTTTTATATTTTTCAAATTCTATAAACCAAGATGATTCTGATAAAGGCGGTAAAATACCTATAAAGACCTCCCATTCGGTAATAGATAAACCAGAGTCGGTAATTCTTGTTGCACCACCAACTAAAACTAATGTAAAAAGTAGTAAAAGAAGACTAGATACCCATAAAACTAGAGGAAGGTTTGTATTTTTTTCTGTATTCATCAATGTGCTTCTCTGTAAAAATAAATATAATAAATGGTTAAAAAAAATTGGTTAAATTAAAACAAAAAACTAAAAAATTAATTGGCACTATCATAATACCTATTTGGTTAATTTTATTCTTAGGAATTATAAGTTCCTTGGGAGAAATTTTACTTCCAAGATTTGGTAACTTTGAAACATTTGTATTTTATTTCGTGGGTGGAATAGTATGGATTTTTCCTGTAATGCCACTTATTAGCTGGATGCAAAAAGAACGAAATTAATCAAATCTTCCATAAGTTATTTTGTTAAGAAAAAATATCGCTCCTAAAAAAATTGAAATTACTATAATTGCTGTCATAAAAATAACCTTTTAGTTATAATTCTGTTTTATAATATGTTTTGAAAAAAAATATAAGTCACTTATTGACGCATCTCAAAAAATTCTTTTAAGTAACCATAGGATAGGTATGAGACATTTTAAATTAAATACTCATATTATTTATATACTGTCCTTTTCTTTATTTATTTTGTTTATGCGCCCTACATCCCAAGTAGGAGAGTCACTTGGGGAAAGTCTGTATAATAATCATTGTTCTGATTGCCATTCCCTAAGCATAATAGGTGGCGCACATGGTTCATCTTGAATGGGTGTTTTTAGGGCTCTAACTGCGACTATAAGTCCTGATATTTATTAACCTGAAAATGTTAATACTATTTAGGTAATTAAGTTATGGAATAGATGTCCGAAAAAAAACAAATGAATATAAGAAATTTGCCAATAGAGCCTTGTTCATTTGATCCCCTCACAGGCTTTTATAGAAATGGATGTTGTGATACTGGTGATAATGATAGAGGTATCCACACTGTTTGCGTAATACTTACTGAGGAATTCTTAGTTTTCTCCAAAAGCGTTGGAAATGATTTATCAACACCAATGCCACAATATGACTTTCCAGGTCTATTACCAGGGCAAAAATGGTGCTTATGTGCTAATAGATGGCTTGAAGCATATAACTCAGGAATGGCACCACCAATAATTGCAGAATCAACTAACATTAAAACGCTGGAAATAATTGATATTGATTTAATTAATCAATACACACTTAACTAAAATTTTTAGAAAAATAAAAGATTAGTAAAAGAAAAAAAATTAAAATTATTAAAGGAAAAATAGAGTAAAAAATCTTTTTTATCATATAGTTATACAAAAATCCTAATTTATAAATGCTTTAATTACAAAATCATAAATAACAATTTTAAATACCACAATTGTGAGTGATAAAATAAAAATAGTTAAAAGAATTTTTTCAATTAATTTAAACATTTTTTTACTTTGTCCTAAACTACTAGCTATTAATACATCAAATTTATTAATTAAAATAAATAAGTCAAAAAAAAAGGTTTCTTTTTTTACATTTTTTCCTTGATATTTGTCTCTAAATTTATAGAGTCTTAATTAAATATTAAGAGGGAGGTACATAAATGTACAACATAGCATCTACCGACTACGTCGGTATTTCCTTTTGGCTCGTTTCTGCAGCAATGTTAGCTGCGACAGCTTTTTTCTTTTTAGAGAGGAGTTCTGTTAACGGTAAATGGAAAACATCATTAACTGTTGCTGGTTTAGTAACAGGTATAGCATTCTGGCATTATTTATATATGAGAGGAATGTGGATAGAAACAGGAACATCACCAACAGTTTATAGATACATTGATTGGTTGTTAACTGTTCCTCTCCAAGTTGTTGAGTTTTATCTTATTCTTGCAGCTGTAACAACAGTTAGAGGCGGTGTATTTTTCAAATTATTAATTGGTTCACTTGTGATGCTTATAGCTGGTTACCTTGGTGAAGCTGGTCTTGCGCCTGTTCTTCCTGCCTTTGTAATTGGTTGTGCTGCTTGGCTATATATAATTTATGAAATCTTTGCAGGTGAAACATCTAAAATAAATGCTGCTAGTGGCAATGTAGCTTCTCAAACAGCATTTTCTGCAATGAAATGGATTTTAACAGTTGGTTGGGTAATTTATCCAGTTGGATACTATCTTGGTTATTTAGGTAGCGGAGTTGACGCTAATAGCCTAAACCTTGTTTATAATTTAGCTGATTTTGTTAATAAAATATTATTTGGTCTTGTAATTTTTGTTGCTGCATCGAGAGATTCAAACGCATAGTTTCATTACTTAATAGTAAAGAAAAGGGCTTAATTAATTTTAAGCCCTTTTTTTATATCTAGTTAATTTTTATTTGCTTTTGAGAATATTTGAAACATATAATCATTTCATTGTAATCGGTTAACATATAAAAATTACCATTATATAAATAAGCTGTTCTTTCTAATGATTTAGAGGTTTTTAAACTAACTGCCTTACCTTGCTCTATCGCAAGTTGGCAGTTTTTTGTATCAGTTTCCTCATTTTTTGACCAAACTGCTTGATTCTCTTTTGCATGAACATAAAAAGGAATAAAAATAAGGACTATAGTTAAAAGAAAATTTCTCATTTTATAACTATACCGCATGCTTAAATATTCTAATAGCCATATCAAATAAACATATTACTGATAAAAACCAGACAATTGTTCTAAGATAAGAAATACCTAAATAATACAAAACACAATAGATAACTCTTAAAACCAACCATACTGTTGCTGCCATAACAACATCGATATCAGAAATAATACTCAATATAGAAACTGGTATAAAAATAAATAAGCTTTCTTTTAAATTTTTAAGAGCCCTTATTCCCCTCTCTGATATAACAGGTCTTTTAACTTCTTCATCTCTACTCGACAAATTGTATGATAATGGAACTTCCTTTAAGGCCAAAATCATTGGAAGTGGGAGCTGAATAAAATAAAATAACAATGTAAGTAAAATAATATCAATCACTTTTCTTCCTCCTTTAGATCATTAAAAAATTTATATTAAAAACTAATATGAGTCGTAAAAGAGTTATAAGTAATTATTAAAGTTATTAAAACTTAATAACTATCGAAATTATGAAGTATTTGTTAAAATTAAAATAAATAAATTATTTTAAACCTTAGCTTTTTATTTTTTTTCTTTTAATTCGAAGTCTATGCAATTTTGAATATAGGTTGATATTTTTTTTATTAACAATATCCCTAATCTTCGCTCTTCTGAGTCTCGCTGACTCCGATTTAAGGATTCTCTCAGATCTGTTCATAAAATAAAATTTTATCGATTAATTATAAAAATTCAAGAAACAAATTTTAGTAAGCCTGGAAAAAACCAAACCATTTATATACAGCATTTAACATTGCAAATGCTGATGATAATAAAATAAATAATAGAATACCTCGAAGCAACATTAATAATCCCTCCATAATTTATCTTATATTAATATTATATAAAATTAATTCAAATCTAAACTTTTAATATGATAAAAGATTTAATGAAAAAATTTATTAAGGAGTCAAAACATTTTTTAAAAATTGGAATCCCAATTTTTGGTTCTCAACTATCTTATATGATAATGCATACCACTGACACAATTGTATCAGGACAATATGACTCAAAAGAATTAGCCGGTCTTGTTTTAGCAAATGCCTTTACCTTTCCTATTTACATGCTTTTTCAAGGAATAATGTTTGCAATTACTCCAATAGTTGCTCAATTATTTGGTTCCAGAGAATTTCAAAAAATTGGACAAAAAATGAGACAAATTTTTTGGGTAGCTATAATGAATGCCTTTTTGGTTTTCTTTATTTTTATTTTTTTTGGTAAAATCCTTCCTTATTTTCCTCTTGATAAAGAAATTTTAACAATTTCAAGCAACTATCTTCAGGCTGTATCAGTTGGAATGTTTTTTTATATAATGTTTAGATTTTTAAGTTCTTACAGTGAAGGGATGACATTAACGCTTCCCGTATTTTACGTAGTGCTTTTTGGAGCACTAATTAATATTCCGTTAGATATAATTTTTGCCTTCGGTTATTTTGGTGTCCCTGAAATGGGTAGTGCGGGATGTGGTTATGCAACATCCATAATTTCAATGATTATGTTTTTTCTAATACTTAAAATAATATTATCTAATAAGCTTTACAAAAAAACAGAGCTTTTAAAAGAATTTGATGGTCCTTCGTTGAGAGTAACTAAAGAAATTCTAAAATTAGGAATTCCAATTGGTATTGGAATATTTACTGAAATGAGTATGTTTTCAGGTGCTGCAATTATTATTGGTCAACTTGGCGATAAAGTTTTGTCAGGTCATGCCATTGCTTTAAATATTGCGAGTATTGTCTTTATGTTGCCTTTAGCAATTGGTTTGGCTGGATCAACTAGAATTGGAAATCTTATTGGTGAAAATAGATTTACTGACGCAAAATTTTCTTCTTATACCGGTGTAACTTTATGTTTTATAGGTGCATTAATTAATATGACTATGTTATTACTATTTAGAGATAAATTTGCATCTGTTTACTCAGAGGATCTAGAGGTTTTAAGTGTAGCAGTATCTCTATTGTTTTATGCAGCAATTTTTCAAATTCCTGATGGTATAGGAATGGGAAGCCTAGGAGCTCTGAGGGGGTATAAAGACACTTTTGCTCCTATGATTTTCTTAATAATATCCTATTGGATTTTTGCAATTCCATTTGGTTATTTCCTAACAAATTATGGTATGGTAAACCCTCTAGGAGCTGAAGGAATGTGGATAAGCATGGTATTAGGGCTAATTATATTTTCAATATTTATTTTTAATAGATTAAGAACGGTATCTTCAAAGTATATATAAATAGGTAAAATTATGAAAAAATTAAATGAAGCAATTAAATTCCCTTGTGGTATTTCAATGAAAAATCCTTTTATGCTAGCCCCTTTAACAAATACGCAAAGTTTTGAGGATGGTTGCTTATCTGATGATGAATTTAATTGGCTTTTAATGAGAGCTAAAGGTGATTTTGGTATGACAATGTCTTGCGCATCGCATGTACAAGAGATTGGAAAAGGTTTTCCAGGTCAATTAGGAATTTTTGATGATATCCATATTGATGGCTTAAAAAGATTAACTGAAAATATTAAGTCTTTTAAAAGTTTAGCAGTTGCACAACTACATCATGCTGGAATGAGGTCACCTGAAGATATTATTGGCGAAAGACCAGTTTGCCCCTCCTCCGATGATGAGACTAACTCAAGAGCTCTTACTTTAGATGAAGTAAAAAAACTTAGAGATGATTTTATATCTGCTGCTTTTAGAGCTAAAAAATCTGGGTATGATGGTGTAGAGATCCATGGCGCTCATGGTTATATATTGTGCCAATTTTTAAGTTCTTCAATTAATAATAGAAAAGATGAATATGGGGGATCGTTAGAAAATAGATCCAGAATAATTTTTGAAATTATTGATGGTATTAGAAATGAATGTGGAAAAAGTTTTCTTTTAGGGGTTAGGCTCTCACCAGAGAGGTTTGGAATGGATCTTGAGGAGATCAAGACAGTTTGTAAACAATTGATTGAGACAAATAAAATAGATTTTTTAGATATTTCTTTGTGGGATTCATTTAAGTATCCTGCTGGTGAAAAGAACAACGATGATCCAAATAAAAAAACATTATTAGAACATTTTACAGAATTAGATTTTAAAGATGTTATGCTTACTGTTGCTGGAAATATTCGCACAGGCCAAGATGTTCAAAAAGTTATTAACTCTGGTGTAGATTTTGTTGCAATCGGTAGAGCCGCAATAGTTAATCATAATTTTCCAAGACTAGTAATTGATAACCCTGAATTTGAACCCTTAAACTTACCAGTATCAAAAAATCATTTAAGAAATGAAGGTGTCAGTGAAAAATTTATCGATTACCTAGGATTTTTTAAAGGCTTTGTGAAAGAATAAAAATTATATTTAAATAACATATTGATCAAATCAAACGTTATAAAGATATAATTTCTTTTAATGTAAATTTTGAATTTTAAATGGTCGGAGCGAGAGGATTCGAACCTCCGACCCCTTCACCCCCAGCGAAGTGCGCTACCAGGCTGCGCCACGCTCCGACAAATGATTTATATATTAAAAATTTAATTTAAAAAATATGTTCTTTTAAATTACTATATACTATCTCCAATACCTTCTTTTTTATTTCTATAATACCCTCTCAAACCAATAATAGTATGAATAATATTTACTAATACAAAAGCGTATAAATCTAAAAAAATAAATAATATTGCTCCCGATAAACGCCCAAGAGCTGTAACAATATATCCACTCAGACGTGTATTATGCTTAGTTGAACTCACAAGAGCAACTCCTAATAAACTAATAACAACTACAACCCATTGGCCGTACAAAACAAAATCATTCATATTTACACCTTTTAAAATTAGAAATTAGTCAATAAACATCGATTAGCCACCAAGGTGACAAAATAAAAAATTTATTTCCTTAACAAATAAGGATATCATCAGTTTTAATTCTTATAAAAATAAAAATAATAACGGAGAATTTAATGCAAAACGATTTTAAGTGGATTTTAGGAGTTCTTTTTTTTCTTTTTGGTCCAGCCTTCGCAATTATAATGCTTTATGTAAATTTTTGAATAAGCTTATTTAATATTTTAGATATTTAAGTTAATTTATATCAATGAAGGAATACCCCAAAAGACCAAACCCTAAGACAGGTAAAAATTTTAAAAGGGGTGACTGGAATATTGCAAAAACAAAACGTTTTTTATTTTATGAAGTAAAAAAATTGGGAAGAGATAAGAAACATGCTCTAGAAAAATGGGCTATACCAAAAATATATTACAAATATTTAAAAAATACTGAAAAACGCAAATCAGTTTAGGAGAAATTTTTTAGTGAAAAATGTTTATCAGGGATTAATTGTTTACTGTCGCCCCATAAAGAGTCATTTGCTAATGAGCTATCAAAAACCTCAATTAGACGAATAATTTTTCCTTCCTCTATTGTTAAAATATGTAAATATATCTGATTATAAGGTTTGCCACTCAATGCAATTCCATCATTTTGTGTCATAGCTATTACTGTATCATTGAAAGAATTTATAATTTTAAAATCTTTGCAAAAAACTATTTCCTTAGGATTTACGCAAGAAAAAACAAGAGGAAGAACATCCTCCATAAATCTTTTTTTTCCTTTATAATGACCAGATAATACACCATTTTCCATTGGGACAATTAATTCAAACTCATTACTTAGTAAACTATCAATTACTTCAATCTCTCCATTGGAAATACTAGTATAAAATTTTTCTGTAATGTCTTTGATTTGGCTCATATGATTTAATTTATTAAAACTTTAATTTGAGCCAATACTTGTCAAAGTATGTTTGATAATTTTCCATGAACCGTCTTTATTGACCATATGAGTATCGTAGTAACCCCATAAAGTAGTTTTTTCATTATCTTTATCTTTATAGTAATGCGTAGCCTGAAGATCTGTTCTTGCCTTTGCAACACCATTTTCAAACTTTATTAATGGATTACCGAGCATGTGCTGCGTACTTCTATATTCACTAATGGCCTGTTCAACATATTCAACCCAAGAGTCTATTCCACCAAAAGAAACTGGCTCGCCAGATCTAAAACTTGGATCATAAACAATATTAACCTCTACATTGTCGTCAAAAATTGATCTAAAAAGATTATAATTTTTGGTATCAATTCCCTTTGCATAGTTATTCATTACATCGATAATTTCAAATTTATCATTTACAGATAGATCACCCGCCATCGTATTCCCCATTGTTTGAGTTAAAAAAATTAATGTTAATAATATTTTTTTTATTGTTACAACCATGAAAAACCTCTTAAGTAAAATTTAGATCAAAAAAGACTACCATTATTATTAAACCAATCAAGAATATATTCATTAACATCTTTTATATCTTTTTCATTAACTGAATAATTTTTTACCGACATACCTTCTTCATGAATTGTATTTTTATCACCAGTAATTAAATGATGCCACACCGGTAAATCATCATTATTAAATACCAGTCTATATGAGCATGTATCAGGTAACCAACTTAATTCTTCAATGGTTTCAGGTGATAATTTTATACAATCACTTATATTTTTTTGACGATTTTTATAATCGGTACATGCGCAAGTATTTTGATCTAAATACATACAGCTAACATTCGAAATTGAAATCTCTCCCGTATCAATATCCTCTAATTTATGAAGACAACATTTCCCGCAACCGTCGCATAACGACTCCCATTCATTATCAGTCATTTGTTTAAAAGTTTTATATTTCCAGAACTTATTTTTTTCTTATATAAATTAAATACAAAAGAGAATAACTCTTAATAGACAATTAAAATCTTATTATTTAAATTTAAGTAATGAAATTAATTTTACCATTTTTTATCTTTTCTATTTTTTTATTCATCAACAAAGCAGCTTTCGCTGAATGGTCACTATATGGAGAAACTGAAGCTGGTTATCATTTTATTAATTTAGACGATACAAGTTCAGATGATAAATATGTCTATTACTGGATACTTACCGACTACAAAGAACCACAAAACAATAATTTTATTTCAAATAAATTTTTATCGAAAAAAGTATATAAACAAACTGACTGTAGAAGGTTTAGAACTAGTGCATCTGAAATTATTATTTATAGTGAAAAAATGTCTAAAGGCGAAATTATTATTAAAGAGAAGTATGACGAAAGTAGTTTTTCAACTCCTAATTTTGACTCAATAGGCTTTGAAGAGCTAGAATTAGTTTGTAGTTACACTAATA
>CACBCD010000009.1 GCA_902537725.1 uncultured PS1 clade bacterium
AAAGATGGAGATTTAATAGTTTCACTTGGAAAAAAGAAAAAAATTATTGTAAGAATTGAAAATTAATTTAGAAGACTCTCTGTAAAATTCCAGGTGCTAAAATTGAAAGAGGATTGCTTTGAATTTTAATTAATCCATCTTCGTCTTCATAAATTTTATACTTAATGCCTATTAACCCCTCTCCTTCATTATCACCTTTAAAAAGCCCCCCAACAAAGGGAATCTTGGATGGTACCCTATTAATACTTGCCAATGGTACAAGAGTTCCTTCAATATTAGTTAATTCTGAAAATCCATATACGCCTGAAATTGACATACCAAGAGAATTATCAAATATTGGTAAATCGCTCTTTGCTTTAATAACACCGTCATTTATGAAAATTCCTTTTGAATTTATTTTTATTTCTGCAGATGCTTTTTTAAACTCTATACCAGAGTTAGCATCAAGAGTTAAATTTGGTATAGATATATTTAAAAGCTTAGCAAAAATTGGTAACTTTAATATTGAGAATTCATCTACATTTAGATTTCCTGAAAAAGTTTCAATACCCTCAAAATTTTTTATTAAAGCTGAATATTTTATAGGCCCACCTTTCAAATTGATATTTAACCCTAGAACGTCAATTAAACTCTCGAAATTCACTGCAAATAGTTCTATTTTTTTTGTATTATTATGCTCTGATGTCTCTCCGTAAATTACAGGCTCACTATTTAAAAGAGCACTAAAAGATAGTTCTTTAAGCTTATTTAATTTTTTGTCATAAGAAAATTCTACATTTTTATAAGTAATATTTGATTTTGAATTTAGTTCATCAAAAAAAACATTAATTATTATATTTTCATAATTATTTGAGGGACCCGTATTATTTAAAAGATTTGATAAGCCATCTCTTCCGATACTTATAACATCACCTAAAATCGATAACTCAAGGGATGAAGAAAAATTATTAGTATATTTAATTTGAAGGTTATTAGAGATATTATCTATTGATGAATAAAATTTAAACTTTTCTAAATTTAAATTTAAAAGCCTATTATTTTTAAACTTAAAATCTCCTAAAATTTGTATCAAAGGGCCTTCAACCTGAAAATTATAAAAATCAATCTCATTATTGTCTGAAAAAATTATATCACTCTTCAAAACCATTGATGAAAATCTTGGTTTAGCCCAATCTAATATATAAGACTCTATTTTAACATCTCTAAAATCAAGCAGCAGATCCCCTTTATTAAAGTTAAATGAATTTCCTACAAAATTTGCTTCAGTCTTAACTTTTCCTGTAAATTTTATCTCATTGTTAACAATGCCGTTAAGTATTTTCTCATCAATGTATCCTGAAAGTGAAATTGAGGTAGAATTATTTTTTTTCTTAAAATCTTGTTTCCAAACTAAATCTAAACCTTGTTTGTTAGAATTTATTTCTCCAACTATGTTAATTCCATTATTTGTAAGATCAATCGACAATAAGTTACTTGAAAAATTTCTTGAAAAAATATCATTTATAATAACATCAGAAAGATTTGTTTTTGATTTAATTATAAATTCTTCAAATTTTATTTTAGATTTTAATGGAAAATCAAATTTAACTTTCAAATCAGAATTTGCAGAAATATTTTCAAGTTTTACCGGAACAAATCTTTTAAAATTTCTTGGATGTTGAAATATAAAAATCATTACATCGTCAAGAGAACCTTTTGCATTTATTAATATTTCAGCAGGACCATGCTTTTTTAAAATTTCTTTAGCTAAAAATTTGCTATCATAAATATCTATAGATTTATGGTTTTTTCCTAAAACTTGACCCTTTTCAAGGTAAACCTCAAATGATTGACCATTTAAAACTGCTTTTCCCTGAGAATTATATATAGAGTCCATTTCCTTTAAAAAAGAAATAGTCATTTCATCAAAATTGAATTGTAAATTTATATCCTCCTTTCTAATTTTTTTAGAAATTTTAAATGAATCTAATGTAATATTAGCCGTTAGAGATAAATTATTAATTATTCCATTTGTTAAATTTTTCTGAACCCAATTTTTTGCACCTCTTGCTGTATTTTCAGGCCATAGACTTTTAACTAGCGATACTGGAATTTGTGTTCCATTAGCAAAAAGTTCTAACTTTTTTGAATTAATTTTGCCATTTGCTCTAATAATTTCTAAATTATTTTTTTTTGTAAATTTAGTATTCTTATTTATCAAAGAAGAAGAAAATGAATAATTGTAATCAAAGTTTATAATATCGACTAAATTTGTTTCAAATTCTGAAAATAATTGAAATTGTTCACTTTTTACCTTGTTAGTTAAATCAATTTTTATTTTTGCAATTGTCTTTTTACTATCAGTATCAATATAAAGAACTGCCTCT
Source organism: uncultured PS1 clade bacterium (assembly GCA_902537725.1). GTDB lineage: Bacteria > Pseudomonadota > Alphaproteobacteria > MED-G09 > MED-G09 > MED-G09. The sequence continues at coordinate 2,367 of CACBCD010000009.1, forward strand.
GAAAAACTGTTATCATAGCCGTCTATTTTGTTTACTAAAAACGGTTTAATAAGAAATTCAATTGGTGTTATGTTGATAAAGGAAATGGATAATTGTAGAAGAAAAAAAGAAATCGTAAAAATTAAAAATGCAAATATACTAGAGATAGATTTTATTATATTTTGATAAATTAAAAACATTTTAAATAAGTAGGAACGCTAATGACATTAGAATTAAAAATTAACGATAATATACCAAACTTTTCTCTCCCTTTAAGTGATGATACCATACTTAATTCTGAAGAATTAAAAAAGAAATTATATATTATTTATTTTTATCCAAAAGATAATACACCAGGTTGCACTAATGAGGCTAAAGATTTTAGTTCTTTAAAAAAAGATTTTGATAAAATTGATGCGGAAGTAATTGGAATTTCAAAAGATTCAATCAAAAAACATAAAAATTTTATCGAAAAACAAGGTCTTAAAATAAAATTAGCTTCTGATGAAGAAGGTAAGGTTATTGAAAGTTTCGGTGTATGGGTTGAAAAAAAAATGTATGGTCGAACATATATGGGAATTGAAAGATCAACATTTATAATCTCAAGTAATAAAAAAATATTAGAAATTTATAGAAAAGTAAAAGTTAAAAATCATGCAAATCTAGTTTTAGAAAGATCTAAAGAACTAATCTAAAATTTTATTTGATAAGGCAGCACCTAAAAAAGAGTCCAAACCACCATCCAAAACATTTTGTGGATTGGTATCTTCTACATCTGTTCTCAAATCCTTAACAAGTTGATAAGGTTGAAGAACATAAGATCGTATTTGATGGCCCCATCCAATTTCTGACCTACTGTCTAACTGTTCTTGAGAAAACTCCTCTTTTTTTTGTAATTCAATTTCATAGAGTCTCGCCTTTAACATTGACCATGCAGTTGCCTTATTCTTATGTTGCGATCTCTCAGCCTGACACTGAACAGCAATTTTAGTAGGAATGTGTGTAATCCTAACTGCACTATCGGTAGTATTTACATGCTGACCACCTGCTCCAGATGATCTAAATGTATCAATTCTGCAATCAGACTCTTTCAAGTCTATTTGAATACTGTCATCTATAACTGGATAAACCCAAACACTAGCAAAACTTGTATGTCTTCTTTTTTGTGAATCAAAAGGGGAGATTCTTACTAACCTATGAATGCCAGATTCAGTTTTAAGCCATCCGTATGCATTATTTCCGTTTATTTTGATTGTAGCACTTTTTAAACCAGCTTCTTCTCCAGGATTTTTTTCAACTATATCAATTGAGTAACCCTTATTTTCACTCCATCTTATATACATTCTTAATAACATTTCTGCCCAATCTTGACTCTCAGTGCCTCCTGCACCAGGGTGAATTTCAAGATAGGTTGCATTCTTATCAGCTTCGCCAGATAAAAGTACCTCAAGACTACTAATTTTAGCTTTTTGTAATATTAAATTTAAATTTTTTATTTCCTCATTTTTAATTTTATTGTTTTTTTCATTCTCAGCTAGCTCAATCATTAGAACAGAGTCATTTAAACTTTCTTCCAATGAAATACAATTTTGCATTGCCTCTTCAATATTTGACCTTTCCTTCATCACCATTTGAGGATTATCGTTTTCTTTCCAAAAATTTTCTGAGTCTATAATGGTATTTAATTCTTCAAGTCTTCTCTTCGAGACATCCCAGTCAAAGATGCCCCCTTAAAAGAGAAATGCACTCTTTAATTTCATCAATTATTTTTTGAATTTCATTTTTCATCTTAATTAAATATTACTTATAATTTTCATTAATTGCATCAACAAATTTATTAGCTAAAATTGACTGCCAGTTTTTACTTCTTAGATTATTTCTATCTTTATCATTTGTGATAAAGCCTAATTCAACAAGAACGCTTGGATAATTAGGTGATTTTAATACAGCAAAACCTGCGTACCTATGAGGCCTGTTTAATAATTTAGATTTTTTCTTAACATTATTGACCAAAATTTCAGCAAACTCAAATGAGGAGCGATTAGCTCTTTTAAAGGCTTGTTTAATTTGCCAGTCTTCTATTATATTTCTACTTTGAGTAAGATTTATACCTATCAATCCTTTTCTAGAAAAAACTGATCCTTTATTTTCTAGATTAGCAACTTTTTCAGCTTCTTTGTCCATTTTTTTTTCTGAAAGTGTATATACTGAAAAACCTCTAACATTATCTTTTTTTGATGCATCCGCATGAATTGATATAAATAGATCAGCACCTTTTTTCTTAGCAAATTCCACTCTATCATTAAGTTTGATAAACTTATCAATTTCTCTAGTTAAAAATACTCTATAACCATCATTTATTAATTTTTCTTTTAAGACTTTAGAGAAATTTAGAACAATATCTTTTTCATTTAATTTCCCTTGATATGATGTTCCCGGGTCTTTACCTCCATGGCCAGGGTCAATAATAATAGTTCTTCTTTTTTTTGAAAGTTTTGATTGTTGAAAAGTCTTTTTCTTATTGTCTATTTTAGTTGATAAAATGACTTTATTAACTTCTAGCTCGATATAAAGCATCCTTTTTTTACCGCTACTTGGCTTAAGTAATTTAGTTTTAATATTTTTAAGAGGCTTGTTTAGGTCAAAAACTATCCTTGAGATATCATTATTAAAAGATCCAAATCTTACCTCTTTTACTATGCCTTTGTTTGATGGCAGAGAGAAGTTATCTGAAAATTTAATTTTCGCCAAATCAACAACCAATCTACTAGGATTTTTTAGAGAGAAAACTTCATATTTTATAGGTTTATCACTTTCAATTATTAGTCTTGCGCCCTCAGAAATATTAATAATTCTTATTTTTGATATTTCAGATAATTCTCTTGAAAACAAATTCGATGAAGTAAAAACTGTAAAAAACACTAATACAACTTTGAATATATTTTTATAAGATAACATATATATATTTTAATTATTTTGAATACTTTCTTGCCAAATCTATTAAATGAAATGTAAAAGTAAATAAGGTAATAAATTTAACCTAATTATATTTATAAATCTAATTTAATTTTAGATTAAGAAATTAAAAAATTAATATGTAGTAATTGGTTTTTATAAATACCAAATACTAATAAAAAAATTAATAATCTGGAGGGATAATAATAAAATGCAAAATTTTAATATTAAAAATAGTAAACTTATTTTAACTCCAGGTTTTGGAGAAAAAATTAATGGCAAATCAAATTTTAATAGACGCAGTCCACCAGGAAGAAGTAAGGGTTGCAGTTACCAAAAACAGTCGATTGGAGGAATATGATTTTGAGTTTGACTCAAGGCGTCCAATACGAGGAAATATTTATTTAGCAAAAGTTACAAGAGTAGAACCATCACTTCAAGCAGCTTTCGTCGATTACGGTGGTAATAGGAATGGCTTTCTTCCATTTGCAGAAGTTCACCCAGATTATTATCAAATACCGGTAGCAGATAAAGAGGCATTACTAGAAAATAATTCCAAAGAGATAAATAATGATGAAAAAGATGAGGAAATTAATGAAAACTCAAATGATCCATCACATGTTGAAGATTTAGGTGGGGATGATTTTGAAGAAATAGAAACAATAAATAAAAAAAGAAATAAGAATTTAATAAAAAATTATAAAATCCAAGAAGTTATAAAGAAAAATCAAATATTACTTATTCAAGTTTCCAAGGAAGAAAGAGGTAATAAAGGTGCAGCAATCACAACCTATACATCAATACCTGGAAGATATTGTGTTTTTATGCCAAATAGTACTTCTGGGGGCGGTGTTAGCCGGAGAATTAAAAATCCAAAAGAGAGAAAGAAGCTAAAAAATACATTAGAGAAGTTAAATGTTCCTGAAAATATGGGCTTAATAATTAGAACAGCTGGAGCAAAAACCACATCTACAGAAATTAAAAGAGATTATAAATATCTAACGAAGACATGGGATAAAATTAAAGAAAATACTCTTTCATCAAATGCACCTTCCTTGATTTATGAGGATGGAGGGGTAATTCAAAGATCATTAAGAGACTTATACTCAAAAGAAATTGATAATGTTTTTATTGAAGGCAAAGAAACTTATAAAATCGCCAAAAACTTCATGAAACTTCTTATGCCTAGTCATGCTGTAAAAGTAAAAGAATGGAAAGAAGATTCACCTATTTTTCAAAAAAATAATATTGAACAACAATTGTCTTCAATTTATGCAGATGAAGTTTTTCTCCCGTCAGGCGGGTCTTTAGTATTAAATCAAACTGAGGCCTTGGTTGCAATCGATGTAAACTCAGGAAGTTCAACAAAATATCATAACATTGAAGAAACAGCTTTAAAAACAAATCTTGAAGCAGCTCAGGAAATTGCAAGACAGCTTAGGCTAAGAGATATGGCGGGATTAGTTGTAATAGATTTTATTGATATGGAAAAATTTGCAAATAGAAGATCTATTGAGAAAAAACTAAAAGAATCCCTAAAGTCTGATAGATCAAAAATTCAAGTTGGAAAAATTAGCAGTTTTGGACTTTTGGAAATGTCCAGACAAAGAATAAGGTCCAGTATTAAGGAAGGAGTTTACAGCCTTTGCTCGAATTGCGATGGCACAGGGCTTATAAGGTCGATAGATTCTAGATCACTAGAATTATTAAGAACAATTAGCGAAATAACCATCAAAAAAAATATAAAAAAAATTGATGCTGAAATTCCTAGTGAAATATTAAATTATTTAATTAATCAAAAAAGAAATCTTTTAATAGATCTAGAAAATAATCAAGGTGCTGCAATAAACTTTTATGGAAATGCTTTGCTAAGGGGCAATGAAAATAAAATTAAAGCATTTGATACAAATAATAATGAAATAAAAATTGATAAAATAATCAAAAAAAATGGGGCAGTAGAAAATACTAATGTTACAAAACAGAATAAAAATAATAAAAAAAGAAAAAAAGGTAAAAATAACAAAACTACAAAATTAAATGATAATAATGAGAGCACTAAAAAAAATGAGAATACTGAAAAAAAATCTAAGCAAATGAAAAATGAAGAAAAAAGCTTATCAAGAAAAAAGGTTTCAAAAAGTTCAGAAAGCTTGAAAAATTCAAAAAATAAGAAAAAAAATGACAATACAATTAAAGAATTAAAGGAAAAAAAAGAAATTTCATCCATAAAGGATATAAAAAATTCTAAGCCAGATGAAACTCCATTAAATGCAAATCATATTGGTGCTCCAATTAAGGGGAATGAAAAAAAGGAGAAACCAAAGTCTGGTTGGTGGAATAAGGGATAAAAATAATTAATTTTTTGTAATTTTCATTTACTGTCTTTTAATAATAAAATTTAAAATATTAAATAAATATTAGGTTAGGACTATGCTAATTTTCACTAAAAAATATAAATTTCATAAAATTTTTTTAATTTTTATTTTTCTTTTTATTAACAATAATCTCAAGGCTAATATTATTAGAGATGCTGAAATTGAAAATTTCCTTACTGAAATGGCTAACCCAATTTTTGAAGCGGCAAATTTAAATTTAAATTCTGTTGATATATATATATTTAATGATAAGGCAGTTAATGCCTTTGTGGCGTGTGGTCAAAAAGTTTTCATTAATACAGGTCTTATGCAGTCATTTAAAAGTCCATCAATGCTAAGAGGTGTTTTAGCTCATGAAACAGGTCATATAGCTGGTGGACATTTAGCCCGTTCCGATAAAGCAATGGAAAAAGCACAAACTCCCATGATTGTTGGACTTTTACTTGGTGTTGGGGCAGCAATTGCTGGAGAAGGTGATGCTGCGCAAGCATTACTTCTTGGAAGCCAACAAATAGCTAAAGGTATGGTAGCAAAATACTCCAGAAGTCAAGAGTCTGCTGCAGATCAAGCTGCGTTTCAATATTTAGAAAAAATTGAAAAATCCTCTACTGGAATGCTTGAGGTACTGTATAGCTTTGCTAATCAAGAGGCTCTTAGCCCTCGTCAACAAAAAATAAGGGTTCGAAGCCATCCCGTTTCTAGAGATAGAATAAGATCTTTAGAAGAAAAAGTTCAAAAATCTAAATTCATTGAAAATGAAGATGATGATAAATTGATGTTTGAATATAAAATGATACAAGCAAAATTAAATGGTTTTTTAAATAATGCTAAAGATATTATTAAAAAAGGTAGTAATGGTTCTGATCAATCCAAATACACTCTTGCAGTAGCTTACTATAGGCAAGCTTTATTAAATGACTCTATATTAATACTTGATGAGTTGATTTTAAAATATCCAAAAAATCCTTGGTATCATGAGTTAAAAGGTCAAATTTTATATGAGTCGGGTAAAATTGAGGATTCAATTCAACCTTACAAGACCGCTCTAGAGCTCAAAGAAAAAGAACCACTCCTAATGGTAGGACTAGCAACCGCGTTAAACGCTCGCGGAGATAGCGGTGATGCTGAAAAAGCCATTAAACTTTTAAAGGAGTCTTTAAAGTATGATATAAAGAACTCACAGACCTGGTATCAACTAGCCATCTCTTACTCCAATATAAATGATATAGGAATGGCTGAATTGTCATCTGCTGAAAGACACTTTCTTACAGGAAATATAAAGATGGCATCTTTTCATGCAAAAAAATCTTTAAATTATTTTAATAATTCTGAAATCTCTAGATTGAGAGCTCAAGATATTCTGATCGATGCAGAAAACAAAGGAAAATGGAAAAGACGATGTCCAGTTTAAAAAATAAAATAAAAAAAAATTTATTTTTTCTATCAATTTTACTAATTGTTTTAAATTTAGTTTTTTTCTTCTCAACTAATTATGAAACATCAATCGATGAAGATAAAATTGTTAAGATCTTTTTAGAGGATAGGAGTATTTTACCAAGGATTTTAGATAAATTAGAAATAATTGAGGAACAAAATGTTATAAAAAATATTGCACTTTACTACAATGACTTAGTCAAAAACGATAATCTATTTCTAGGTAACAAAAATGGAAAAGAAATAATTATTGAATTTTTCGACTATAATTGTGGTTATTGTAAAAGAAGTTTTCCAGAAATTATGGAGTTAGTTTCAGAAAATAAAGATATAAAAATTATTTTAAAGGAACTACCAGTTTTAGGAGAGAGCTCAATTCTAGCATCAAAGGCTTCTATTGCATCTCAAAAACAAGATAAATATTTTGAATTTCATCAAGAATTAATTAATTTTTCTGGTATAATATCACTTATCGATATTAAAAAAATTTCAAAAGAACTTGGAATTAACTTCGAAAAACTTCAAAGGGATATGAATAGTGAAGAAACTATATTATTAATAAATGAAAGTTACAGGCTTGCAGACCTAATAGGCGTAAGGGGAACACCAGCATTTATAATAAATAATAATTTAATTCCAGGTGCAATCGGGAAAAATGAAATGTTGAGATTTTTAAATAAATGAAGAAAGTAATACATATATTAAATGGACCAAACTTGAATCTATTAGGAGAAAGAGAGCCTGAAATTTATGGACCTGAATCAATTGATGATATCCATAAACTTACAGAGGATTTTGCTAAATCAAAAAATGCAGAGATTATCTTTAAGCAAACAAATCATGAAGGTGAGCTTATTGAGATGATCCATGATGCAAGAAAAAAATCTGATGGTCTCATTATAAATCCTGCGGGTTACACACATACATCTGTAGCAATATATGACGCATTATTATCCTTAAATATTCCAATAATTGAGGTTCACATATCAAATATCTACAAAAGAGAAAAATTTAGACACTCATCATATGTTTCAATGGCAGCAAATAGCGTTATTAGCGGTTTTGGTATTGATGGCTATATTTTTGCATTAGAAAGTATGCTAAAAAGTATCAAAAATTAAATATTTTAAGTGAGGTAAAAATGGCTGATTTTGATAAAGATTTAATTATTTCATTATCTAAGTTATTAGAGAAAACAGGCCTGAGTGAAATAGAGATTGAAAATAAAGTAGTAGGAAGAATAAAAGTTGCAAAAAATTTAATCAATACAAGTGTTTTGCCATCTTCCCCAATCCCACAAAGTGAAACTAATACAAGTGATGAAATTGCTAAAAATGAGACAAAGGATATATCCAATGCAATTACCTCACCAATGGTTGGAACAATTTATTTAAAACCCGATCCAGATTCTGAACCTTTCGTTAAAGAAGGAGATAAAGTTAAAAAAGGTGATACGCTTTTAATAATTGAAGCAATGAAAACTATGAACAATATTCCTGCTGACAAAGATGGCGTAATCAAGCAAGTTTTAGTTGAAAATGAACAGCCCATTCAATTTGGAGATCCTTTAGTGATAATTGAATAAAATGTTTGAAAAAATTTTAATCGCTAATAGAGGTGAAATTGCTGTAAGAATACTAAGAGCATGTAAAGATCTTGGGATTCAAACTGTATCAGTTTACTCGACCGCTGATAAAGATGCTATGCACGTAAAAATGGCAGATGAGAGCGTTTGTATAGGTCCACCTCAGTCAAAAGAATCTTATCTTAATATTCCCTCAATAATAGCTGCATGTGAAGTTTCGGGCGCTGAAGCAGTACACCCTGGTTATGGATTTTTATCAGAAAATGCAAGTTTTGTAGAAAAATTAAATGCGCATAATATTAATTTTATTGGTCCAAAATCTGATCACATTAAGACAATGGGTGATAAAATTCTTGCAAAAAAAACAGCTGAGAAATACGGTCTACCAGTAATACCTGGGTCAAATGGTGAAGTTAAAGATTTTAAAGATGCTAGATCTATAGCGAGAGATATTGGTTATCCTATAATTATTAAAGCTTCTGCCGGAGGTGGTGGAAGAGGAATGGTTGTTGTTCGCAATGAAAAAGAGCTTGAAGAGTCAATTAAGAGAGCAAAATCTGAAGCAGATAAATCATTTGATAATGATACTGTTTACATAGAAAAATATTTACAAAACCCTAAACATATTGAAGTACAAATCATTGGTGATAACTATGGAAATATGATTCATTTAGGTGAACGTGATTGTTCAATGCAGAGAAGAAACCAGAAACTACTTGAGGAGACACCATCTAAAATAATTAATGAAAAAACTAGAGATTATATTGGAAATTTGACAGTAGATGCTCTTAAAAAAATTAAATACAGTGGCGCAGGTACTGTTGAATATTTATTTGAAAATAACGAATTTTATTTCATGGAAATGAATACAAGACTTCAAGTTGAACATCCAGTTACAGAGGAAATAACTAATTTTGATCTCGTTAAGGAACAAATAAGGATAGCCTCTAATTCAAAATTATCCAAAAATCAGGATGACATTAATTTTTATGGTCACTCAATTGAATGCCGAGTAAATGCTGAGGATCCTGAATCATTTATGCCTAGTCCTGGTAAAGTTATTAATTTTCATGCACCTGGAGGTCCTGGAGTAAGAGTAGATTCTGGTTGTTATAGCGGAATAACAATTCCGCCCTATTATGATAGTATGATAGCAAAATTAATAGTTTATGGAGAAAATAGAGAGTCCTGTATAGCAAGATTAGAAAGGGCTTTAGAAGAATTTGTTGTGGAGGGAATTAAAACTACTATACCATTTTATCAAAAAATACTCAAAGAGGAGAGTTTTCTAAATGGTAATTACGATATTCATTGGGTAGAGAATTACATGGAAAATATATAAATATTTATTCTTTATCCTCAACAGAGAATAGTGCTTCGCCAACAAGTCCTATTAAATCAACAGATCCTTGAGTAAACATAATCTCATCTCCAGTCTCTAGATAAATATCATTACCACCTGGTTCAATAGAAATATAGTTTCCTCCTAATAAACCATCAGTCGTAATTTTTGCTGAACTATCATCAGGTATTAAAACACCTGAATTGATAGACATTGAAACCCTAGCTTGAAAAGTTATATTATCAAGTTCTTGATTGGCAACAGTTCCAATTTTTATACCTGACATTCTAATATCTGAACCTAATTTTATGCCGTCTATTCTATTAAAGACAGCTGAAACATTGTAATTTTCTTCATCATCTAATCTCATTGACTGAAAACCAAAAAATAAGAATGTTACTGTAAAAATAATCACAATTGCTCCGATAAGCGCTTCGAAAGTATTTGATTTCATTACTTGTTCTCCGGTGACCAAGATTCATAATTTTTATTATTTTTTTTACTAGCTGAATTTTTAGGAGTATAAAAATTTTCAGTTCCAGTAGTATTCATTTCATGTTTTTTATACCACGATTTTTTCTTAATTTCATCTTGAGGTATTTCATTTGTTCTTGAATGTATCCAATCATGCCAATCTGCATTTATTTTTGAAGCATCTATTTGTCCATTATAAATAACCCAGCGATTTTGACCATTTTTCTTATTTAAGTAATATTTATTCCCATCCGCATCAGTTCCAACAAATTTACCATTTAATAATGTATAAATTCTTGTACCTAATGTTTGGCTACTCCACCATGTAAAAATTTCTAAAAAAAAGTTTTTCATTTTTATAATAATCTAACTAATTATCCTCTTCAATTATGCTTATACCAAGCTCATCTAATTGTTCTTTTGATACTTTTGAGGGAGCGCCCATTAAAATATCCTGAGCTTGCTGGTTCATTGGAAAAGCTATGACCTCTCTAATATTCTCTGAACCTGATAATAGCATAACTATCCTATCAATACCTGGAGCAATTCCTCCATGAGGTGGAGTACCGTATTTAAAAGCATCACTCATTGCACCAAATCTTTTTTCTACCTCAACATTATCATATCCAGCTATCTCGAAAGCTTTTAATAAAATTTCTGGTTTATGATTTCTTATCGCACCAGAAGATAGCTCTACGCCATTACATACGATATCATATTGAAAAGCTTTTATTTCAAGAGGATCTTCGTTCTCTAAGGCGTCTATTCCACCCTGAGGCATTGAAAATGGATTGTGAGAGAAATCTATTTTTTTATTAATCTCGTCAAACTCATACATTGGAAAATCAACAATCCAACAAAACTCAAAAGTATTAGCATCTATTAAATCAAGGTCATTACCAATTTTATCTCTAGCACTAGATGCAAAAGTTAAAAAGGTTTTTGGAATACCGCAAATAAAAAATACTGCATCATTATCATTAAGATTAAATTTATTTCTAATTGAGGTAGTTTTCTCTTCTCCTATATTTTTGGCAATTGGACCCGATCCCGATCCTTCCTTAAAAAATATATAACCAAGGCCTGGTTGGCCCTCTTTAATTGCCCACGAATTCATTTTATCACAAAAAGCTCTTGATCCTCCACCTTTTGCAGGGATACCCCAAACTTTAACATTATCGTCTTTTTTTATTGATTCCGAAAAAATTTTAAATCCTGAATCTTTAAATACTTCAGTAACATCAGACATTTCTATTGGGTTTCTTAAATCAGGTTTGTCAGTTCCATATTTTGAAATAGATTCTAAGTATGGGATACGAGGAAAAGTTTTTGTAATTTTTTTATTTGACGAAAACTCTTCAAAAAGATCTCTTAAAATTGGTTCAACAGTATTTAATACATCATCTTGAGTAACAAAGCTCATTTCAATATCAAGTTGATAGAACTCACCAGGCGATCTATCAGCTCTTGCATCTTCATCTCTAAAACATGGAGCTATTTGAAAATATTTATCAAAACCAGAAGCCATTAAAATTTGTTTGAATTGCTGGGGAGCTTGTGGAAGAGCATAAAAGCTACCCTGATGAATCCTTGAAGGAATTAAAAAATCTCTTGCTCCTTCAGGACTTGAGGCAGTCATTATAGGAGTCTGAAATTCTAAGAAACCATTTTGAATCATTCTATTTCTTATGGATTGAATTATTTTGGACCTAAGAACTATATTTCCATGAAGTGTTTCTCTTCTTAAATCTAAAAATCTATACTTAAGCCTCATATCCTCTGGATAATCTGGTTCACCAAATACAGGTAATGGTAATTCTTCAGCCTCAGACAATACTTCTAAGGAATCAACATATACTTCTATTTCTCCAGTAGATAAATTTGGATTAACTGTCTCATCATCTCTTTTTACAACTTTGCCAGAAATTTTTATAACTGTTTCAGCACTTACTTTTTCTGCTAAATCAAATGCACTGCTATCAGGATCAAAAACAAGTTGTGTTAAGCCATAATGGTCTCTTAGATCAATAAAAAGAAGCCCACCGTGATCTCGTTTTCTGTTGACCCAACCAGACAAATAAACGTCAGTATCAACATCATTTATTTTTAATTCATTACATTTATGAGTTCTATAATAATTCATCAGGCTACCTTAAAATTATTTGTGCAATAGGACAATTTAAAAGTCTTTTGTCAAGGACAAGTAAAAAAAATTAATGTATATGGTTTTAATGGAATTAATAAAGACAAATGAAGAGCTTGTTGATGTTTGCAAATCAATAAGCAAAGAAAAATTTATAACCATCGATACAGAATTTATAAGAGAGAAAACCTATTGGTCTAAATTATGCTTAATCCAAATATGCACCCATAATAAAGCGATCATTATTGATCCATTGGAAAATAATATTGATTTGAAGCCATTTATAAAAATTCTCAATAAAAAAACTATATTAAAGATTTTACATTCTGGAAGACAAGATATTGAAATTTTTTATAAAATGTCCGGTAAAATTCCAAAACCAATATTTGATACTCAAATTGCTGCAATGGTTTGTGGTTTTGGAGAGTCAGTTGGATATGAAAAACTTGTTGATAAAATTCTAAATAAGAAAATTGATAAATCGTCAAGATTTTCAAACTGGGCAAAAAGACCTTTAACAAAAAAGCAATTAAAATATGCTATAGGCGATGTAACACATCTTTTTGAAATATATCCTATTTTAAAGAAGGAAATTGAAGAAAAAGGTAGAACAGACTGGTTAAAAGATGAGTTAAAAATTTTATTGTCTGAAAATACTTATGATGTAAGTCCAGAAAAAGCATACAAAAGATTAAAAATAAGAAGTTATGATATAAAGACAAGAGCTGTAACTTATCAGTTAGCTTTATGGCGTGAGAAAAAAGCTCAATCAAATAATATACCCAGAGGAAGAATTTTGAGAGATGATATTATATATGAGTTAGCTTCGATAAAGCCTAGATCAATTAATGATATCAATAATATGCGCTCTATTTCAAATGGCCTTAAATTAAAAGAAGACATTAAACAAGAAATTATTGATAATGTGTTAATTGGTATAAATTTAAATGATAAAGATCTTCCAAACCTTCCAAAAAAAAGAAAATTACCTTATGGAACTAATAGCAGGGTTTCATTACTAAAAATTTTATTAAATTCAGTATCTGAAAAACATGATGTAGCTCAAAAACTTATTGCATCTACTCAAGATCTAGAGGATTTAATTACTGATGATAATGCTGATATAAAAACATTAAAGGGCTGGCGATATAATTTATTTGGTAAAAAAGCTCTAGAATTCAAAAATGGTAAAATAGCAATTATTATGAACGATAATAATATTGAGCTAAAAGAAATATAAAACCTTCAATTTATTAATCCCTTTATTAAACTAATTGATACAGATTTTTTCTTTGATAATGAAACTTTATCAATAAGATCTATTATTTCTGCAACACCCAAATATGATCTTTCAATTCTTTGCATAAGAAAATTAACAATATTTGGCTTTATAAGTATCTGCCTATCATTAAATAGTTTAATTATTAAGGCCTCCATTAACATATCATCAGGTTCTTCAATAAATGCAGCTTGCATAGCATAAAGTCTAGAAACCAAATCCAAAGTTTTAAAATTTAATTTTGATATCTTTTGAGAAGAAGTTAACAACAGGGCTTTATTAAGTTCCTTAGAAAGATTTATAGAATGAAATAAGAAATCTTCATCTTCTTTTGAATTAAAATTATTTATATCTTCAATTATAACTAAATCGTTAATACTGAAAATATCATAAATATTTTCATTCTTAGGATTTAAAAAAGACCACTTCTTACTATCAAAATTACTACATAGCACGTTTACAAGGTGAGTCTTACCGCTACCTCTTGATCCGATCAAAATACCAGAATTAATTTTTTTATTGTGAAAATTATCAATAAAACATACTGCTTCTTCATTTCTACTGTTTACAAGGAAATCCTCTCTGCCAAGGGCTGCTCTCGTTGGCAGATCGATAATTAATTGAGAGTTATCATTTTCAATTTTCATAATTTCTTTTCATTGTTAATTATTCCAATATTTTTCAACCATAATATCAGATAAATAAACCAAGATAGTGAGGTAAAAAATCCAATTATGTAGGTAAAGTAAGGAATTATAATATCTTCAAGAATATTTAAACTTATAAAATTTGATAAATCTAATAAAATTAAACCAATGTATAAAAATTGAAGTAAAGTATTAAGCTTGCTAGAGAAGATTGGTTTAATTTTTAAGTCACTTTCCATTAGCCATGAAATAACTACTGCACCTAGAATTGCCAAATCTCTTGATACTATTAAAATCAATAACCAAGATGGAATTATTCCTATAAAACCTAAAACTAATATTGAGGAAACAATAAGTATTTTATCTGCTAATGGATCCAAATAGCTCCCTAAGACTGTTATTTGATTAAATTTCTTAGCAATTAAACCATCAATTGCATCAGAAAAACCGCTTAAAATAAAAAATATAAAACTAAGTTTATAGTAACTTGATAAAATTAACCAAATAATGAAGGGTGTAATTAATAATCTTATTACAGTTATAAAATTAGCGATGTTCATTTAACTGACCTTATTTAATTATATTAATGATAAATTTACTAATATGTAATAAAAATGATTCATGTCATTAAAAATTCATAATAATAAGGATTCAGACATTGAAAAAACAAAAAATTACTAAAGATGATAATCAAAAAATAACCTATGCCTCATCTGGTGTTAATATCGAAAAAGCTAATGACTTAATAGAAGAAATAAAACCTATTATAAAAAATACTCAAAGACTTGGGGCAGATGGAACAATTGGTGGTTTTGGAGGAATTTTTGATATAGGGCTACTTAATTATAATGACCCATTGCTTGTCTCATCAACGGATGGTGTAGGTACAAAATTATTAGTTGCAATCGAAAATGATTTTTATGATCATATAGGAATTGACCTTGTTGCAATGTGTGTGAATGATTTAATTGTTCAAGGTGCTGAACCACTTTATTTTTTGGATTATTTCGCGACAGGTAAACTTTCTAACTCAATTGCTAAAAAAATTATTAAAAGTATTTCTGACGGATGTATAGAATCTAACTGTGCTCTTATTGGAGGTGAAACTGCAGAAATGCCTGGTTTATATGAAAAAGGGCATTTTGACCTAGCGGGGTTTTCAGTAGGTGTAGTTGAAAGAAATAAATTATTACCAAAACAAAATATTAAAAAAGGTGATTTGCTTATAGGCCTTCCCTCAAACGGTCTTCATTCAAATGGATACTCTTTAGTAAGAAATATAATAAATCAGAAAAATATAAATATATCCCTACCTATATCAGATAAAGGTGAAGAAACAATAGTAGAGAATCTTTTAAGACCAACAAAAATTTATGTAAGACTTATCCTAGAGTTACTCAAAAATTCAGATGGGATAAAAGCTATTTCTAATATTACAGGTGGAGGTATTACAGAAAATTTACCAAGAATTTTTCCAAATTCAAATATTGGAGCAAGAATAAATTTATCGTCGTGGAAACGACCCTCAATATTTAATTGGCTTCAAGAACAAGGAAACATTGATGACCAGGAAATATTAAAAACTTTGAACTGCGGTATAGGTATGATTTTAATAGCCAATAGAAATAGTGGTGAAGAGATATTTGAAATCTTGGAAAAGAAAAATGAGGCTTTTTATATTATTGGCGAAATTATAGAAAGCAACTCAGATAATTCAAAAATTATTTTTCATAGAGATTAAAATGAAAATAGGTATATTAATATCTGGCAGCGGTTCAAATATGATTAAACTCATAGAGTCCTGTCAAAATAGTAAAAATGCATTTATTGAAATTGTTATTTCTAATAATCCCGACGCCAAAGGCATTAAATATGCAAAATTAAAAAATATCAAAACTAAAGTAGTAGATCACAAAGAATTTTCAGAGAGAGAAGACTTTGATAACAAAGTTCATGAAGTTTTATTAGAGAATAATGTAGATTTTTTATGTAATGCAGGATTTATGAGAATACATGGAGAAAAATTTGTAGAAAAATGGTTCAACAAACATCTTAATATTCATCCCTCTCTTCTTCCATCTTTTAAAGGCTTAAATACCCACGAAAGAGCCATAAAATCAGGTGTTAAATTCGCCGGTTGTACTGTACATCTAGTAAGATCAGGTGTTGACGAAGGCCCAATTATAGGACAGGCAATAACATCTATTGATATTAATGATGATAAAATATCCCTAGCAGAAAAAGTACTTAAACTTGAACATAAGCTTTATCCAAAATGTCTAAAATTATTCACTGATAAGTTAGTTAAGGTAAAAGACAACAAAATAATTTTCTCTGACAAAGCAATTAAAGTTCTAAATGACTTTAAGGTCTAATCTAAGGACAAATTTCTTCATCCTCAAAGAAAAAACTAATTTCATTTATAGCATTCTCTTCAGAGTCGGATCCATGAATAGAATTTGCCTCTATTGATAAGCCTACCTCAGCTCTAATTGTACCTTTATCAGCTTCCTCGGGATTTGTTGCACCCATTACATCCCTATTCAGCTTAACAGCATTCTCACCTTCTAAAACTTGAACTATTACTGGTCCAGACATCATAAAATTAACTAAATCATTATAAAATGGCCTTTCTTTATGCACGGAATAAAAACCTTCAGCTTGGTCTTGAGATAGTTTTATTCTTTTTTGAGCTACAATTCTTAACCCACTATTTTCAAGCATTTGGTTGATTTTACCTGTAACATCTCTCTTCGTGGCATCTGGTTTAATAATTGATAATGTTCTTTGAATAGCCATAATATTCTCCCTTAATTAGAATTAATCCATTTACCATAAGTATCTTGTTCAAAAGATTTATAAGAATGCTTAGATAAATCAATACCATTTTTATAAAGATTAAATTGATCAACAACTTTTAAATTCTGTTCATTAAAAATATATACACACCTCTTCCAAGAATTAATATTTTTAATTAATAAACCGTCTATTGAAAAAATAACTTTTGAGTCATTAGGATTTTCTTCTTTACAGGTCAAGTAAACTCTATGAAATTTTGAATTTTCATCATTTTCACTACCATGAGGTAAGAAAGATGTTTCTTTATAAGACCACAATAGGTCATTAATTTCTTCCATTCTTTCAATGCTGTCAAAAAGAACAACCGAATTCCAATCATTATCAAGTGACTTTTCAATTAAACTAGTAAGAAATAGCTCACTACTTGAATTTTTTAGTTTGTAAAAAAAAATCTCTGACAATATTTACTCGTAAAATTTTGAAATTAATGTATCCAAAAGGTTAACCCCAAAACCCGATGCCCAGCTTGTATTTACAGAACTCTTCTCCATACCCGTGGCGGTTCCAGCGATATCTATATGAACCCATGGTACTTTATTAACAAATCTTTTCAAAAATTGAGCTGCCGTTATCGATCCTGCACCACCCATACCAATGTTCTTCATATCTGCAAACTGAGAATTAATCATTTTATCATAAGACTCAGAAAGCGGTAATCGCCAAACATTATCTCCTGATACTCTTCCAGCTTCCATGAGTTTTTCAGACAAATCATCATTGTTAGAAAAAATACCAGCCATTTTATTACCAAGCGACATAACTATAGCACCTGTTAATGTTGCTAAATCTATCATAATCTCTGGTTTGTACTTATCTTGAGCATACCATAGAGCATCAGCTAGAACCAATCTTCCTTCAGCATCAGTATTTTGTATTTCAATAGTTTGTCCAGACATTGACTTTACAATATCACCAGGTTTTTGGGCAGTTCCATCAGGCATATTTTCAACCAAACCTACCACCCCTATTACATTTACTTTTGCTTTTCTAAGAGCAAGTGTCTTCATTAAACCGACAACTGCTGCTGAACCCCCCATATCACCGATCATTTCTTCCATTTTATTACCAGGTTTTAGAGAAATCCCTCCAGAGTCAAAACAAACGCCTTTTCCGACAAAGCATAATGGTTTTGTTTTTTTACTTTTATTACCATCCCATCTAATAATTACCAATTGACTTTCGTATTGACTACCGCGTCCCACTCCCAATAAAGACCACATTCCAAGCCTTTTCATTTTTGCTTCATTTAAAACTTCCACTTTAAGACCAAACTTAGATAGCTCTTTAATTCTTTTTGCATAAGCTTCTGGGTTTAGAACATTACTAGGCTCATTTACTAAATCTCTAGCCAAGAAGATACCCTCTGCAACAGAATTTTTATTTTTCAGTTTATTTTTTAACTTGGTTGCATTGTTAGAAATTATCTTAACTTCATTTATTTGTTTTTTAGTTTTTTTCTTTGTTTTATACTTATCGAATTTATAAGTGTTTAAAGTTGCACCGAAACCAATCTGAATTAAATTATCATCAGTAGAAAATTCCTTAGCAACAAGAATACTCACAATCTTTTTACTCGACTTTGAGGAAATCTGATTTATTTTTCCACCTATTATAGCGAAGTCATTACCTTGTATTGAAGATTTTTTTCCAGGACTAATTAAAATAATTTTAGAAAATGTAGTATTTTTATCATTAATAATTTCAAGAGAAGAAAATTTATTGAAATTAAAATCTTCATTATTAATAGCGTATTGAATTTTATTTAAAGTATTTTTATCTAACTCTTTAAAATCTAAAATAGATTTTTTATCAGCGACTAAAGCTAAAACTTCTTTTTTTTCAGTCAATTTTGGAACAAAATTTACTTTCATTATATTCTCCAATTATTTTCAATAACATCTGTTAACATTATTTAATGATTAAGGGTATAGTTTGTCGTATATAATACATTAAACGATGAAAAATATTGATAAATATATAATTAGTAAACTCTCATCATCATTTTTAACAGTGATGATTGGATTGCTCTCTTTAGCTTGGTTAAGTCAAGTTTTAAAACTATTAGATGAAATAGTTATGAGGGGAGCAGATTTATCAACTTTTTTCATGCTTTCCGTTACAGTCTTGCCAAATATTATATCTCAAATTATTCCTTTGGCAGCTTTTATTACATCTGCATTTGTTCTTTATAGCATGTCTTCAGATAAAGAAATTATAATATTACTTTCATCTGGAATGAATCCAAAAAGATTATTTAGGCCTTTTTTATTTTTTGGAAGTTTTATGACCATATTTTTAATTATATTCTCAATGTTTCTAGGTCCAAGCGGAATGCGTTATACAAAGCTAAAAATTCATGAAATTCGCCATGATTTATCTGGAACTCTTGTTAGAGATGGAATGTTTTCAATGCCAGCAAAAGGTCTTACAGTTTATGCGCATAGAAAAGATAATAACTCTATTGATGGAATACTCGTGCATGATAATAGAAACAGCAGCTCACCAATAACTTATTCTGCTGAGAAAGGTTATTTAGTTAATGAGAATAACAATCCAAAACTAATACTTTTGAATGGTAATATTCAATATAGAAATCTCTTAATTGATGGGCCTGGAATGACAACTGTAAGTTTTGAAAAAAATGAATATTTATTCTCTGATTTTTTAACAGAAAATAAAAATTTTAATTTTGACTCAAGTCAGAGATATTTAGGTGAGCTACTTTTTCCAAATGACGATGATGAGTATGCTAAAACAAGAAAAAACTTACTTATCGCGGCGGGTAATCATAAGATTGCTCAAATTTTTCATCCAATAGTTCTTATATTTTTCTCTTTTATAATTTTTATAAAAAGTAAATTTGATAGAAGAGAAACAAATACTAATATTATCAAATTAACTCTTGGAATTATAGCCTTTCAAATTCTAGACTTTTTTATAGCATCACAAGCACAAAGTAATTTAATCATCTTGGGATTTTTATATTTATTACCATTAGCATTTTTACTCATATTAATTTACCTCCTCAAGATGACATACCAAACAGTAGGTGATTAAAATGAGGGTAAACAATTTACTTCCGATATATTTTTCTAAAAACCTATTTAAAAATCTTATTTTTTGTCTTTTTGCTGCAGGGTTCTTTATTTTTATTATTGATCTTATTGAGCTTTCGAGAAGAATAACAAAAACAAATGAAAGTGATTTATTGCTTGCAATTGAATTAGCGATTTTAAAATTACCTGGAATGATCCTAGAAATTTTCCCTTTTATTATTCTTTTTGCATCATTAAGTACTTTTTTTTATTTCGCAAAAAGATCGGAGTTAATAGTTGCTAGAGCCAGCGGTATATCAATATGGCATTTACTTATTCCAGGGGTAAGTCTAATTTTAATTATAGGATTTTTAACTACAATCTTAATTCAACCTCTTGTAGCTATAAGCACATATAAATTTAAAGAGTTGGAAGCGAAAAGTATTAGAGGGCAGACCAGCTTAATTACAATTACTGAAAATGGTTTATGGCTTAAAGATTCAGATTTAGATAATAATTCATATAGAATAATAAATTCTTTAGGATTTGATAGGGACGAAAATTATTTAGAAAATGTAATTTTCTTCAATCATTCAGAAAGCGGTCAACTAATTAGCAGGTATGATGCTGATAAAGTATTTTTAAAACCTAATTATTGGAAGTTAGAGAATATTTGGATTTATAAAAATTTTGAAAAGGTGGAATTTTTAGAAAAAAAAGAAATTAGCACTAATTTAACAGCAGAACAAATTCAAGAAAATTTTGCTCCGCCAGAAACAATATCTTTTTGGAACCTTCCTGAGTTTATTAAAATTGCACAGAATGCAGGATTTGCAGCAACTAAACATAAGACTGAATTTCAATCTTTATTAGCACTTCCTTTTTTTCTTAGCTCAATGTTAATTATTGCTGCACCATTTTCAGTTAGATTTATTAGATCTGAAAGTGTAAATAATCTGATTTTAGCCGGTGTGATTTCTGGCTTAATATTATATACCTTCTCAAATGTTATTTACGCATTTGGTGCATCTGGTAATATTGGCCCTATACTTTCAGCATGGTCACCCCCGATTTTAGCAATTCTTTTAGGAATTAGTGCAATTATTTATATTGAGGAAGGCTAGATGATAAGAATAATATTTTTTCTCATCATCTTTTTTAATTTCAGTTTATTAAAGGGTGAAGATATCACTAATTCAATTGAAGCTGATAAGATTGAATACCTTAATTTAGATGGCAAAATAAAAGCTATTGGCTCTGTGAAAATAATTCAAAATGAATATGAACTTAATGCTGATGAAATTTCTTTTAATCAAAAAAATGATATTATTGAAGGAGCAGGAAATATTATATTAGAAAAAATTGGAGGCGAGAAAATTTTCGCTTCAAAAATTAAACTTTCATCAGATCTAACCAATGGAATAATTGAAAACCCTACTCTTCAGACCATTGATGGATTAAACATCTCATCTGCTTACGCGATAAGATCAAATGGTAATTCTTTAATTCTAAAAAAAGGAATTTTCTCTCCATGTAAGATATGTAGCGATAATAAACGTAAGCTATCATGGCAGGTTAAAGCCAATAGAATTATTTATGATGAAAATAATGAAAATATTATATATGAAGATGCAAGATTTGAATTATTTGGTTTTCCCGTATTTTACATTCCAATTGCAACTCACCCTACTGAAAAAGTTAAAAGAAGAAGTGGTTTTTTAGCTCCAACACTTGGTACTTCTGGTGATCTTGGCGCAGTAGTAAGGGTGCCTTATTTTTTTAATTTAGCACCTCACTACGATCTTACAATTACACCATGGATTGTAACCAAAGGTGCGGCAATAGTTGAAGGTGAATGGAGACAGAGATTTAAAAGAGGTGGTATTAACTTTAGTGGTATTATAGCGTCCCCAAATGATAAATTTAAATCAAGAACTGTTAATATAAATGATGATTGGCAAGCAATTATAAATTCACCCTTCAACGATCCTTTAGGTTTAAGAGAAAATAATAAAAAATTAATTTTTGAATATGATGATAATACTCACTCAATAAAAAATGTTGAAGTAGCAGATATTAATGATAATAGACCCTCATCAATTGGTGATGCTATTGGTTATGATTATAGAGGTGCATTTAGCGCGTCAGGAAATTTTAAGTTTGGAAACTGGAATTTAGATTTTAATGGTAAATTTGTATCAGATGATACTTTTTTAAGACGATTTGATCTAAATGATGACACAGAAATAAAATCATATTTATCATTAAATAGAAATTGGAAAAACGCTCAATTAGAGATTAATTCCTTACATTTTTCTACACTTTTACCTGAAAAAGATGGCTCAGAACCACTTATCTTACCAGAGGTAAAATTTTTATGGAATCCTGAAAGAGAGATATTAGGTGGAGTTTCAACTATTAAGTTAAATTCAATAGGAATAATTAGAAAAACTGATGGTAATACATATCGACTATCTAGCTCTCTGGATTGGAGTAGAAATTTTTTACACAAAAGTGGAAGTATAATACAGCTGGGCTTTAACTTGAGAGGAGACCTATATCATACTTCAAAAAAATGGATACCAAACAATTCAACAAGAAGATTACAATCAAATCCCTTTGGCAAAAATCAAAATATTCATCGCCTTTTACCTTCAGTTAGTGTTGAATGGAGACTTCCATTAAAAAATGCATACTCAGATACAATAGTTGAACCAATTATTCAGTTGTCATACTCATCTGACAATAAGAAAAATTATAAAATACCAAATGAAGATAGTATAGGATTTGAATTAAATTCTCATAATATTTTTGCAAAAAATAGAATGCCTGGATTAGATTTATGGGAAACAGGCGGAAAAGTTAGCTATGGCCTAAAATTATCTCACTTTTTTAATAAAGATGGAATTTTCTCAGGAATGATTGGACAAAGTTATAAATTTAAGAATCCTGATTTCTTTGACAAAGGATCAGGTCTTGAAAAAAAATTATCAGATTTTCTAGTAGATTTATCGTTTAAACCAAATAAGGAAATTACTTTCTCTTATCGAGGAAGATTAGATGAAAACGACATTAACCTGAGAAGGTCAGAATTTGACATGTTACTTACATATGAAAAATGGGGAGTTCGTGCTGGGCATGTTTTATTAAATAATGTTGAAATTTTGAATTTTAAAGAACAAAGAGAGTTACGTTTTGCAAGTTTTATAAATATTACCGAAAGATGGTTAGTTCAGTCAGCTATTCGCTATGATGAAATTTCAAAGAAATCTCTAAACAACAGAATATCTCTTGTTTATATTGACGATTGTATATCATTTGAAATAGGATTTAGAAGAAAATTCTCTGAATATAGGGATCTTAAACCTTCTAATTCCTTTATGATTAAATTTAATGTATTTACATTTGGAGGCGGAACATTAAATAGTTCAGATCGTATTTCAAAATTATGGGATAATTAAAATATTTTAGGTAGAATAATGGTAAAAAAAATCAAATATATTTTTTTAATATTTTTTTTATTTGGAGCTTTTAGCGCAACTCTAAAAAGCCAAGATATTCAAGCTATTGCAGTTATTGTTAATGATGAAGTTATCTCAAGATATGATGTTAATCAAAGGGTAAAATTGATTTTAGTTACATCGGGAATACCAGCTACTGAAGAAAATATAAAAAGAATTGAAGAACAGGCAATTAAAGCGCTAATTGATGAAAAGATTCAAATACAAGAGGCTATTAAGCTAGAAGTGCCTGACTCACCAAATGAAGTTAATCTTATGCTAGATAATATTGCAAGAAGTAACCAAACGACAGCAGAGGGAATCCTTGAATCTATAACTAGTCAAGGCGTAAATTCTGAAACTCTTTTAAATCAAATAAAATCTGAACTTCTGTGGAATAAAATTGTTCGGGGAAGATTTGGTTCATATATAAATATTAGTGATGAAGAGGTTGATATTATCTATGACAGAACAATTCAGAATATTAATAATTCACAGTATGATATCTCAGAAATTTTTATTGGTTTTGAAGATGAAAATGAGGAAAAAGAGGCAAGAGATCTAACACAAAGATTAACAGAACAATTAAAAAATAACATTCCATTTGAACCAGTTGCCCAACAATTTAGTCAAGCATCATCTTCTGGTCAGGGTGGCTTCATTGGTTGGGTATCAGAAGGTCAATTAGATTCGGAGATATTATCAAGTATTAAAAATTTAGAGATTGGTGCAGTTTCAGAACCTATTAAAACTGTAAACGGTTATTTTATTATTAAAGTAAACGGCAAATCCGAAGAAGGGGGTAAAAACCCTATGAAGAATCAATACGATCTAATTTCAGTATCTTTTAATATTGAAGATAAAATTATAGCTGAAGAATTTTCTAATAATTTCGTCTCATGCAAAAGACTTGATAGCCTTTTAGAAAATTATAATGAAAAAGAAGTTAACGTTATTGGAAAGAGACTTCTGCAAGAATTGCCAAATGAATTACATAAAGAGCTTTTAGAAAAAAATGCTGGAAATGCTCTATCCCCAAGATTCTCTGAAAAAAATATTGATATCATTTTAATTTGTGACCGTAAGGATGATATTGGTATTCAAGTAAATAGAGAAGTAATTGAAGATAATATTTATTCACAAAAAATGGGTATGATGTCGAGAAGACATCTTCGAGATTTACGAAGAGATGCTGTCATTGAATACAGATAATAAAAACTTACCCATTGCTATTACCATGGGTGATCCATCAGGTATTAATAGTGAAATAATTCTCAAAGCGTTCAAGCAAATAAGTGATAGAAAAATAAGTTTTTTTATTATTTGTGATCCAGATTGGATAAAAAAATCAAAAAAAATTTTTAATATAAATATCCCCATAAATATTATCTCTAAAAAAATTAATATAAAAAAAGATAAACTTAATATTTTACCTCTCAAAAACAAGATTTTGTTTGACTTAGGACAGCCAAACAAAAAAAATAACAAAGCTATATTGGAATCTCTCAACACCGCTATAAATCTTGCTAAAAACAATGAGGTTTCAGGAATTGTTACACTTCCAATTTATAAAAAAAATCTTATGGAAAATAATTCAAATTTTATTGGGCATACAGAATATTTGGCAGAGAAAGACGGTCAAGATTCATTAATGATTTTAATATCGAAAGATTTAAGAGTTGCGACAATAACTACTCATATTCCAATATCAAAAGTTTCAAAATCACTTACAAGAAAAAAAATTTCAACAAAAATAGAAATTCTTAATAATAGTCTCATAAAAGATTTTAATATTAAAAAACCGAAAATAGCTGTTTCTTCTCTAAACCCTCATTCTGGTGAAGAAGGAAGCGTAGGTAAAGAGGAAATAAATACAATTGAACCGTGTGTAGATTATTTTAAAGACATGGGTATGAAAATAGAAGGTCCATTACCAGCTGATACACTTTTTTATAAAAAAAATCTAAATAAATTCGATGCAAGGATTTGTATGTATCATGATCAGGCCTTAATACCCTTAAAAACAATAGATTTTTATGGAGGAATTAATTTTACTGCAGGGCTATCTTTTGTAAGAACCTCTCCAGATCATGGAACAGCTTTTAATTTGGCTGGTAAAAATAGAGCCAATCCTAAAAGTTTAGTAAATGCGATTAAGCAGGCTTTCATAATTTCAGAGAATAGAAAAAATAAATGAATAGAAATAATGAGTCTCTGAAAAGAATTCTTAAAAAGTATAATTTAAAAGCCAAAAAAAGATTTGGTCAAAATTTTCTACATGATAAAAATATAATAAATCAAATAGTAAAATCTTCATCATGTGATGAGAGATTTATAGTCGAAGTTGGACCCGGTCCAGGATTATTAACTAATGCTATATTAGAAAAAAAAATTAAAAAAGTTCTTGCAATTGAGACAGATAAAACTTTTCTTCCGATTTTAGAAGAGTTAAAAGAAAAACACCCTAAGAAATTTGAATTTATAATAAATGACGCTCTAAAAGTTGATTTAGACAAGCTTATCAGTGAAAATTATTCTGTTATATCAAATTTACCTTACAAT
>CACBCD010000010.1 GCA_902537725.1 uncultured PS1 clade bacterium
AACTCTAGAAAAAATTGTAATTTTAATATAATAAATCCATGAGGGTATTAAAAATTAATGAAATATTTTCTTAAATATATAAGTTTTTTTCTTTTAGTTTTATTTTTAAATAATTCTACAGTTTGTGCTGAAATTAGTGATGAGTATGAAAAGACCAATAGATCAATTCACAATTTTAATGATACAGTTGATCAAAACTTACTAAAACCAACATCAAAAGTTTATGGAATACTTCCAAATTTTGTTGAAACAGGTATTTCTAATGTACTATCAAATATTAATGAACCGTCTAATATTTTAAATTATTTCGCGCAAGGAAATATATCTTTAGCGACCTTGTCAACAACACGGCTATTTATAAACTCAACAGTTGGTCTGGTAGGATTATTTGATGTTGCAAACTATACAGGTATAGAAAAAATTAATACTGACTTTGGTAAAACACTTAAAATATGGGGTTTTAGCGAAGGACAATTCATAGTTGTGCCTTTTCTTGGGCCTAGGACCTCAAGACACTTATTTGGAACGATTGTTGATGTTGGTTTAAATCCAGTTAGATATGCACTAAAAGATGAAGATACTATAGTAAGTTTCTCTCCATCTATTATTTATGCCTTATCAGAAAGATCACGAAATGGAGAGACAATTGACAATTTAAGAGAGACTTCAATTGACTATTATTCTACTCTAAAGTCAATTTACTTACAGAGTAGAGGAATAAATACTATTAGTGATTTTGAGGAAGATGGGGCTATCTTCCAAGATGGTTTTGAAGATTTTTATGAGAATTAAAATGATAAAAAGTAAAATATTTATAAAGATAGCAATATTAATTTTAATTTTTGTTTTTAATTTTAACCCTCTCCATGGAAATGATAATGAAACATCTTTATGGGTTGAAAATCTTGGGAATAATGCGTTATCAATCTTAGGAAATCCTAATATCACAAATGATAAAAAAGAAATTTTTTTAGAAGAAATCTTTATTAATAATTTAGATATTAAAAGGGTATCCCTTTTTGTATTAGGCCCTTACAGAAAAAGGCTAGATAAGGAAGATTCGTTAAAATATTTTCAATCAATTGAAGATTTTATTTCTAAAGTTTATGCAAAAAGACTTCTTTCGTACCCCTCTGGAAATATTCAAATAATAAAAAATGAAGATAAAGGAAAAAGAGGTAACATTGTTTATTCATTAGTCAAATTTAATGACAGATCTAAACCTATACCAATAGATTGGTGGGTAATAAAAAATAAAGTTGGTATAAATAAAGTTTTTGATATGAGAATATCAGGTATTTGGATGGCGCAAGAGCAAAGATCTACTTTTACAAGTTTTTTGAGTAATAATAACGGTGATATTAATAAACTTATTAATAGGTTAAACTCTGAATCACGTTAATTTTCTAACGTGAAAATTTTTTATATTTAATCCTACTAGGTATTTCTGCACTTTCACCATATCTTCTTTTATAGTCAATAAGATAGTCGGAATAATTACCTTCAAACCACTCAAGGTGGCTATTACCTTCAAAAGCAAGTATGTGGGTAGCCATTCTATCCAAAAACCATCTATCATGACTTATTATTAGAGCGCTTCCAGAAAATTTTTCTAACGCATATTCGAGTGCATGAAGAGTTTCCACATCAAGATCATTTGTAGGTTCATCTAATAATAATAAGTTTGCTCCAGATTTTAAAACTTTAGCTAAGTGCACTCTGTTTCTCTCTCCCCCAGAGAGTTGACCAACAACTTTTTGTTGATCTGTACCTTTAAAATTAAAAGCACTAACATATGCCCTAGAATTAATAATTGTTGAATTAACTTCAAGAATATCATTACCTTCAGAAATTTCCTCCCAAACCGTTTTCTTGTTGTTCAAATCATCTCTTGATTGATCTACATAGCCTAAAGATACTGTTTCACCTATATTAACTTCACCTTCATATGATTTCTCAATGCCGGATAGAATATTAAATAATGTAGTTTTACCTGCGCCATTTGCACCTATTATACCTATGATACCTCCAGGAGGTAATCTAAAGCTTATGTCTTCAATTAATAAACTTTCATCATATGACTTTGAAAGATTTTTAACATCAATTACCATATCCCCAAGTCTGGGGGCTTTAGGTATAATTATTTGAGGCTCCCCATTACTTTGTTTAACTTCCGAGTCCTTTAGCTCATTATAGCTTTTTATTCTTGCCTTTGATTTAGCCTGTCTTGCTTTTGGTGATGATGAAATCCAATCAAGTTCACTTTTTAATCTTTTTAATCTTGAATTATCTTGTTTGCTTTCAAGAGCAATTCTTTTTTGTTTTTGACCTAACCATGAAGTATAGTTACCTTCATAGGGAATACCCTTACCTCTATCAAGCTCAAGTATCCATTCTGTAATATTATTTAAAAAATATCTATCATGGGTAATCAAAACAATAGTACCTTGATAATTTTTTAAATAATTCTCAAGCCAAGCAACAGTTTCAGCATCTAAATGATTTGTGGGCTCATCTAAAAGAAGAATATCAGGATGCTTTAATAATAACTGACAAATAGCTATTCTTCTTTTTTCACCTCCAGATAAATTTGATACATTTTTATCGGGCTCTGGGCATCGTAATGCTTCTAAAGCTTGATTAACTTTAGAATCTAGATCCCATAAATCTTTGCTTTCAATTTCATTTTGAAGTTCTGCAAGTTCATCTGCATTTTCATCAGAGTAATTAACTGCAAGTTCGTTATACCTATCCAAAAGATCTTTCTGATCTTTTAAACCAAGAGTAACATTTTCATAAACATTTAAAGCCTCATCTAAAACTGGTTCTTGAGGCAAGTATCCTAGGGATATTCCATCTGCTGCCCATGCTTCTCCGGTATAATCTTTTTCAATACCAGCCATTATTTTTAGAAAAGTTGATTTACCCGCTCCGTTTACTCCAACAATACCTATTTTTGCATTTGGTAAAAAAGACAAATTAATATTAGAAAATAACTCTTTTCCACCTGGCCAAGATTTAGATAATTGCTCGATTACGAATGTATACTGATAACTAGCCATAATTTCTCATTAATAAATGGTGGGCCCGGCAGGATTCGAACCTGCGACCAAACCGTTATGAGCGGTTTGCTCTAACCAACTGAGCTACGGGCCCAAAATTTAACTATCAAGAAAACTTCTAAGTTTTTTTGATCTAGTTGGATGTTTTAATTTCCTGAGTGCTTTAGCCTCTATCTGTCTTATTCTCTCTCTGGTGACAGAAAATTGCTGGCCAACCTCCTCTAAAGTATGGTCTGTATTCATTCCTATACCAAAACGCATCCTTAAAACTCTCTCTTCCCTGGGAGTTAACATTGCTAAAACTTTAGTAGTTGTCTCTCTTAGGTTTGATTGCACGGCAGCATCTACTGGCAATAAAACATTCTTATCCTCTATAAAGTCACCTAAATAGCTATCTTCTTCATCTCCTATTGGTGTTTCTAATGAAATTGGCTCCTTAGCAATTTTTAAAACCTTACGGACTTTATCAAGAGGCATCTTAAGTTTTTCCGATAACTCTTCGGGTGTTGGCTCTCTACCGATTTCATGAAGAAGCTGCCTAGAAGTTCTAACAAGTTTATTAATTGTTTCAATCATATGAACAGGTATTCTTATGGTCCTTGCCTGATCAGCAATTGATCTAGTTATAGCTTGTCTAATCCACCAAGTTGCATATGTGGAAAATTTATAGCCTCTTCTGTATTCAAACTTATCAACGGCTTTCATCAAACCAATATTACCTTCTTGAATAAGATCTAAAAATTGTAACCCTCTATTGGTGTATTTTTTTGCAATAGAGATAACTAATCTAAGGTTGGCTTCCACCATTTCCTTTTTTGCAACGGCAGCTTCTCTTTCACCCTTTTGAACCTTAAGTACAATTTTTCTAAAATCACCAATTTCAAGGCCAGTTTCCTCTGATAATTCAGTTATTTCTGAGAGCAAACTCTTAATATCTTTTCTATTTGATTGAACAAATTCTTTCCAGCCTTTTCTTTTTAAGCGTACAATTCTTCCTACCCAACCAGTATCCAATTCATTTCCATAATATTCTTGTAAAAAATCTTCTCTATTCACTCCGGCTGAGTTAGCCATTCTCCATAGAGATAGCTCAGAACTAACTAATCTTTTATTAATGTCATATAAATGATCTAACAATGACTCTATTCTATTATTGTTAAGCGATAATCCTTTCATGAGCTCTTTAAGCTCTGAGGTATATTCGTCATATTTTTTAATTTGACTATCACTTAAATCAGAGTTTTTAGCTTTTAAAGCATTTCTTTTATCTTGAAGTGCTCTTAATTTTTTATATTTAACAGAAATTTCATCAAAAATTATAAAAACCTCTGGCTTTAAATCAGCTTCCATAGCTGCTAATGAAACATTATTCTCATATTCATTGTAATCATCACTTTCACCATCATCAGATGATTCACCCTCTTCATCCTTTTTATCATCTAAATCATTATTAATTTTGCTTTTGTCAATTCTTTTATTCTTTGCATCAGGACCGATGTATGATGCTTCAAGATCAATAATATCTCTTAAAAGAACTTGACCCTCATTTAATTCATCACGCCAAATAATAATAGCTTGAAATGTTAATGGACTCTCACAAAGACCCTCTATCATAGCCTCTTTACCAGCCTCGATACGTTTGGCAATAGCAATTTCGCCCTCTCTAGAGAGAAGATCAACAGTACCCATTTCCCTTAAATACATTCTTACAGGATCATCTGTTCTATCAGTAGATGTTTTTTTCTTGCCTTTTTCCTCAGTTTTTATCTCTGATTGAGATTCATCCTGATCATCAGCATCAGCCTCAATAATTGATATTCCCATCTCTGAAATTAATGACATAAGATCTTCAATTTGTTCTGAGGTATATTTTTCAGCGTTAACAACTTTATTTATATCTTTGTAATTAACAAATCCTTCAGCTTTTGCAGCTTTTAACATTTTTTTAACTGCAGCATTAGACATATCAATGAGTAAGTCTTCTTGATTCTTATCTTCAATGCTTTTCTTAGTTGATTTCTTTTTAGCCATATTTCTCAGTAATTAATTTTATTGCCTTATCTTTATTCTCAATTAGGTCAATAAAACGCTTTTCATCCTCTTCATTTTTGATTTCATCTTTACTTGTCTCAATATCTTTTAATAGACTCTTTATATGTTGATCATCCTTCAAAATTTCAAGCCAAACTTTTGAAATTTGATCAAAATTAATTCCCTCTTTTTTTTGCCAAAAAATATTCGCAAACCTCAAATCTTTTTCAAAAAAAGTCTGATAATTTTTTTGAACAAATTCTTTTATCAGATCAATGTTAAGTTCGCTATAATCTTTTTTTACAAAGACAAGGAGGTTATCCCTAATATCCCTTAACCGCAAATTTTCTATTTGAAAAGATTCCAAGATTTCAAAATGTTTTTTTATTAGTCGTGGAAAAATTAATATACCTGAAATAACCAATGCCTCAAGATCGGATGGTAACTGTCCTCCTGATCCTAAAATACTATTTTTTATTTTTAATGGATTATTGAATTTTCTTGAACCCTTCTCATTGTAACCAAATTTAGATATTTTTTTATCAAACTTTTTTGAGTAAAAAAATTTATCGAGCATTTCCATAAAAAGTAATCCGTAATGTTTCTTGATGCTTTTATCACTAATAAGGTTTAGTTTTCTCCTTAGAAGAGTTTCAAAGCCTGCTTTTCCCTCAGGCGTTTCAATGTTTGATTCTTGTAAACATGAATCCCAAATTATAGCTGTTAAAGGTGAAGCATTTTTAATATATTTATTGAAATTTTCTAAGCCATTATTTTTTATATAATCATCTGGATCTAAATTATCTGGCAAATTTATAAACCTCAGTGTTTTATTTGGTTTGAGTAATTTAAGAGCTATTTCAGACGCTCTAAATGAAGCCTGTTTTCCGGCCTTATCTCCATCAAAACATACTATTGGACTATCAGTCTCTTTCCAAAGAAGATTTAATTGAGTTTCAGTCAAGGCTGTACCAAGAGGTGCTACTGCATTATGAAGGCCTTTTGACGCCAAACTTACAACGTCCATATAGCCTTCGACAACAATCAAATTATCTTTATTTTTTATATTTGGCCGTATTTTTGAAAAATTATATAATAATCCACCTTTATGAAATAATGGTGTTTCAGGAGAATTAAGGTATTTAGGTTGATCTTCGGTATTTATTACTCTTCCGCCAAAGCCAACAACCCTATTTCTAATATCTCTTATTGGAAAAATAATTCTATTTCGAAATCTATCATAAAAATTATCTTTTTTATTCTCATCCTTGATAGTCATTCCAGCTAAAGTCATGATTTCATGAGAAACTCCATTTGAAATCAAATATTTCTCTAATTTATTTCCTTTAGGGGCATATCCAATTTCATAAGAATTTATTATATCATTACTCAAGCCCCTATTTTTTAAATATCTTAAAGCTAATGAATTGTCGTTATCGAATATTTGAGATGAAAAAAAAGACTTTGATATCTCTAGGGCTTCATACAATTTTTTGCTTTTATTAAATTTTTCTTCTTCTGCAGGTGAAAATGTTCTTAACTGAACCCCAGCTTCATCTGCTAATTTTTCAACAGCTTCTGGAAAACTTAAGCCTCCAACTTCTACTAAAAAAGTAAAAATATCACCATGTTTATTGGTTGAAAAACAATGATAAAACTGTTTTTCATCATTAACAGTAAAAGACGGGGTTCTCTCTTTTGTAAAAGGCGACAAACCAACAAACTCTTTTCCTCTCTTTTTAAGTTGTACTGTTTTTTCTACAACTTGAGATACACTGATTTTGTCTTTAATCTCATTTAGAATTTCTGTTGAAAATTTCATTTATTAGCTATTTAGTTTTTCTTTAACAATTAATGATGCCTTACCAAAGTCCATTTGTCCTGAATATTTTTCTTTTAGAATTGTCATAACTCTTCCCATATCTTTAATATTTGAGGATCCTGTTTCACCAATTATTTCATTTATTAAATTATCAATCTCTTCATCATTAATTTGACTAGGCATATATTGTTCAATAATTTCAATTTCATCATTTTCTTTTTTTTCAAGGTCAGCTCTATCACTTTTTTTGTAAATCTCTGCTGATTCTTTTCTTTGCTTAATCATTTTAGATAATAATTGAATTATTTCACTATCACTTAAAGATTCGTTTGATGACTCATCTTTAGATGAAGTTCTATTATTAATTTCTATATTCTTTATTGATGAAGTTATCATTCTTAAAGTCGATATTTTAAGAGTTTCTTTGGCTTTCATCGCTATTTGAAGATCTTTTTTTATAGAATCTAATAACATAATTTACTCCATAATAATTTTTAAAATTGTAAGACAGCTAATTATTTTTTCTCAACCAAGTTCAAAAAAATCAAAAAAAAACAATTAATATAAAATGTCACTTGACGTACGTTTATAGTATGAATATTTTTCGTCAATTTGAAATTAAAAAAAATGATTCGTTAAAACTTTTTTTCTTACTTTAATGTTTCGTTAGAGGGTGTCAAAAATTATGAATTTAAGTATAGGAATTAATTTTTATTTAAATTCATTTCAAAAATTCAAAAATATATTTTTTTTAAGTTTTATTAGGTCTTTTAATGTCTGACTGGTCAAGTAAAAAACCAACCGGCGCTCTAATTCTTGATGATGGAAATATTTTTAAGGGTTATGGTTGTGGCTATGAAGGGTCTGTAATTGGAGAAGTTTGCTTTAATACCGCTATGACAGGTTACCAGGAAATTATGACTGATCCGTCATATGCATCGCAAATAATAACTTTTACATTTCCGCATATTGGTAATGTTGGAACAAACTTTGAAGATGTAGAAAGTGAGAAAGGACCAAAAATTAAAGGTGCTATTTTTAATAGCCCAATAACATCTCCATCTAATTGGCGTTCTAAAAAAAATCTTAATCAATGGCTAATTGATAACAAAATTACAGCACTTTATGGAGTTGACACTAGATCAATTACTGCTCACATCAGAGAAAAGGGATTTATGAACGGTATAATAGTTAATGATCAAAAGGGGTTTAAAGAGAGTGAATCCTATAAAAATAAATTAAGTAAATGGGAGGGAATAGTTGGTCAAGATCTTGCTAAAAATGTATCAACTAAAGAGATCTATAATTGGACTGAAAGAGAAGTAGGTTTTTTAAGTGACAAAATACAATCAATAAATAAACATATTGTTGTAATTGATTATGGGGTTAAAAATAATATTCTTAGATGCTTAGCCTCAAGGTTTAATAAATTAACCATAGTCCCTTGTGATACTATTTCTGAAAAAATATTAAGCCTAAAACCTGATGGGATATTTCTTTCAAACGG
Organism: uncultured PS1 clade bacterium; assembly: GCA_902537725.1. Lineage (GTDB taxonomy): Bacteria > Pseudomonadota > Alphaproteobacteria > MED-G09 > MED-G09 > MED-G09. Next base: position 8,423 of record CACBCD010000010.1, read on the forward strand.
TCCAGGGGATCCATATGCTACAGGTAAATATTCAGTACCAATCATTAGAGATCTCTTAGAAAAAAATATACCAATTTTTGGTATTTGCTTAGGGCATCAAATTCTTGCATTAGCTTTGGGTGGCGAAACTTTTAAAATGCACCAAGGTCATCATGGAGCAAACCATCCAGTAAAAAATATAGCTAATGAAAAAGTAGAAATTACATCTATGAATCATGGTTTTGCTGTAAAATTTGAAACTCTTGATCAAAGCATAAATGAAACTCATGTAAGTTTATTTGATGGGAGTAATTCTGGATTATCGGTAAAGGATAAACCTATTTTCTCTGTTCAACATCACCCAGAGGCATCGCCAGGTCCTCATGATAGTTTTTATCTTTTTAATAAATTTCAAAACCTTGTAGGAAGAATTTAAATTGCCAAAAAGAAGTGACATAAAGAGTATACTTATAGTTGGTGCAGGGCCTATAGTTATTGGACAAGCATGTGAATTTGACTACTCTGGAACACAAGCTTGTAAAGCTCTAAAAAATGAAGGTTATAAAATAATTTTGGTAAATTCTAATCCTGCAACGATTATGACTGATCCAAATGTTGCAGATAAAACATATATAGAGCCTATAACCCCAGAAATTTTAAAAAAAATAATTAAGAAAGAAAAACCTGATGCAATTCTTCCAACAATGGGCGGTCAAACTGGTTTAAATGTATCACTAGAAGTTTCTGAGTCAGGGTTTTTAAAAGAAAATAATGTAGAATTAATTGGTGCAGATGAAGAAGCTATATCTAAAGCTGAAGATAGGAGTAAGTTTAGAGAAGCAATGAAAAAAATTGGACTCAAAACACCAAAATCCTTTACCTCACAGAACTTAGATGATTCCATAAAAAAATTAGATGAAATTGGTTTACCAGTCATTATACGACCCTCATTTACACTCGGTGGAACAGGTGGAGGAATTGCCTCTACCATTAAAGAATTTATAGAAATTGCATCAAATGGAATCGATAGCTCACCGACAAATGAAATCCTTGTAGAGGAGTCAGTTGCCGGATGGAAAGAATATGAGATGGAGGTTGTCAGAGATAAGTCTGATAATTGTATCATTATATGTTCAATAGAAAATGTTGATCCAATGGGTGTTCATACGGGCGATTCAATCACCGTTGCACCAGCACTTACGCTAACAGATAAAGAATATCAAAAAATGAGAATAGCTTCCATTGATATATTAAGAGAGATAGGTGTTGATACTGGTGGATCAAATGTTCAATTTGCAATAAATCCAAAAAATGGAGATATGGTTGTTATTGAAATGAATCCAAGAGTATCAAGGTCATCTGCTTTAGCATCCAAGGCTACTGGTTTTCCGATAGCAAAGATTGCCGCATTATTAGCTGTTGGATACACTCTTGATGAATTAAAAAATGATATAACAAGAACAACTCCAGCATCTTTTGAGCCAGCCATTGATTATGTAGTTACTAAAATACCAAGATTCGCATTTGAGAAATTTCCGGGCTCTGAACCAACCTTATCGTCCTCCATGAAATCAGTTGGCGAAGCGATGTCTATCGGTAAAAATTTTAAAGAGTCAATTCAAAAAGCATTAAGATCTCTTGAAACTGGATTAAATGGTTTTAACTCAATAACCAAAACAAATAACATTGAAGAAATTGAAAATGAGTTAAAAAAGACTTCACCTAATAGATTGTTATATTTAGCTGATGCACTGAGATTGGGAATAAGCACAGAGAGAATTCATGAGTTAACATTTTACGACCCTTGGTTCATTCAACAGATAAGTGAAATTATTGAAATAGAAAATAACTTAATTAGTAAAGGAATGCCTAATGATAAAGATAATATTGTGTGGCTAAAAACTCAAGGTTTTTCAGATAATAGGTTAGCTGAACTTACAAGCTGCAAAGAAAGTGACATTAGAACACTTAGAGAAAATTTCAACATTAAACCTGTTTTTAAGAGAGTTGATACCTGTGCGGCAGAGTTTAAATCAGAAACTGCTTATATGTATTCAACTTATGGAGACTCTATTTTTTCTGAAACTTTATTCTGCGAGTCAAAGCCGTCCAATAAAGATAAAGTTATAATTATCGGAGGCGGTCCAAATAGAATAGGACAAGGTATTGAATTTGACTATTGTTGTGTCCATGCGTCCTATGCACTTAAAGAATCTGGTGTTGAAAGTATTATGGTTAATTGCAATCCCGAAACTGTATCAACAGATTATGATACCTCTGATAGATTATATTTTGAACCTCTTAACTTTGAAGATCTTATTGAAATTATCAATATAGAGAAATCATCTGGAAATTTATTAGGAATAATTGTTCAATTTGGAGGACAAACACCTTTAAAGTTAGCAAAAGAATTAGAAAATAATAAAATTGATATTAAAATTTTAGGAACCTCTCAAGATGCAATTGATCTTGCTGAGGATAGAGATAGGTTTCAAAAATTGATATCTAATTTGAATATTCTTCAACCAAGAAATGGTATAGCTACTTCTTCTGATGAAGCAATAGATATTGTTAATGATATTGGTTATCCTGTAGTTATAAGACCATCATATGTATTAGGTGGCAGGGCAATGGAAATTGTTCATTCTGATGAACAACTAAAAAAATATATGAAAGAAGCTGTAGTAGTTTCTGGAGACAACCCTGTATTAATAGACTCTTATTTAAGAGATGCGATTGAAGTCGATATAGATGCGCTTTGTGATGGTGATGAAATTTATATTGCTGGTATTCTTGAGCATATAGAAGAAGCGGGAGTGCATTCAGGAGACTCTGCGTGTTCAATACCACCTTTTTCTTTAGAAAAGAAAATTTTAGATGAACTAGAGAGACAGGTAAGACTTTTAGCCAGAGATTTAAATGTTATTGGATTAATGAATACGCAATTTGCAATTAAAGACGGTAAAATTTTTATCCTTGAGGTAAATCCAAGAGCTAGCCGAACAGTCCCATTTATAGCAAAGGTTCTAGGTAAACCATTAGCTAAAATAGCTACAAAAATAATGCTTGGAAATAAAATTAATTCTATGGATTTAAAAGAAATAAATATTAATCATTTTGCTATAAAAGAAGCAGTATTTCCATTTAAAAGATTTACAGGTGTTGATACTATACTTGGGCCAGAAATGAGATCGACTGGTGAAGTCATGGGTATTGATAGAGATTTTGGAATGGCCTTTGCTAAAAGTCAGATTGGAAGTGGATCTAGAATACCAACTGAGGGTTCGGTATTTGTTTCCGTAAAAGATAGTGACAAAGATAAAATTTTAAACCCTGTTTCAGATCTTTTCTCATTGGGTTTTGATATTTATGCCACTCACGGAACAGCTGAATTTTTGAATAATAATAATATCCAAACAAAAAAAATCAATAAAGTTCTCCAAGGCTCACCCCATATAGTTGAAATGATTAGCGAAAAGAAAATATCACTGGTGCTCAACACTACAGAAACACCTCAAGCTATCAAAGACTCTAAATCTATTAGAAGATCTGCTCTAGAGTCTGAAACTCCTTATTATACTACTGTATCTGGAGCAAATGCAGTTGTAATGGCAATAAAAGCAATAAAAAATAATGAGATGAGTATCAAAACAATTCAATCATTTGGGCAGTTATTAAGCTAAAAATTCAATTATTTCCTTAAAAAAAAATAAATACTGGGTTAAACTTAGTTATGAATAAAATTCCGTTGACACCTAATGGTAAAAATATAGTTGAAGAGGAACTTAAAAACTGCAAAACAGTTGAAAGGCCAAGAATTATAGACTCAATTGCTGAAGCAAGAGCTCATGGGGACTTATCTGAAAATGCAGAATATCATGCTGCTAAAGAGGAGCAAAGTCATAATGAGACTAAAATTATGGAGTTGGAAGATATTTTAAGTCGCGCTGAAGTAATTGATCCATCAGACCTATCTGGAGATGAAGTAAAATTTAGCGCAACCATATTAATAGTTGATGAAGAAACAGATGTTGAGTCAAAATATCAAATTGTTGGAGAAATAGAGGCTGATTTTAATTCTGGAAAAATATCTATCCAGTCCCCTTTGGCAAAAGCGTTAATAGGTAAAACTGTAGGTGAGTCTGTTGAAGTTAATACTCCAGGGGGAGGAAAGTCATACGAAATACTCAAGGTAGATTATACATAAAAACTTTATTACTCTTAAAACAAAACTCTTGAGTCTAATTCAATTTTATTCAATTTAACTTCACCCCCTAGAATTTCAAGAACAGCTATAACTTCTTCTTTTGATTTTATTTTTTTTATACTTAGTGGTTCAAGATTTTCGTGAATAGAGTCAATAAAACCACCCTCTTTTATAAAAATTAAATCAAGTGAAACGTAGGTATTTTTCATCCAAAAAACTGCTTTTTTTGGTTCTTTGAACAAAAATAACATGCCTTTATCTCTATCTAAAGACTTTCTATACATCATTCCTCGAGCTTGTTGGGTTTCAGTAGTCATTACTTCAGCAATTATAGAAATATTGGAAGAATTCTTATTTTCTATTACAACAGTTAATGTCTCAGAGGATTGAGCATTACCAATCAAAAAACAATAAATAAAAAGTAAGTAGAAAATAATTTTCATTTTATTTAATTAATTTTCTATCCCTTAAGAAATTTATTAAAATTTTATTATCTAGTCTAATTCTCACCTTTGCTATTATAGAGCTCAAATATAGTCTTTCTCTGTATGAATTTTCTTTTGAGTCTTTTAACTTAATATGATCCTTTTCGGTGGTTATAACTCTTAAGTTTTTAGATTTTGAATATTCGTATATTTCTTTTGCATTATCTTCAGTAATATTTTTATGATCAGGGAAAATAAAGTGTTTATCAATTTTAGCGCCAATTTTTTCAAGTCCGTAAGATAATTTTTCTGGATTAGATATTCCAGAAAAAATAATAACATCCTCATTAATATCCTCATTTAAATAAGTTTCATATTCTGCATTAATAACAAGACCTTTCCAAGACTTTAAAATGTAATCTATCGATTGATGATTTTCATTTATTGAATTAATTAAAATAATTATATCAACTCTTTTTAAAGCAAAATTTAAACTCTCTCTCATAGGTCCAAATGGAATTAAAAGATTATTTCCAATACCCTTAGAGGCATCAACCATGATAATATTTAAATTTTTATGAATTGAAGGATTTTGAAATCCGTCATCTAATATAACTAAATCAAAAATATTTTGCTTAAGGATTTTCAAGGCGCCAGCTCTATTTTTTGAGACGATTGTTGGTCCGTCTCTGGCATGAAGTAATGCTTCGTCTCCACACTCATTACTACTATCACTCGAAGTAATAATTTTAGGGTAAGCCAACTTTCCACCGTAACCATTAGAAATCACTACTGTTTTATGATTAAAATCTTGAAAAAGTTTTCTTAAATATCTTACAAATGGTGTTTTTCCTTGCCCACCAACAACAAAATTACCGACACATATTACTGGTTTAATCAGATGGGTTTCTTTTAATAATTTATAGCGGAAAAAAATAAGAATTTTTAAAATTAACCCAAAAGGAAATGAGATTAACCTCATTTGTAGAGATGGTTTGAAATTCCACCAAAATTTTGGTTCAGTAATCTTCATTCAATATACCAATTAATTTTTCCGATATTTTATTTGCAGTTCCTCCAATATTTTTAGTAAATATTTTCGAATTATTAGCCATTTCTATTATTTTCTCTTTGTCTTTTAAAATAAATAAATCATTCATATCTGATATTATTTTGGCACCACCAGCTTTTAATAATCCACTATATTCATCTTTAAAATTAAAAAAATTAGGCCCAGTAAAGATAGCATTATTAAAGAGGGCTGGTTCAATAGGATTATGACCACCAAAATTCTCAAATGCACCTCCTAAAATTACAGCATTTGACTTTTCATAAAAATAACCCAATTCGCCAATTGTATCCAAAATAAATATTTTCTTATTTTCATTTAAATAATCATTACTTGATCTCAAAATAAATTCTTTATGAGTAAAATATGATTTCTTTAATATCTTGATTATATCAGTTCTTCGATCAGGGTGCCTTGGAGCTATAACTAGGAATAAATTTGGTAAATCTTTTAAAAGTTCACTAAATTTATTAACTACATTAATTTCCTCACCTTTATGAGTTGAAGCCAACACCAAAACGTCTTTTTCTTTAAAAAAATCGTCATATTTTTTTAAACCTTCTATATCATAGAGAAGTTTCTTAGAATCATTTTTTAAATTTCCATAAACAAGAATATTTTTAGCCCCCAATTTCTTAAGCTTAGCTTTACTAAATTCATCTTGAGCAATTAGTAGTGAAAAAAATGAGAGTAAATACTCTATGGTTTTAGGAAATTTCAACCAGTTTTTAAAGGTCCTATCAGTTATTCTTGCATTAATTAAACATATGGGAATACTTTTATTATTAGTTTCGTTTAATAAGTTTGGCCAAATTTCAGATTCTAGAAATATTGCCATATCGGGTTGCCAAAAATTTAGAAAATTTAAACAAAAACTTTCTATATCCCATGGGGCATATTGATGAATGACACCATCTATATTCTTTTTGATTATTACTTCCTTTGAAGTTTTTGTTCCAGTCGTAATAATTATTTTAATTTTTGGTGATAGTTTCTTTAATTCTTCAATTAATGGTATAGATGATAAAGCCTCACCTACGCTAGCGGCATGAATCCAAATTAGACTTCCATTTGGTCTTACATTTGAGGAAAAGCCTCTTCTTTCAGCATATTTTCCTTTTTCTTCTTTATTTTTGAATAGTCTATAGATGAAGAATGGGTACATTAGAGGTCTAATAATTTTAGTTATTAGTTTATAAATTCTAAAAATAATCATTTTCGAATATCAATATTTTCTCTAGCTTCCACGGAAATACTATTTAATTGATCCTCCAAAAATTGTCTTATCTCTTCCATTTCATCACTTGATGCATTTGATTTTACTTTAATTGGATTCCCCCAAACTATTGATCCTCTTCCAAAAGGAAAATTTAATGTGAAATTATCCCAATTATTAAATTCATATCGATTTGATGTAGCTGCTGCAACAGGTATGATGGCTGCACCAGACATTTTTGCTAAAGAAATTACCCCCAAACCACAAATCTTTCCAGGCCCAGGAGGTTGATCTGCTGTTAGAGCTACGGATGAACCAGATTTTAGGGTTTTTATCATTGAGCGCAGAGCCATTGCACCACCCTTTTCCTTTATACCCAATTTTTTAGGATTTCCAGCTCCTCTAATTAATTGAATTTTATATTTTGATAAAAGTGATGCAATAAAGTTTCCATCCCCGTGCCTTGAAACTAGAGCAAATAATTTTTGTTTATTATGATCCCATTTACCTGGTAACATTAAACTTTGACCATGCCAATGAACCCAGATAAAAGGTTTTTTTCTTTTCCAATAGCTCTCAGGAATATCATAGTGATTTAAATTCCACCTAATTGTGTAAGAGACAAATTTTAAGTAAATATAAAAAATTAAGGATAAAATTTTTACTATCAATAGCTTACTCAACTTTATCCCCTAAAAATTGAGTTTTAAATAAAAAAGCATAGAGGCCATTTTTATCAACTAACTCTTTATGAGTTCCTTGCTCAACTATCGCTCCATTATCGATAACATATATCACGTCAACATTTTTAATAGTTGATAATCTATGAGCAACAATTAAAGCTGTTTTATCTCTCATTAATTTATCTAGAGCTTCTTGAACCTTTTTTTCTGACTCGCTATCAAGAGACGATGTTGCTTCATCCAGTAAAAGTATTGGGGCATCCTTAATCATTGCTCTTGCAATTGCAATTCTTTGCTTTTGTCCTCCTGATAGTCTAACTCCAGACTCACCAACTAATGTTAGATACTTATCAGGAAGATCTTTGACAAAATCATCTACCAATGAATCCTTACAAACTTTTAGAAAAATTTCATCTGAGATACCATCACATCCAAAAATTATATTTTCCTTAATAGAAATATCAAAAATTAGAGCATCTTGAGAAACCAAAGATGATGCACTTCTGACATTTGACAAAGATAGATTCCTTAAATCATAATCATCAAGTAATACGCTTCCACTGTGGACATCATAAAATCTTGGTACCAGATTTAATAAGCTTGATTTTCCTGCTCCAGAAGGTCCAACTAATGCTGCGGTTTGACCAGGCTTTATTTCTAATGAAATTTCCTTAAGTATTTTATCTTTCTTATCATTATTATATGAAAAATTAACCTTAGAAAATTTTAACGATCCTTTAAATTTTTTAATCTCTAATGGTTTATCAGGGCTTATTATTTTTGGTTTATTATCTAAAATTGGAAATAATCTTTGTGAAGCGGCAACACCTTCCTGAAGCATGGCCTGTAAATTAGCAACAGCCTTTAACGGATCATAAAGTAAACCTGCTGCTGTGGTAAATGCCATAAAGCTGCCAACGCTCATAAACCCATCTAAAGATTTACTTCCTGCATAATAAATTATGCCTGCAATCGCAAAACCAGTTACCATTTCCATTATTGGTGCTGAAGCAGATCTTGCCTTAACGCCTTTCATCGACAGACTTACAACATTATCAATAATTGAAGAGGCCTTCTCTGAATGAATTCTCTCTTTTCCAAAGGCTCTAATAATTCTCATACCTTTTAAAGTTTCTGAAACTAAAGCCGATAGAGTTCCTATTTCCTCAAGACTCATTCTAATAGCTTTTCTTAATCTCTTTCCTAGCATTCTTAAACCAATTGCTGCAGGCGGTAATACAAGAAAAAAAATTGTCGCTAAGGTAGGGTCTACATAAAAGAGATATCCTATTAATCCTAAAACCATAAGAATATTTCTTGATAAGTTGACAACAACTGATGACATTGTCTCTCTTAACTTTGTTGTATCAGCAGTAAAGCTAGAGATAAATCGTGCAGAATGAATGGAGTTTATGTAAGACATATCAGAGTTAAGAATTGCCTTGTATAAATCTTTTTGCAATAAACCAACAATTTTTTGGCCTATATAATTAATTGCAACATTTGCGCCATAGGTTCCAAGAGCTCTAATAAACATTATCAGTATTGCTATTAAAGGGAGTATTGTTAACATTTCTCGATTTGAATTCACAAAAATATCATCAATTACCCTTCTTATTAATTCAGGAAGAGCAGGTGTTGTTAATGCAACAATAGCATTACAAAAAAGAGCTATTAAAAGTAATTTCATAGATCCAGATGCGTAATTCCTCCAGATTCTTTTAATCACATTAAAAGTGTAATATTTATTTTTATCTTCCATTCATTCCCACTATATCAAACTATATAAACTCTAGCATGTGCATCAATTATCATAAAGATTGAATAGCATATTGCTTGTTTGTTAAATCATCATAGTTTATCTTGCTTTTTTTATTTGGTGAAATTATGTCAATAACGTTATCTAAAAATTTAGAAAAAATTGCTCCCTCTGCAACTGTTGCAATGACGCAACTTTCAAGAGATTTAAAAAATCAAGGGAAAGATGTAATAAGTTTATCTGCGGGTGAGCCAGATTTTGATACACCTGAAAATATTAAAAAGGCTGCTATTGATGCAATTTCTAGAGGTGAAACAAAATATACAGCTGTTGATGGTATTGATGAACTTAAAGAAGCAATAATAGAAAAGTTTAGCCGGGATAATAATTTAGACTTTTTAAAAGAAAATATTTCTGTCGCTCCAGGTGGTAAAACTATTATTTACAACGCAATGGTTGCTACGCTAAATCCTAGGGATGAAGTAATTATTCCAAAACCATTTTGGGTAAGTTATCCCGATATAGTTAAGTTAGCTGGAGGAACTCCAATTACTATTGAAACATCAAGAAATAGAAATTTTAAAATTACTGCTGATGATCTTGAAAAAAATATTACAAAAAATACAAAATGGATAATTATTAATTCTCCGTCTAATCCTACTGGTGAGGTTTATTCATCAGAAGAACTTAAGTCTCTTGTTAGTGTTCTCAAGAAATATCCAAATATTTATATTTTGTCAGACGATATATACGAACATCTTCTCTATGAGAAAAAAGAAAAGTTTACAACAATAGGTGAAATTGATGACGAAATAAATTCTAGAACATTAACAATGAATGGTGTCTCAAAGGCTTACTCAATGACTGGATGGAGAATAGGATACTGCGGAGGGCCTAAAAAAATTATAGACTCTATGAGAAAACTTCAGGGTCAATCAACATCAAACCCTTCATCAATAAGCCAATGGGCTGCAGTAGAGGCACTGAATGGTGATCAAAGTTTTTTAAAAGATTGGTTAGATTCTTTTGAGATGAGAAGAAACAAAGTTGTTGAAATGATAAATTCTGCTAAAGGGTTGTCCTGTCTAAAGCCAAAAGGGGCATTTTATGTCTATCCTTCATGTGAAGATGTAATTGGAAAAAAACTTATTAGTGGAGAAGAAATTAAGAATGATGAAGATTTTGCAATGAATTTACTTAAAAATAAATCCGTAGGAGTAGTTCATGGTTCAGCGTTTGGTCTATCACCCTATTTTAGAATTTCATACGCAACATCGATCGAAAAACTTGAAGAAGCCTGTAAAAGAATAATTGATTTCTGCGATGAGCTAGAATGAATAAAGCTGACTCTTTTTTAAATGACGAAATTGGTCCGATATTAGAACATCCGAAAAAAAATGTTAAGACCGAGGCTGGAATTCCCCTAAAGTTAGTTTCTAAATTTGATCCATCTGGAGATCAACCTGATGCTATTAAAGAACTTGTTGAAGGAATTAAAAATGATGAGAGGTCACAAGTTCTTCTTGGTGTTACAGGTTCAGGTAAAACTTTCACAATGGCGAAAATTATTGAATTAACTCAAAAGCCCTCATTGATTCTTGCTCCAAATAAGACACTTGCTGCTCAATTATATTCAGAATTTAAAGAATTCTTTCCTGATAACGCTGTTGAGTATTTTGTTTCATACTATGACTATTATCAACCCGAAGCGTATGTTCCAAGAACTGACACTTTTATTGAAAAGGATGCAAGTATAAATGAACATATTGATAGGCTAAGACATTCAGCTACTAGATCTTTAATGGAAAGAGATGATGTTATTATCGTTTCATCTGTATCATGTATTTATGGTATTGGATCAGTTGAAACATATTCATCAATGACTTTAACAATCGAAACTAAACAAATAATTGAAAGACAAGACCTTTTGAATAACCTTGTTTCCCTTCAATATAAGAGAAACGATACAAAATTTGTTAGAGGTACTTTTAGAGTAAGGGGTGATGTCATTGAAATTTGGCCAGCGCACTTAGAAGGCAGGGCCTGGAAAATTTCACTTTGGGGTAATGAAGTAGAAAAAATCAATGAATTTGATCCTCTCACAGGAGAGAAAATTAGAGAATTACAAAATATAAAAGTATATGCTAATTCTCACTATGTAACCCCTAGACCAACACTTCAACAAGCAGCACAAGAAATTAAAAAAGAATTATTTTTGCGGCTCAAGGAGCTTGAAAAAGAAAATAAACTTCTAGAAATGCAAAGATTAGAACAAAGAACAATTTTTGATTTAGAAATGATGGATGCTACAGGAAGCTGCGCAGGGATTGAAAACTACTCTCGGTATCTAACAGGTAGGAAGCCAGGTGAACCACCCCCAACATTATTTGAATATTTACCCGAGGACTCAATTATTTTTGCAGATGAAAGTCATGTAACAATACCTCAACTTGGAGGAATGTATAAAGGTGACTTTAACAGAAAATCAACTCTTTCAGAGCATGGTTTTCGTTTACCCTCATGTAAGGATAATCGTCCATTAAAATTTGAAGAATGGGATTTGATGAGACCAAAAAGTATTTTTGTTTCTGCTACCCCCGGTCCTTGGGAGCTTGATCAGTCAGGTGGTGTTTTCTCAGAGCAAATCATTAGACCAACAGGTTTAATTGATCCTAAAAGTGAAATTCGTCCAGCATCAAACCAAGTTGATGACTTAATATATGAATGCAAATTAACAGCGAAAAAAGGGCAACGAGTTCTTGTGACAGTTTTAACAAAAAAAATGGCTGAAGATTTAACTGAATATATGAATGAGCAAAATATTAAAGTACGATACCTTCATTCAGATATTGATACACTAGAAAGGATAGAAATCCTCAGAGATTTGAGAACGGGCGTATTTGATGTTCTAGTGGGGATAAATCTTCTTAGAGAGGGTTTAGATATTCCGGAATGCTCTCTGGTTGCAATTCTTGATGCTGATAAGGAGGGTTTTCTCAGATCAGAAACCTCACTAATACAAACTATGGGAAGAGCAGCAAGAAACGTTGATGGAAAAGTAATTTTATATGCGGATAAAATTACTGGCTCAATGGAGAGAGCCCTAGATGAAACAAAAAGAAGACGAAAAAAACAAAAAGAATATAATAAGAAAAATAACATTACTCCCTCAAGTATTAAAAATAACATAAAGGATATTCTAAGCAGTATTTATGAGAAGGATCATGTGCAAATTGATGCGCCTGATCATACTGATAATGATTTATTTATTGGCAACAATCTTGAAAAACATCTTAAATCATTAGAAGATAAAATGTTAAAAGCTGCAGAGGATTTAAACTTTGAGGAAGCGGCTAAAATTAGGGATGAGATAAATAGACTTAATGAAACTTCTTTAATTTTAAGTAAAAATCCTATGGCAAAATTATAGGTAGATAAAAGAGAAAATGAGTCCAATTCATACAAAAGAATTAAAACCGGGGGTAGCGCTTATTACAGGGGGTGCAAAAAGGATAGGAAAAGAAATTGTAAAAAACTTAGCTTATGATGGATGGAAGGTAATTATTCATTATAATAAAAATAGCATTGCTGCTAAAAATCTTAAAAATCAAATAATAAAAAGAAAAGGTAAGGCAGCAATTATAAAATGTAATTTAAACAATAACAATTCTGTGAAAAATTTAATTGAAAAGTCCAAGAAGAAATTTGGTAATATATCACTTTTAATTAACAATGCTTCAAAATTTGAAAATGATGATATCAAAAATCTTAATTTAGAGTCTTGGGAAAGTCATAATAATATTAATTTAAAAGCTCCTCTTATTTTATCAAGAGATTTTAACAACCAACTAAGAAAAAATACCCCAGGATTAATTATAAATATTATAGACCAAAGAATTTTCTTTCCTAATCCAGATTTTATTTCGTATACTTCATCAAAACAATCTCTTATGTGGCTTACTCAAACATTGGCCCAAGCACTTAGCCCTAAAATTAGAGTATGCGCAATTGGACCAGGACCTACTCTTCAAGGAGCCAGGCAATCAAAAAAAGATTTTGAAAATCAATGTTTATCGACGCCACTAAAAGTTGGTTCAAATCCTGGAGAAATATATCAGGCAGTAAAATTTATAATCAATATACCCTCTTTTACCGGTCAGATGATTACTCTTGATGGCGGTGAGCACTTAGACTGGATAAAAAAAGAAAATAAAAATTTTAAAGATTAATTAAATAAGTTTCTATATTAAACAATAAGTTAGATCACTTTATTTAAAAAAAATCTAACTTGTTAACAGTTATAATTAGGTAATACTAGAAAGAAGAATTAATTTATTAAAAATTATTTAAATTTTATAAAAATTCAATATTATTCAATTAATTCAATAGGTTGTAATATTTCAACAAAAAAAAATTAAAAGTTCTTATAGATAATGTTAGTATAGTTAAGTAGTTAAGTTGTCAACATAGTTATCCACAGGCTATTCTTTGAGTATTATTTAAAATATAATCAATAAAAAGCAATGAAAAATAAAATTTTAGAAAAAAATAATATTACAGGAAGAGAAATTCTTCAGAAAAAAATAATAGATATGCCTGAAAAACCAGGTGTCTATAGAATGCTTGGTATTAAAAAAAATGTACTTTATGTCGGAAAAGCAAAAAATTTAAAAAAAAGGCTAATAAGTTATACAAGACCTAATGGTAATAACAATCGGATAACTAAAATGATAAGTCTTATTAAAGATGTTGAGATCACCATTACTGAAACAGAAATGGATGCCCTTCTTCTTGAGCTTAATTTAATTAAAGAGAAAAAACCAAGATATAATATTATGCTAAGGGATGATAAAACTTTTCCATATATTTTTATTTCCAAAGAACATGATTTTCCAAGGCTAGAAAAGCATCGTGGATCGAGAACAAAACCTGGTTACTATTATGGCCCTTTTGCAAATACTGGTGCAGTTAATAGAACGCTTAATACTCTACAAAAAGTATTTTTATTACGTTCTTGTTCAGATAGAGAGGTTGAGGCTGGTGACAGACCATGTTTAAATTATCACCTAAAAAGATGCTCTGGTCCATGCGGTAGCATGATAAGCAAGGAGGATTATAAAGAACTCGTAAATGATGTAAGAAATTTCTTCAGTGGTAAATCTACTTTAATTCAAAAAAAACTATCCACTAAGATGCAGATTGCTTCAAAAAATAAAGAATATGAAACTGCTGCTCAATATAGAGATAGAATTAGCGCATTAGCCAATATGACAAAATCAGACACTATTAACCCTCAATTTTTAGAAGAGGCTGATGTTTTTGCTATAAGCAAAATTAATAATAAATCATGTGTTCAAGTTTTTTTCTTTAGATCATGGAGAAATCTTGGAAATAAATCTTATTTCCCTGTTCATTTAAATGATGTTTCTGCAGAAGATATACTTCAATCTTTTATACCCCAGTTTTACCAAAATAAACCGATACCAAAATTAATTCTAACAAGCCACGATTTAATTGAAAAGAAGCTACTCTCGGAAACTTTTTCAAAAAAAGAAAAAAGAAAAATAAGTATAATCAAACCACAAAAAGGTGAAAGGCAAAAAATAATTAATCATGCCTTAGAAAATTCAAAAAATGCGCTTCAAAGATATCAAAACAATTTGTTAAGTAATAAGAAAAATCTCTCATTACTTCAAAAAGCTTTTGAACTAAAGGAGATACCAAAGAGAATTGAAATATATGATAATAGTCACATTCAGGGTTCCTATGCCGTTGGAGCGATGGTTGTGGCGAATGAGGAAGGTTTAGATAAAAGTGAATATAGAAAATTTAATATTAAAAATGCTCAAACAAACGATGATTTTGGAATGATGAATGAAGTCATAGAAAGAAGGTTTAAAAAAATTAAAAAAAGTAAACTATATGATGGTTTAAAATATCCTGATATTATTCTTATTGACGGAGGCAAAGGTCAATATAGCTCTACAAAAAAGGCA
>CACBCD010000011.1 GCA_902537725.1 uncultured PS1 clade bacterium
TGTAATTCCACCTGCTGCCAATATTGGGACATCCTTAATTGATTTTGTTGCCCTGTAAACTTCAGGTATTAAAACCATCGTCGAAACGTCACCACAATGACCTCCTGCCTCTCCACCAGAGGCAATTAAGATATCTACACCTGCCTCAACTTGCTTAACTGCATGTTCTTTTGTACCGACCAATGCGGCAACAGCAACATTATATTTTTTTCCCATATCAAGCATTACTTTTGGAGGAACACCAAGGGCATTTGCAACTAATTTTATAGGGTATTGAAAGGCTACCTCTAGAGATGTTGCAGCACTTTCATCAGATAAGTTCATTCTAAAATTAGCCGCACCATCCTTTAGATTAATTAAATCATCAGTCTCTATATTATGATTGGATAAAATTTCTTTTGTGAAATCTTTATGACTCTGAGGAATAGCATTAACTAATTGTTCTGTTGAAATCTTTTCACCCTTACCTTCAAATTTATTTGGAACAATTAAATCTATCCCATAAGGCATACCATCAACATTACTATCAATCCAATCTAACTCTTCTTTTAAACGATCTGGTGGAAGGCTTACTGCACCGAAAACTCCCATACCACCGGCTTTTGAAACAGCAGCTACAACGTCTCTACAATGAGAAAAAGCTACTAAAGGAAATTCTATTCCTAACATTTCACAAATTTTTGAATTCATTCTAATTCCTAACATAAAATATAAATTTATTTATTTGGGATATATTAAGCAAGTATCAAGAAAATTTAATTTCACCATCGTTAATTTTTCCGTAACGTATTTGAAAAATATCCTTTAAAAAATTTTGATTATTTGTCCAAGGACTCCTCTTTCCTTGTTTAGGAAAAATATCTTTTGATCTTTTAATATAGCCTGAAGTAAGATTCAGCCAATCATTATTGTTATCAATCTTACTGTTAGCCTCTGGACAGCA
Source organism: uncultured PS1 clade bacterium (assembly GCA_902537725.1). Classification (GTDB taxonomy): domain Bacteria; phylum Pseudomonadota; class Alphaproteobacteria; order MED-G09; family MED-G09; genus MED-G09. Next base: position 944 of record CACBCD010000011.1, read on the forward strand.
TTTTTTAATTGAACTTTTTTTCATATAATTCAAAAGCCTACATACGTACTCAGACGTTAAATCTGCGCCTAATGTCCAAGAAGCATTTGTATATCCGAATGTAGAAACTAAATTTGGAACACCACTAAACATCATACCTTTATAAGTAACAGTATCTGGAAGATTAATATCCTTGCCATCAACTTTTAAATTTATGTTACTACATAACTCTAAATTTAGACCAGTAGCGGTAACTATTATGTCTGCGGGTAAAGTTTTACCTGATTCAAGTTTAATACCCGTCGAAGTGAATTTATCAATTTTATCAGTTACCACAGAAGTTTGTTTTTTTCTTATAGATTTAAATAAATCCCCATTAGGTACTAAGCACATTCTTTGATCCCAGGGATTATAATTAGGCGTAAAATGCTTATCTACGTCATAATCATTACCAAGAGATTTTCTTACCTGATTTATAATAAAATCTTTTACTCTTTTTGGATTTTTTTTACATAATCTAAAATACCATTGTTGTCGTAAAATATTTTTCCATCGCACGATAAAATAGGATAATTTTGTAGGTAAATATTTTTTCAAAAAATTTGCTAATGGATCTTGTTGAGGTGCGGAGACTACATAAGTAGGTGATCTTTGAAGCATTGTTACATGTTTTGCATCTTTTGCCATTTCTGGGACTAGAGTCACTGCAGTTGCACCACTTCCAATTACAATTACTTCCTTATTAATGTAATCTACTGAGGTATCCCATTGCTGAGGATGCATTATCATTCCATTAAATTCATTCATGCCTTCGAATTCAGGTGTATATCCTTTTTCATAGCTATAATATCCAGAACACATAAAAATAAAATTACAAGATATTGTAACTATATCAATTTGATTTTTATCTTCGACTTTTAAGGTCCACATTGATTTTTTTGAGCACCATGAAGCATCTTTTACATAATGATTAAACTTTATTTTTTTATCTATATTGAATTTTTTTGATGTCTCATCAAGGTATTTTAAAATTGATGGACCATCTGCAATTGCCTCTTTTTCTTTCCAGGGAAAAAAAGAAAACCCCAAAGTATACATATCAGAATCAGATCTAATTCCAGGGTATTTAAAAAGATCCCAAGTACCACCTATGGTATCCCTACCTTCAAGTATAGCATAAGACTTTTCGGGGCATTTTGTTTGAAGATGATATCCAGCTCCAATGCCAGATATACCAGCCCCAATGACTATTACATCAAAATGATTGTTCATATCCTAACTATAATATAAAAAACATTAATAATGCTACCTTTTAAAATATTCTAAATACTATTTTGCCGCAGGTAACTTTAAAAGCATTTTACCAAAATTTTTACCTTCGAATAATTTTTTGAAGGCACTGGGAAAATCTTCTATATCACCATCACAAACAAATTCAGGTAATTTTAAAGATCCATTATCAATCCATTGAGATATTTTCTTTCTTGCTTCAGCATATCTTTCAGCATAATCAAAAATTACAAATCCTTGCAATCTGGCCCTCATACTTCCCAGCCAGATATAATTTGAAGGTCCGCTCATTTCATCCTGATAATATTGTGAGGTTGAACCGCAAAGTAAAACTACACCATGCATAGCAATTAATTTTAAGGATTCATTCATAACCGAGCCACCTGTATTATCGAAAATAATATTTAGGCGATCTGGTGCTGCTGCTTCCAGCTGCTCATACCAATTTTCGTCTTTATAATTAATTGCAACATCGTAACCTAGCTCATTTACTAACCAATCACATTTTTCTTTTGAACTAGTAGTACCAATAACTTTTGCCCCAGCAAGTTTTGCAAATTGTCCAGCCATTGAACCCACTGCTCCTGCTGCCCCAGTTACTAAGACAGTCTCACCTGGTTGAGGTTTACATTCATCAAATAAAGCAAAATATGCAGTCAAGCCAGAAACTCCAAAACCTCCGAGCCAGGATCCTAAGGGTGACAAACTAGGATCGCATTTTTCTAAACCTTCACCATTACTAATTGATAGACTTTGAACACCTAATGCACCTGTAACAAAATCACCTACTTCAAAATCCTTATTATTAGAAGCTATAACTTCACCAGCTATGTTGGCGTGAATGATATCACCAGGCTGGACTCTAAATAAAAATTCATCACTATCTCTAACAATTAATCTTAATGCTGCATCAACACCCACATAATGCGATTGAATTAATAATTCATTATCTACAATATTAGGCACTTCCACTTCTTCAGAAATAAAGTCATCTAATTCTGCTAAGCCATTAGGGTATTTTGCTAAAAGTAATTTTTTATTTTTACCTAAATTATTCAATTTTTTTCTCCGTAAGTATAATTTGAAATTATATAATTATTTTATACAAGAACGCTATGAATGAACCCAATACATAAATGTAAATTGGAGGCATACTGAGGTATAAACCAGGGCCTCTTTTTTCAGCATCTTTATAATATGATAATGCGTATCGTATTCTACCAATCGGCCATAAAATACCAATTATCGTAGCCCATACAGGATCAACTGCAAAAGAGAATAACCACAAACCAGGTAAAAATAAAATTAAATGCTCTAAAGTATTATGATGAACCCTAACATGCCTAACATATTCCTCAGGACCATCATGTGAAGGAGCTTTAATATCAAATTTTCCCCTAGCCATACCTGCCCTTAAAAGAGTAAAATAATAAACAAGTAAAGCAATACTGCTTAATATTCCTGGATATACAAAATCATTCACATTATTCTCCTTATTTTTATTCTGAAACAAATCCCATTAAAAAATCAATAAATAAATCATTATCATTTATACAAGGAATAAAGGTGAATTCTTCTCCTCCTGAATTTAAAAAAGAATCTTTCCCTTGAATATTCACCTCTTCTAATGTTTCTAAATTATCAGCAATAAATGCAGGGCAGACAACAGCTATTTTTTTCATATTTTTATCTGGTAGATCCTCTATAACTTTATCTGTAAAAGGCTGAAGCCACCCAGGGCCAATTCTTGATTGAAATGAAATACCCCATTGGTCATTATTTAAATTGAGTTCTTCTGCACATAACTCTGAAGTCATCTTTACTTGATGCCTGTAACAAAATTGATGGGATACGGATTTCTTTTCACAACAATCTTTACTTTCCAAACAATGAGATGATGTTGGATCCATTTTTCTAACATGCCTTTCAGGAATACCGTGATAGCTAAATAGAAGATAATCAAAATCATTTGGTAGGTTTTTACTTATACTGTCACACAAAGATTTAATATAATTAGGATCATTATAAAAAGGTGGTGAAACAGTTAAATTAATTTCTGAATTAACTTTGTTAATTAATCTTTTTACCTCTAATTCAGTAGTTAAAGATGTTGATTGGGCGTAATGAGGATATAAAGGGACAGCAATAATTTCATTACATCCTCTTTTGATTAGATTTTTTATTCCTTCTTCAATTGAAGGCTTTTGATATCTCATAGATGTTTCAACTGGTTTCTGTATTTTTTCTTCTAATTTTTTTGAAATTAATTTTGTATTAATTATTAATGGAGATCCATTTTCTGTCCAAATAGACTCATAAGCCTCTTTTGTTTTGGGTGACCGAAAGGGAACAATAATAAAATTTACCAAGATATTTCTTAAAAATTTTGGTAAATCTAATACATACTCATCAGACAAAAATTCTTTTAGATATTTTTTTATAGAAGATATCTCCAAATTTTCAGGAGAGCCTAGATTTATCAACAAAACACCTTTCATTTAACAAATTCCAGTAAGTTTTGAGCTTATATCCCATAATTTATCAGCATCTTCTTCATTTTGGGCCCATTTAGATGTTTTTGTTACCCTACAGTTATAAAAATATTCACCAGAAATATTTGAAACACCTGGCGAAGAACATAAATAAATAGATGTTTCTGCACCTTTTTTAGAAGTACGCATAAATGGTTTAGCGATAAAAGATAAAACTTTGTTAAGATTGTTAGTATTATTTTGTCCAAAAGAGGTTCCTACCACACCTGGATGAAGACAATTTACAGATATTTTTTTATCTTTAAGGATAGATGAAAGTTTTTTTGTAAAAAGTATATTAGCTAATTTAGTATATCCATATACTTGAAAAGGCTTATATGATTTTTCTGATTGTATATCGTCAAAATTCATTCTTTTGACAAACTGATGAGCAGCTGAAGATACATTTACAATTCTTGCTGAACTCGACCCTTTTATTTTATCTAAAAGTAAATTTGTAAGGGAAAAATAAGCTAAGTGATTTAATGCAAAAGTTTCTTCAAGCCCGTCAATAGTTTCTTTACTTTTAAAGTTAATAAGACCAGCATTATTTAGTAAAATATCAAGAGAAATATTTTTATTAATATAATTTTCTGATGCAGCTTTAATATCTTTTTGAGAAGATAAATCTGCTATTATAAATGAATTATGACCTGTAGATATTTTATTTATATCGTTTAGCAAATTTTTTGCTTTTGCTTTATTTCTGGCAATAAATGTTATATTTGCACCCATTTTTGCTAAAGCAAGAGCCGACTCTTTTCCGATGCCAGAAGTAGCACCTGTAATTAATATATTTTTATTATTTACATTAAACATTTTAAAATTTCACGCTTCCAAAAACAAGTGATTTTACTATATATAGTTTTTCCATACTACATTTTAATTTTTAATGATAAGATTATATAAAGATTTATGGAACTTAAGATGAATAAATTCCCAATTTGCCCAATATTTATACCTGCCAATAAACTAACCTATGTTGAAAAAGCCATTAAATCTGGAGCCGATGGGATTATTTTTGACCTTGAGGACTCAATATTATTAAACGATAAACCTAAAGCAAGAGAGAATCTATTTAAATATCTATCAAGCAATAATCCTGATGCAATAATCTATATAAGAATTAATGATTTAAGTTCTGAAAATGGAATAAGTGACTTAGAAATGCTGAGTGAACTTAATTTTGCTTTTATTATTCCTAAGTTTGAAGATGAAGGGAATTTCAATAAAATTTCAAAAGATATTAAAATTATTCCTTTAATTGAAACACCATTAGCGATTAATAATTTAGATAAAATTGCCAAAAATGAAAAAGTTATAGGTTTATCTTTTGGAGCCGCTGATTTTAGCAGCATGATTGGTTCTGAAATGAGTTGGGATGCGATGCTTTATGCACGATCTAAAATTATCCTAGAATGCTCGATAAACAATTTAATCTCAATAGATAGTCCTTTTATGAACATTGCAAATATGGATGCTTTTGAAAATGAAGTAAAAAAATCAAAATCTATTGGAATGCAATCGAAGGCTGCTATCAATCCATCACAGATAAGTATTATAAAAAAATATTTTTTACCTACAAAAGACGAAATATTAGAAGCAAAAGAAATTATTAATTTGTACAAAAAAAGCAATAATGGAGTTTTTTCATATAAAGGGAAAGTCATAGATAAACCAATTATAAAAATAATGGAAAATAAACTTATAATTTCAGGAAATAATTAGAATTTAGTAAACTTTTGTTGAGGCAGGTTCATCAATTACATTATTTTCAATATAACCTAATTCAGAAATACTTATTTTAACTGTATCACCATCTTTAAGGAAGCTATCTTCTGCTACCCCTACTCCCCCTGGTGTTCCAGTTAGTATAAGATCACCAGGCTCAAGAGTGAAGGAGGTTGATAAGTGCTCTACTAATTCAAAACAATTAAAAATTAAATTTTTAGTATTTGAATTTTGTTTTATAACACCGTTAATTTCAGTTTTAATTTCCAAATTATGAGGATCTGAAATTTCATCTGGAGTAACAATTGCTGGTCCAAATGGACAATGAGTGTCAAAAGACTTTCCAATAGTAAAAGTAGGTACTCTTAGTTGCCAATCTCTAACACTTACATCATTAGAAACACAATACCCAGCAATCACCTTGTGAGCCTCATTTTTTGGGACGTGTCTGCATTTTTTTCCAATAACAAAAGCTAACTCTCCCTCATAATCAAGTTTTTCGGAAACAAAAGGATCATGAATAGAATCATAGGGACCACAGACTGAAGTAGATTGTTTGTTAAAGATCATTGGTACCTCAGGATCATCAACGTCTCTTCCTAATAATCTAATTTCTTCAAGATGATCTTGATAGTTTAATCCTATAGCAATTATTTTAGGCGGTCTTTTAATAGGAGAAGTTAATTTACAATCTTCTAAAGGTATTTTTTTTTCATTGTATTCGAGCAAATTTTTTGCAAGTTCAAAAAATTCATCACCGTTTTGTAAAAAAGTTAGCATATCCTTGGGAATATCAGGATTACTTGAAAAAGGTGTAATATAATTTTCTTTTAATGCGCCGATGTGGGTATTATTTTCATTTATAAAAGAAACTAATTTCATTTTTTTTGTCTTCTTTTTAAATGCATTTTATATAAGTAAAAAGCTATGGGTTCATAAACCAAATTCATAAAGAAAATACATATTTTATTACTTAATAAACCGCTTAACCATTTAAAGCCACTGGTATTTTTCCATATTATAAGAAATGCTTCTGCACCTTTATATTCGACACCATTCAGATAAGCGTGCATTCTTCTATTAAATTTATCATTCATCTCTGAAGAGTCATAATACTCAATCCCCTCAGATCTTGATTTGTAAACTTCTATCTCTCTTTTACAGACTGGACAGCTATCGTTATAAAAAACTTCAATTTTATTTTTATCTTTGATTTTATTCATATTCTTACTTAATGTTTAAAATTGTGAGAGGTAATGATATGGGAATTTCAGTTTGTAATTCAAGTAAAAAAGTAAATTCAATTGATATTGAATTAAAGAAACAGATAGAAAAAGATCAAAAATATTTTAATGAAAAGAAAAAAATAAAGAAGGAAGAAAATGCAAAGATTTAATGAGAAATTAGTGGTGATTTCAGGAGGAGCATCAGGTATGGGTGCTCTTACTGCCAAACGTGTAGTAGAAGAAGGTGGAACAGCTATAACACTTGATATAAATGATACTCTCGGTCAAGAAGTTGCAAATGAAATAGGAAATAAATGTGAATTTTTTCATGCAGATGTAACAAATCCTGACTCTTGGAATGATTTAGAAAAATATCTTGGGGATAGATTTAATAAGGTAACTTCAGTTATTAATGCTGCTGGAATTAGTGAACCTGCAACTATTGAAGATGAAACCTTTGATCATTGGAATAGAACTCACTCTATCAACGGAACATCAGTTTTTCTTGGTTGTCAGTTCGGTGTTAAAGCAATGAAAGATAGTGGTGGTTCAATTGTAAATTTTTCTTCTTCACTAGCAACTAGACCAAAACCATTTGTAATTGCATATAATTATAGTAAAGCAGGCGTACTAGCTATTACAAGGACTGTTGCTCTTCATTGTGCTGAAATGGGTTACAAAATTAGATGCAACTCTGTCCAACCTGGTGCAATCAATACACCAATGATGCAAAGATACATCGATGCTGCAGAAGATCCAAAACAACAGCTTGCTGATTTTGCGGCAACACATCCTATGAATAGAGTTGGTGACCCTGATGAAGTTGTAAAAGCAGTTTTATTTTTAGCCTCTGATGACTCTGCGTTTACCACAGGTGACTCAATTTCAGTAGATGGTGGGGTTATAGCTATTTAATTATAGAGGACCTTCAAAATTTACACCACTCAAAGAAAGTCGATCTATTAATGGTTGTCCAAGACCTGATGCTGGTGTGAGTACACCACCGTACTCTTTTCCACCAGGTAACTTTTCATTTTCTTTGACTAAAGTTAGCGCACTTTCGCAAACAAATTTAGAGGTAACCCTATATCCTGGATCTCCTTTACCATGAACACGAAATAATTTTTTATCTCCATTATCTAATTCAGCAGTAAAAAAACTATCAAAGAAACCATTTTTCATTGTCTCTTCACTAGGCCCCTCTCCTGGCTTTGGAAGCAATGGTCTAATTAATTTTCGAATTGGTGTTCTTAAAATTAAACCAAATAAAAGCGTTAAAGAAGTTACCAATAGAGCCGTTTTAAATTTTTTATAGAAAGCATGTTCTTGATAAGTAAAATTAACACCATAACCATCTTGATTTAGTTCTAAAAGAGCTGCACTTCTTCTAACAACCCTAGTATTTGAAACAGCCATAATAAATGGTCCAGTCCAGGAATTTATTAATTTATTTTTCTTCAAACCAACTGAGTCTGATCCAAGAGATCTTTGTTCTTTCGAAACTGAATTTTCTGGATTTAAAACATACGGATCATTCATTTTTTTTCCTAATTTAAGATCGCCCATTGAAAAACCTGTTTCAGTAGTACCACCAGAAACACCCCCTTGACCCGCGTGAAAAGACTCGATTCTTTTTATAGGTCCATTAACTTTGGAGCTTGCAAAAAAAGTACCTAAATCCGAGGGAATAGAGTCATACCCGCAGGCTGGAATAATTCTTACACCTTTTGAAGAGGCTTCCTCGTGATGAAGATCAATCATGTCTCTTATCCAAAAGAATTCACCAGTAATATCTACATAATGCGACGAATTTTTAACACAAGATTTTACTAAATTTGAACTATATCTGTGGAATGGACCTGCAGTGGATAACACAACTTTTGTATTTTTGGTTATTTCTTCAAGAGCTTCATGGTCATCACTATTTGCAATAAAAATATCTACATCTAAAGACAATTCACTCTTCAGATTCTCCAGCTTATCCTTATTTCTACCAGCTATAGCCCAACTTATATCGTTAGCATTTTTAGAAAGATATTTTACACATAATTGACCTGTAAATCCTGTAGCCCCGTAAATTATTATATCAAATTTTTTATCCATGATCATACGTCTTTTTTTGGATAATATTTCTTAATAATTAATTCACCATCAATAAACTCTTTTAAAGCCTCTACCAACCCAGTTTCGTTTCTCCATTGCATATAGGACTCTTGATTTTCTATCTTTTCCCATTCTTCAATAAGAAGAACTTTTGAATTTTCCATTTCATGATAGGTTTCTAATCGAATACAACCTTTATAGGCCCTTGTATCAACTAAAATATCTCTTAAATAATCAAAAAAATCTTCAATTCTTTCTTTTTTTACAGGAATTTCTAAATTCACTAATACGCTCACACCTTCCCTCCATCATTTGTAGATATGAAATCATCATAATAATAAATATTCAAACCTTTATTATTTTTTTCAACCATAAAATTTGAAATTTTATCAATTTCAATAGCTCGATATTTTCTCATTGGGCCAATAAGAAAAAAATTTGATATTTTCGAAAAAATATCAACAATCTGGATTAAAAAATCTTTAGAGTTTGAGTTATTGTTCGCAAGAATGTGACCTGGACGCAAAATCGAAACATTATCGTATCCAAGCAATTTAATACTTTCCTCAACACGGCCCTTAGTATTCAAATAAAAATTTGATGATTTTGAATTTGCGCCAATAGCTGAAATAATTGAAACATCTCTTGCCCCTAACTTTTTTGCTTTTTCAAGGATCTTAATTATATAATCATGTTCTATTTTGAAATGATTTTCTCTATCTTTTTTCCTGATATAAATTAGCTCCCAAAGCTTTAACCTTCTTCCTAAACAAATATAAACATGATCCCAGTTATTTAATTCAATATCTGCCTCAAGTGTATCAAAATTAAAAATAACCTCTTTTACATTTTCGAATTTATTAACCAAATTTTGGCGAGAAAATGCATATATTTTTGATTCTTTTTTATTCAATAAATTTAGAACAGAATTACCTATTAAGCCTGTTCCACCAAAAAAAATTATATTCTTACTATCCATTTCAATAACTATATTTACGGTAAAATTACATTTACTAACTTCCACCTTATACCAAATCTGTCCAAGTGAAGTCTAATTTGCTTTTTATTAATGGTGTTTATAGAAACAATAAATCTATTCATCGACTGATATTTAAATTCAATGCTTTCTAAAACTTCTATACCATTATCCTTTTTTTCTGATTTTTTATTATTCCTTATAATTGAGGACGGATCCTCACCATCTATTAACCTTCCTAATCCATCAGGTGTAAGAAAAACATCGAGAGTTTCATCAACAACTATATCAGCCAATCCCTCCGCCAAGAATCTTAGCGGATTATCATTTAATCTTTTGTTAATACTATCTGAAAAAGATAAATTAATTTGGTCTTTTAAATTTGCTCTTAATTCAGGAAAATAGATATTTTGACTTAACTTAGTTGAATCTTTTTCCTCAATACTTTCTTTTATAGAATAAAGCGTTAAAAAAGGTCCTAGTCCCAGAAAAGTTAATACAAAAACAAAAAAAAGTAATAAAGAAATTAAAACCTTTTTCATTAAAACTAATTAATTCCTATCTTTTGAAGCCGTTCGAAATAATTCTATGATCTTCAGTATAAACTGTCATAGCTTCTTTTAATTTTTCAGAAGAGTTTCCTAGAACTTGAAAACTATTAACCAGAAAGGTCGATTCAAATTCACTTCTAAGTTTTCCATTCAAAAACGAAATAACATGATAAAGAGCATCTTCATTATTATTATAAACTTCATATAAGGAAATTTTATTGTCTTGAGATTTAAAATACTGATAAACAATAGTACCTGGTTCAGTAGATTTTACATTTTTTACTAATTTACTTATCAAACTATCTACATTATTTTCTTTACCTTTGATAACTTCCATATCCAAAATAAATATAATTTTTTCATCTTTTGCACTTTCATGATGAGCAGCCTCTATTGAATTACTCATAAAAAGACATAAAAAACTTAATATAATAAATTTTCTCATTCTTCTCTCCAAATAAATATATGAAAGCTTAAAGTTTTGTTCAAAATTTTACAATTGAAATTATAATGATTTTTTAAATCCAATGAGAATAGTAATATCATCTTTCATTTGTAAGCCATTTTTATTTTGATTTATTGGCTTAATAATTTCAAAAGCAAATCTATCTTTATGCCTTCCGCCAAAAATATCAAAAATCGCATTCATACCTATTCCAAAATTTAATACCTCACCACCATAATTTAAAGGGTTGGCGGTTTGTACTGGGGCTATGATTGTTCTGTCTGATCCATCAATTGAGTCCTGATCTTTATAATTTAACCTAAAGGAATATGATGCTTTATCGTTGAAAGATCCCTGAAACCATATATTATATTCAAATTCATCATCAAAATTCCAATCTTTTTCATCAATTACTTTTTTAACCAATAGTTGATTACCTAAAATAAAATCTCCAATTAACCTAACATTGGTAATACCGGTAATTAAACGGAGGGCTTTGTCGCTGGATTGCATGCCGTAAGGTAATGTAATAGATGTTTTCATCTTCATAGGAGTTAAAACGAGACCTTTTTCTGAATTCTCACCTAAGCTTTTTTCAAGACCAAATATTATATTCCACCTTGAAGACTCAACATCATGTAGATTAAATAATGCAGAAAGAGAAATTTTAGATAGATCAGAGGAGGATGTCTCAAAAGAACCTAAATACTCTCTTTTCATCATACCTTTGTGAGTGTCTAGTATCATTTCTTTATCACTAAACATTGCCATTCCCATCAATGTCATTTTATCAGATGGCGCATACATTGCTCCAAACATAATCATTCTCATTGTCATTTTTTTTGGAATAACACTTAAATTCATTGGCATTTTCATAGGTGCTGTATGTGGATGATCTGATATTTTTGATGGAATATCATTTATCGCTGACATAGATTCAGAGTTTTTCATCATCATGGGTATTTTAGAAAATGGATTGGGTTGTTTTAGGATATCTTCAGTTGAAATTGAATTTCCATTGAGAATATTTTTCTTCATTTCCATATTTGTAAATCTCAATGAAACCATCCACTTACCTTTCTTATGAGAATGATCTGCCATACCTTTCTTATGAAGATGATCTGCCATACCTTTCTTGTGAAAATGATCTGTCATAACACCAATGGGAGCATGTTGAATTGCGCTCGCTGCATAGATGTTTAAAGGCAAGGTAAATAAAGCAATTAATAATAATTTTTTCATGGAAATCCGTACCCATTAAAACCAGATGAAAAGGAACAAATTTATTAAATAATTACAAGGATTAAATTGTCACAGATTGTTAATCATAAAAAATTAGATTTATTTATAATCTTCTATTTTAATAAGTTTTCCTGAACTTACTTCGTAAATAAAACCATGAACTTTAATATTGCTAGGTATGAGACTATGGTTCTTAATAATTTTTAGATCTTCTGTCATACTTTGTTTTAAACTAGAGAAAGTATACCAATTAATCTTATAGCCTTCTTTAGAGCCAGGTTTCGAGTTTTCGCTTTTAGCATTATTACTATTTGACCAAGATATTCCATCAAAGAAAGCTGTTTCTAAATCATCTTCCAATAATTTTGCGATAGTTTCATCTGAAATTTTTTGCATCCCGCAATCAGTATGCTGAATCAGAAACCACTCAACTGTTCCTAGTAATTTGTGGGAGACAACCAGAGATCTAATGGCATCATCTGTAGCCCTTCCTCCTGCATTCCTTATTACATGGGCATCGCCTTCCTCAAGTCCTAATGCCTTAGCAGGGTCAAATCTAGCATCCATGCATGTTAAAATAGCTATATTTTTTTTTGGTTGTGCTGATAAATCACCTTTATCAAATTCTTTACTATATTGATTATTAGCTTCAATAATTGGTACCAAATTTTTAGTCATAAAAATCCTTTTAAAAATTCTAAATAAGTTTTATAACTTTTAACCTCTCAGAAAAAGCAAAACTTAAAAAAAACATACATATAATATTAACAAAAGTAATAATTTTTTGAATTATTGCTTGCTCTACCATTTGCTCAATACTTGTTAGTGGACTATCACTAACAATTTGATAAACAACATATGAAAGGGTAAAAAATAATAAAATAAAAATCATTATCAAATATTTTTTACTTACATTACTTCGCATTAAAACAAAAAAATATAAAACCAAACCTGGTACAAGAAGTCTAAATGCATTTAAGGCGAAAAAAATATGTTCATCTAAATATAGATCATAAGGAGCTAAACCAACTCCAGCAAAAAAAAAAGTCCCAAGGAAAAGAAATACAGAACCAATAATTGAAATTGTAAAACTTAAAATATCATCTTTAAATAATTTGGGAATAAACAAAAAAGAAATACCAACTAATATGAATAAAATCATAGAAAAATTAAAAATTAAAAAAGAAGTCAAATTAGGTAGCCCTGAGTGAGATCTATAACCTCCTAAATCACTCAGAAAGTTATGAGTAATTGAGTAACCCTCTTGTAGAGGATCATGAATATTTCCCCCAGGGTAAAAAAGTGTCGATATAAATACTGAAATCGTAAAGAAAATTGTTACAAATCTTAATACATCAACTGTCCAAAATTTGTACATACTAAAAAGCCTATTTCATTTCAATAGCTTTTTTAAAGCTGGGTCTCTTAGATATACGATTAACATATCCTTTTAAATTTATCATATCTTCAGTTATGCAACCCATTCGATTACTCATAAAACATGCATGCCCCAACATGATGTCGGCAGCAGAGAATTTACCAATCAAAAATTCTTTATCATGGAGAATCTCATCAATAGGAATTAAAGCTTTTGTTAAAAGATTCTTTGCTTGCTTAAGAACAGTTTCATCTCTTCTGTCTTGAGGCAATAAGATAGTTTGTACAACAATAGTATTTATTGGAGGCATAACCATCCCTTCACAATAATGAAACCATTGTAAATATTGAGGAAATTTATCTGAATTTACTTTAGGTTTAAGTCCTCCATTCTTATGGCGTTCTAATACATATTCAATAATTGCGCCTGACTCATAAATTCTTATATCACCATCATCTAGAACTGGTATCCTTCCTAATGGATGTCTCTTTCTATGTTCATCAGACTTAAGATCCTTAGGATGAAATGCCATATTATTTACTTCGTATGGAAGCTCTAATTCCTCCAATAACCATATTATTCTCCCTGCCCTAGAATTTGGCGCAAAATGAACTTTAAGCATAAATACCTCATAAAATAAATGGCCCAGAAAGCATGTAATAAATTACAGCATTCAAGGCCATTAATCTAGTTATCTATATTTATCTTTGATAAGATAGTTTTAAAGCAACTGTTCTTCCAGGCTTAACGTAAGCATACCTATCACCTTTAAACCCGGCTTCTGTACCAGTTCCACCACCTGTGGACGGTGCATCAGTACCTCGAGTTTGAACATACTCATCAGTAAGATTTCTACCAACTAGAGCAAGTTTCCATCCCTTATCCGGTGAAGATAAATAAACACCTGCATCAATAGTTTCATAATCAGGTTGATATGCATCAGGAATAACATCATTAAGTTTATACTTAGTTGAATATTTCATATTTGCATTAAAACCAAACTCAAGACCACTATTAAGCATTGTATTATAATTAACACCTAAGTTTGCTCTATTTTCAGGAGCAAGTGCTCTTTTACTTCCATTTAGATTTTGAAGAACTAGACCACCGTCAGGAATATTACATCCCTCAGAAGGTAATTGACCACCTGCACATGGACCAACAAACTTAACATAATTTGAGTCATTGTATCCATAAGCAGCAGTTAGTCTCAAACCATTAATTGTCTGTGGCATATAAGTCATTTGAAGTTCGAAACCTTGAGACTCAGACTCTTCAGCATTCAAAGTTCTGTATGCAAAAGTCGCTGAATTAAAATAATTCAATTGAAGATCATCATATTCGTATGAATAAACATCAAAGTTTACTTCAAGACTTCCATCTGCAACAAGCGCTTTAACACCGGCCTCAAAACCACTTACATTCTCTGGTTCATAAGTAATATCTCCAATTGGATCGGCGTTTAATGTACTATCGATAGAACCATTATCGAAACCACCTGACTTCCAACCCTCTTTATAGGCTATAAAGTAAGTAAGAGTATCCGTAGGCTGATATCTGAATGTAACCTCTGGTACAAAATCATCGAATGATTGATCAGCTGCTAAAATTCTATCTTGAACAAATAGGAAACCAAAAGCAGGGTTTACGTAAGGTTGGGTAAAGTATGAGTCTTTCTTCTCATCAATATAACGACCACCAGCTGTAAGTTGCATTGTATCGTTAATATCCCATATAATTTCACCATAAACTGAGAATGTTTCTCCATCTGTTTCAGATACTTTATCATATGCAACATATCTATCTGATGGGTCAGCAGCAGAATTTTCTGCTCCAGCAAACATAACCTCTTGAATGAAGTATCTTTCAGTTTCTTGCCAATAAGCACCAAGCGCCCAATTTAAAGAATCGCCATCTGTTGAAACCCATTTAAGCTCCATGGATGTATTTTCAAATTCATTATACTCACCGGCAAATACATTAGTTGCTGCGTTATAATCAGCATCAATTACCCAAGCAACTTCCTGTTCATGCATGTTAAGGATAGCAGTTAGTTGTGAATTATCAAAATCATGCTCAAGCTTTGCTGTATAAATTTTTGACTCATACTGATCTCCAAGGCCTCCACCGAAGACACCAGCAGTATCATAATCATTAGCAAAAGAGGGAGGAACATTATTAAGACCTGTTCTTCTATCTTTATTACAATCTCCGCCTAATGGATTTGGATTTGGAACTCCACCAGTATTAATTTGAGGAGTATCACCTAAATAGCAACTAAATAATTCAGCTACAGTAGCAGACGCAACAAAAGTTTCTGCCATACTTGCCTTAAGCGTTAAAGTTGTTCTGTCGGTTAATTCACCTTTTAAAGTAAGTCTTGCAAAGCTCTCTTCAGTTGCAGGATAATATTTTTGAGTTGGCGCAGGATTAAAATGCTCAGTCGCAACAAAACCATTTGCTGCATCTCGTGTAGTATAAGTCGAGTCACCTGCAACATTTTGCATCCACCCTTCATCCATATTACTTTCATATAGTGCTAGACGCGCACCCCACGTATCACTTATAGGTCCAGAAATCACAAACTCATATGTATCTGTTTTATATTCAAACTCATGACCAACACTCAAATTAAGCTCAAATTCATCTGTTGGATCATTTGTTATTATTGAAACAGCACCAGCAGTAGCGTTCTTACCAAAATAAAGAGCTTGCGGACCCTTTAATATTGCCACTTGTTGTGTATCAAATAATCCCTCATTAATTACTCTACCTTGAGGAAAATAAACATTATCAATCATAACAGCAACTGACTGCTCAATACCTAAACTACCTGGACTTGAGGCAATACCTCTAATAGCGATTTGAACACCGCTACCACTGTTAATTCTATTAATTTCTAACGAAGCTGATGAAGCCGCCAAATCATCTAAAGTATTAATATTTAGATTTTCCATTTCCTCTTCGGTGTAAGCTGTAATAGCAACTGGAATATCTCTAATTGACTCATCTTTAGCTCTAGCTGTAACAACTATTTCTTCAATATCGCTTGAGATTGTTTCTTGAGCAATAGAAGGACTAAACCCTAATACTAATGCAAATAATAATATAAATAATGAATGTTTACTCATTAATACCCCCCATAGTTTTTATTTTTTGAATAAAATTCAAAATTATTGTGCTTCATTTATCTCTAAAATACAATATATTTATGAAATTAATAATTTAACTATTGTTAATTAATGATAAAAAATTATGAAAAATGATTTTTAGATAAAAATATTTATGAAAGATAATTTAAAATATATGGAGAATAAAGTGCGTTTAATCTTTAAGACAATAATTCTAAGTTTAGTAATATTAATATCTTTTCAAGCCAATGCTAAGCTTGGATTTGTAGGAATAGGCGTTTCCGATATTCAAAAATCAACAAAATTTTATCAAGACATACTTGGTCTAGATATAATTGGAACCTATGATGATATTACAGTAGATAAAGCAGATGGATCTGAAAGTTTTCTTGATGAGGTTGTTCTTGGATATAGTGATAAACCAGGGACCTTGCTCTTACTTATGAATTGGCCAAAAGATGAAAAAAAATATGATGGTGATAATGTAAAAATCGTTTTTGAAGTAGATGATGCAAAGGAAGTTATGAAAAAAATTAAAGAGGCTGGTGGTAAAATAGATAGAGAAGCCTTACCTCACTATACAATTGAAGGTGGTTTAGTTGGGCTTGGTCGCGATCTTGATAATTATGTTGTTGAAATTATCCAATGGAAGGCGAATTAAAGTTCTGACTCAAATTCATCAACAGTATAAGATCTCATAAAGCGAGTATCAAAAACTTTTTCTTCATCCTCTCTTATTTCTTTTGCAATATCAGGTTCACTTAACTTTTCACCACAAGCTTTAAAAGTTTCCTCATCAGGATACCAAATTTCCATTAATACATCGTACTCTGGATCAGTTAAATTTCCTGACCTATCAATAAGAGGATTTATAAAACGTCTAATATATTTAACTGCAAAACCATTAAGATACTTTTCACCTATAACTCTGTGAGTATTTTCATAATAATCTCTAAACTCAGATATAGTCATGCCTGGTCGTCTTTTCATAAGCATTATTACTTTAATCATTATAAACTCACCCCGATATTTTTTTATGTTATAGCTTTTTCTTCACTTTAAATATAACTTTTTGACAATGGCAATAACCAATAACTGAATTCATATTTTCTATCTTTAAACTTTTACAACAACCTTTCCAACATTGCCTCCGATAAAAAGTTTAGAATAGGCAGACACTAAATTCTCTAAACCATCAGTAATTTCAATAGGCAATTTTAAAAGACCTTCATTATTCCATTTCTCTAAGATTGGGTTTATTTCAGCTTCTCTATAATAAAAATCTGGTGAAAAGAAACCTTCAAATCTTAGCCTTTTCATTAAAATAAGGTCATAATTATATGGTCCTGGTAAACGTTCCTTGGAAGCATAATTTTCTAATAAACCACAAACAGCAATTACACCAAAATTTGCCATATTTTCTAAAACAGCATCTAAAGTTGAACCTGCCACATTATCAAAATAAACATTTACCCCCTCAGGACAAAGATCTTTTAATTTATTTGATATATTTTCAGTTTTATAATTTATAGCTCCATCAAAACCATAATCATTGCAAATTAAGTTACATTTTTCATCACTCCCTGCAATTCCTATAACTTTACAACCTGCAATTTTGGCAATTTGTCCTGCCATTAATCCTGTGCAACCAGCAGCGGCCGATACAACAAAAGTATCACCAGCCTTAACCTTTCCTGTATTTATAACACCAACATAAGCAGTCCATCCATTAGCGCCATAAACACCAACATATTCAACTAAATCAATATTGCTAATATCAACTTTGCTTGGATACATTGAGGTCGGATCTACCAATGAATAATCTGACCATTGGCCATACGATCTCAAAACATCACCTTTCTTATACTCTGGATGATTACTCTCTATAACTTCCCCTAAAACTGTTCCCATTAATTTTTCACCTATAGGAATTGGTGGTTGATACGAATCCTCTCTTTCTGTCATATACATTCTGGTTCCTGCATCCATAGAGAGATAATTATTTTTCGTTGCAAAACAACCTTCGGGAATAATTAGTTTATCCTCTTCTTGAATTTCAAGGGCACTTTCAAAATCATTTCCATCAGGTAACTTATTCATTACCCAAAATCTATTTTTTAATTCTAATTCAGTCATTATTTTTCCCATTTTAATCTAATTAGCCATGACTATAATTATAAGACATTGGAATTACAACAAACTATAAATCAACCTCAAAAAAACATGGACTTATAATTTAATTTCATCAAATCTCTTTTAAATAATTAAGAACCAATAAAAAAATACGAAACGTTAAAATATTGACCAATTACTCTGAATAATAAAGTGTTATTCTTGAATTTTAGAGACCAGCAGTCTGTCCTCCATCAACAGGAATTAATTGACCTGTTATAAATCTAGACGAATCAGATGCAAAAAATACCATTACTGGAGCCAAATCTTTTTCTGGATTACCATATTCTTGCCCAAGAGATATTGAAACATTATTTCTCCAGTGGGCTGCAATATTTTCTTCTTCAGTTGATCTTTCTCTTGCAGCATAATACATTGGCGTTGCCATAGCAGGAAGTATTGCGTTAACTCTTATATTATCTTTACCCCATGTACCAGAAGCTGTTCTTGTCCAAGAATGGACAGCACCCTTAGCAGCAGAATATGCTGATGCGCTTGGTTCTGGTCTAAGTCCAGATATAGAACCAAAATTAATTATAGATCCGCCACCACTTTCTTTCATGTATTTATATGCTATTTGATTTGTTAACATTGTTCCTTTAACGTTAACGGAAAACATTAAATCCCAATCCTCAACACTAACATTTGAGGCGTCGGATGCTCTTTGAATAGCAGCAGGATGAGCCAGAACATCAAGGCCGCCAAGAATTTCAACTGCCTTTAAAAAGGAATCATCTACACTCGACTTATCAGAAACATCAACATGAATATAGGAACATTTTCCAGGGCCAGTTTTATTGGCTTTTTTAGAAATTGACCTACCAGCATCATCTGTAATATCCATACCTACTACATCAGCTCCAGCCTGAACATATGCATTTAGAGTAGCCTCACCCATTCCTCTTGCTGATCCAGTTACAATAATCCTTTTACCTTTCAACATAATTACCTCTTTTTTTTAAGTTTCTTATTAATTAAATTTTTGATAAATACTCTTTAATTTATTTGACATTATTTTTGATAAAAAATTGCTCATATCCTCAGCAATTAAGCCTGGTCCTGCCTCTAAACCAATTTCATTATGTAACCAAGATGCAGCAGCAGCAGCATCATGGCTTTTCATGCCTTGTGCAATTAAACCTCCACAAATACCTGCAAGTATATCTCCAGAACCTGCAGTTGATAGAAATGATGAGGACCCTTTTGCAATTAGGGATGTTTTTTTCGGTGAAGAGATAACTGTATCATTACCTTTATATAATATAGTGCTATTAGTCATATCTGAGGCTTTTTTTGTTTTTTCGATTTTATCCATATAACTAAAATTAAAAAGTCTGTTAAATTCTCCCTCATGAGGAGTTAGTATTACATTATCTCTTTTTTTTCTTTTCTTAAGAAGGTCAAATAATTGTTTTGGATTTTTTTCAAACGAAGTTAAACCATCAGCATCCAAAATAAGACCAAATTCTTCTTTTATTGCTCGAATAGCTATATTTTTTGTTTTTTTATTAACTCCGTTTCCTGGTCCAATTATTATAGTATTGATTTTTTTTTGTTTCGCAAAATTAAAAAACTCATCTTCTGTATTAATTTCTCTTAACATTACAGCTGTTAGATGAGATGCATTTACCTCTAATGCATTAGTTTCAGAAGCAAGTGTTACCGCCCCCGCCCCTGATCTTAGAGCAGAAATTGCTGCCAACCTTGATGCTCCTGTGGATGGCATTGGCCCAGACCTGACAAGAATATGGCCTCTTTTATACTTATGATCGTTCATTAAAGGCCATTTAAAATTTTTAATCCATATATCCGGGACATTAAATTTTATTTTTGAACATCTTGATACTTTTAAGATTTCAGTTTTTTTTTCACCAATACTAACCACATGAACTTTACCTGAATTAATTTTACCTGGTAGTAAATATTGACCGATTTTTGGAGCAACAAAAGTAACTGTGTGATCGGCCTCAATAGATACAGGCATCAACTCCCCTGTATCTGCATTTATTCCACTCGCTATATCTATTGAAACCTTGCAAGCCTTTAACCTATTGATTTTTTTTATTATTTTTATAGTTTTATTTGTAAAATTTCTATTAAGGCCAACACCATAAATACTATCAATAATTAGAGAATATTTATTTAATTTTAAATCTTCAAATTTAAGTAAATCAATAATTACTCTACCGAATAATTTTTTTTGTAATTTATGCATTTTATTTATGCTGGTAACAGGTGAGCTTACATCTACTTCATAACCTTTATTCTTCAATAAGTCTGCAATTATAATTCCGTCCCCCCCATTATTACCAGGTCCACATAAAATTAAAATTTTTTGATTAAAATTTTTTACATTTGAGATAACATTTTTATCAATTATTAAGAAAGCCGACTTACTAGCATTTTCCATTAATTTAGAAAAATTTAAACCTCTAGAAACGCATAATTTATCAAGCTCGTATGAGTGTTTTGATTTAAATAAAGTATTTATCATCAGCTAATGCATGATACCATTTTTTAATAAGCTTTTTATTTAATTTTATGTTTACTTTAACTCAAACGATGAAGAGCACATATTTTATTACCTGCTGGATCACGTAAATAAGCTAAATAAATATTTGAGTCTTCTCTAACCCCTGGTGGATCCTCGCAAGTAGATCCTCCATTTTCTAAACCTGCAGCATGCCATGCATCGCCTAATTCTTGGCTATCTACTGAAAAACCTACTGTGCTTCCATTACCAGGTCCCGCAGAATTACCATCAATTGGGATACTTATAGCAAAAATACCACTTTTAGTTGCATAAAAGCAACGACCTTTAGGATCTATTACTCCTGGAGCATAACCAATAGCTCCAAGAACAGCATCATAAAACTTTTTTGATTCTTCAATGTTATTTGCACCGACCATTACATGACTAAACATTCTTTTCTCCATTAAAATTTAATTAAAATATTATACAATTAAATAATAAAGACTATCTATAAA
>CACBCD010000012.1 GCA_902537725.1 uncultured PS1 clade bacterium
CTTAATGAAAGCATAGGTAAGTTGTGTCCAAATGGAGCTGATATTGTATATGATAATGTTGGTGGAAGAATTTTAAATGATTGCCTTTTACATTTAGCACTAAATGCAAGAATTGCTATTTGCGGAATAATTTCCAGACATAAAACTGATAATATGAATTTCGGACCTGAAAATTATTCAAATTTAATTTTCAAAAGAGCAACAATGCAAGGCTTTTTGATGTTAGATTATGTATCCGAAACAGCTTCGGCTAGAAGCAAAATGAAAAAATGGATCGAAGAAGGTAAATTAATTTGTAAGGAAGATTTACGAGAAGGTTTTGAGAATGCACCTGACACTCTTAAAGGTCTTTTTGATGGTAAAAATAAAGGAAAACAACTATTGAAAATTGCTGATTAAATTGTATAAATTTGGTCATTATTTTGTCGCATAGTAAAGACTATCAATATAGGTTATTTTTTTACTTTTTATCATTTCAAAATAATTAAACTTGGAGAATAAAATGAATACACCTTTTAATTTTCGTTTAACTAAATTTCCTAATGAAGCGGAAATATTAAGACATGAAGTCAGAGAATTTCTATCTGATGCATTAATGGATGTTCCCAAAGAAACTCGTGCTGAAACCTGGTATGGAGCAGATGAAAATTTTAGTAGAAAAGTAGGTCAACAAGGTTGGATTGGATTGAATTGGCCTAAAGAACATGGTGGCGCTGGTAGATCTTCTATGGAACGTTATGTAATTTTAGAAGAAATGCTTACTGCAGGCGCACCCGTAGGTGCTCACTGGATTTCCGATAGGCAATCTGGACCACTTATAATTAGATACGGTACTGAAAAACATCAAAAAGAACTTCTTCCAGGAATACTTAAAGGAGAGTCTTATTTTTGTATTGGTATGTCAGAGCCTGACTCAGGTTCTGATTTAGCTGCTTTAAGAACTAAAGCTGAGAAAAAAGGTGATATTTATCTTGTTAATGGTACGAAACTATGGACCTCTGGCGCACATAGATGCCAATACATGATTGCTCTTTTCAGAACGTCTCAAGAGGAAGATAGACATGGTGGATTCAGTCAGTTTATAGTAGACCTATCTTTGCCCGGTGTAACAATTAGACCAATTATTGATTTAGCTGGAAGGCATCATTTTAATGAAGTCATTTTTGAAGACGTTGAAGTACCTGAAGATATGTTAATTGGTACCGAAGGAAATGGTTGGAATCAAGTAACTGCTGAATTGGCTCTAGAGCGTTCTGGTCCTGAAAGATATTTATCAAGCTATATGTTATTACAAGAGTTAGTAAATGAATTTTCAAATAAAAATGATGATGAAGGTGTTACCGAAATTGGTAGACAAATGTCTCATCTTACAACATTAAGACAAATGTCTGTATCTGTTGCAGGTATGCTTGATCAAGGAGAAAATCCAGCTTTAGAAGCTTCAGTTGTTAAAGATTTAGGAGCTGTTTTTGAACAGGAACTTCCTAATATAGCTCACAGATTAATGGGTCTTGAGCCTGACTCAAAAGGTACGGATTTTCAAAGGTATTTAGCAATTCTAACTCAAATATCGCCTTCATTTTCTCTTAGAGGGGGTACAAGAGAAATATTAAGGGGCATTATTGCCAGGGGTTTAGGTTTAAGATAGTGCTTAACGAAACTTCACAGCTTTTATCTGACAGTGTTGAAAAGATTTTTTCTGATCATGTTACTAAGGATTGTATTATATCTGCTGAGAAAGGTGAATGGCCACAGAGTTTATGGAATGAAGTTATCGAAAATGGTCTTAATCTAGTTTTAGTTCCAGAAAATCTTGGAGGTGTGGGTGGTTCATGGTTTGATGCTGGTATACTATTTAAAGCCATAGGCAGATATCAAGCCCCAATTCCATTAGCTGAGAACATAGTTGCAGGATATTTATTAGGTCTAGGAGAAGTTCCTTTTCCAGAAAACTCTGTAATTACATTGTTAGATGGTGAATTACAATTAAGTGATAATAAGCTTTCCGGGGTTTCAAATAGAACCCCTTTTGGAAACCATTCTACACACGGTGTTGCAATTATAAATGATAATAACAAATCAAAATTAGTTTTAGTACAAATTTTAGATAATTCTAAAAGTGATGATAAGAATATTGCGCTTGAGAGTAGAAGTAATATTGAATTTAAAAATGTTGAAGTTCTTCATGTAATTGATGTTGACTTTTCATCTGATCTTTTACTGAAGATAGGAGCTTTGATGCGTTCATGCCAAATTGCCGGTGGGTTAGAATCTCTTCTAGATCAATCTGTAAGATATGCAAATGAAAGAATTCAATTTGGAAGACCCATAGCAAAATTTCAAGCTATTCAGCAAGAATTAGCTGTTCTTGCTACACATGTTGCTGCTTCAGGTGTAGCAGCAGATTATGCAAGCTCATCTATGGATAACGGTGAAGATGAACTAGCAATTGCATCAGCAAAAAGTAGGGTTGATGATGCTATTTCAATTTGTGCAAGTATCGCTCACCAAGTTCATGGGGCAATTGGTTTTACCTATGAACACGGATTACATTTTTCAACGAGAAGACTATGGTCATGGAGGGCTGAGTATGGCTCTGGAAGTTATTGGGCTAAAATACTCGGGGAAAAAGCAGTGTCTAATGGAGCTAATAATTTCTGGCCATCAATAACATCTGGAAAAATCTAAAATTGCCAAATTTTGAAAAAGAATGGAGATATTATGAAGATATCTCTGTTGGTGAAAAGAGAAAGTCTGAAAATTATTTTGTAACCGAAGATGAGATTATAGACTTTGCCTCTAATTATGATCCACAATGGTTTCATACTGATACAAATGAAGCAAAAAATTCAAGATTCAAAAGTATAATTGCAAGTGGTATCCATGTGGCTGCTTTATGGCGACAATTAGATCACAAGATAAATGGTGATATAAATTTTGTTTGTGGAATTGGTTGGGATAAAGTTCGATGGAAAAATCCTTTATATCCAAATAATGAAATTTATGTGACATCAGAATGTCTTTCAAAGCATGATACCACCTCAAACGAAAAGGGTGTTGTGATTTTTGATCATGCTGTAAAGTTTGCAGATGGGAAAGATATTTTAGTTTTTACTGGAACTTGTTTAATATATAAAAAAAATTTAAAATTGTAATATATATTTAAATAAATTAGTGTGACTTATTAATTTAAGTTGTGTGATATGAATTTTGAAGAAGATACAAAAAAAGTTTTAAAAGGCTTTAATGAAGAAAAAGAAAGAACTGGTCCTCCAGATGGTTTTCCAGGTTTTCCTCTTATTCCAGGAAAGAGATACACTGATCCTGATTTCCAAGAACTTGAATTTAAATACCTTTGGCAAAAATCATGGGTTTATGCCTGTCATTTAGATGAAATTCCAGAAAAAGGTTCTTATTTATTATGGGATAAACTCAAGGCGCCTATTCTAATTGTTAATGCTGGTGATGATAAAATAAAAGCTTTTTACAATACTTGCAGGCATAGAGGCGCTCCTGTAACGAAAGAAAAAAAAGGAAAAGCTAAACTTCTTGTATGTACTTATCATGGCTGGAGCTATGATCTTGATGGTAATTTAATTAATTTAAGAGAACCCAGAGATTTTGTAGATTTAGATAAAAGTTGTCAAAATTTGATAGAGGTTTCTTGTGATAGATTAGGCAAATGGATTTTTGTAAATTTAGATCCTGAGGCAGAAAATCTTCGTGATTACCTAGGTGTTGTTGCTGATCATATGGAACAGTTCCAACCGGAAAATTTAAGACATGTACATTCAAAAACCTATTCAGTAGATAGTAATGTCAAAGTACTATTAGATGCTTTTCTTGAAGTCTATCATGTTCCATCAATTCATCAAAAAACTGTTAATAGATTTATAGATATAGAAGGTACTACAATTAATTTATGGCCAAATGGTCATTCTAGAATGGTAACACCTCATAGAAGGGATGATTGGAAAGATCCTGGCGCTGTAGGATTAAAAGAAATTGATACTGTAACTGAAATACCAAAAAATCATAATGCTTCGTATAGTTTTTATCCAAATTTAGTAACCCCGCCATCTTCGACCGGCATACCATTTTTAACATTTTGGCCTACATCAGATAATACATGTGAGATTGATGTTCATTGGTTTTCCCCAGATTGGGGAGATGGTGACTTACCTGAAATATGGAAAACTAGAATTCAAAATTTTGAGGATATTTTATTTGAGGACACTCAATTTGCCCCTGAAATTCAAGCAAGCGTATCTAGCCCAGGATTTAAAGGCGTACTTTTAAATTACCAAGAGAGAAGAATATATAGATGGCATGAAGAGTTGGATAAAAAAATTGGTCACAATAAAATGGAAGAAGATTTAAGTATTCCAAAGGTTCTTGAACCATTCATAGAAAATTAAAAAATAATAAAACAGGGATATTTTAATGCAGGATGAGCAAAAATTTGGTTTGTCAATTGAGGAGTTGGCAACAAGAGAAACTGTTTACAAGGAAAATTTACTAGAAAATCACTCTGTTCTTATTACTGGTGCAGGAAGTGGTATGGGTAAAGCAATGGCCTTTCTTTTTGCAAGGCTTGGTGCAAATGTAACAATATGTGGTCGTAAAGAGGAAAAGTTAATAAAAGTATATGATGAAATTTTAAACCGATGTGACAAAGAAATTTACTGGCAGGTTTCCAATGTTCGTGATCCAGAAATGGTAGAAGATATACTTGATGGAATAATTGAACGAACTGGTAAAATTGATACTGTTATTAATAATGCAGGCGGTCAGTTCCCTCAAGACGCAATCGACTTTTCAAGAAAAGGCTGGCTAGCAGTTTTAGATTTAAATTTAAATGCACCATGGTGGGTAATGCAAGAAGCTGCAAAAAGGTGGAAAAAATCTGGAACTTCTGGAAATATAATAAATCTTGTTGCCAATGTTGAGAGAGGAATGCCTCAAGCTGCCCATACTTGTGCAGCTCGTGCAGGAACAATCTATTTATCAAAAACATTAGCAACCGAGTGGGCTCCTCATAACATTAGAGTTAATTGCATTGCTCCGGGGACAATTGAGACCGAGGGTTTTGAGGTATATCCCCCTGAAGCTCTGGAGAGGTTTCATAAAGCAAACCCAATGCAAAAATTGGGTGATGTTTGGGATATTGCTGAGGCATCTATTTACTTAGCACATGACACCGGAAGTTTTATAACAGGTGAAGTTTTAACTATAGATGGAGGAATGTCGCAATGGGGAGTTGTTTGGCCAGCTGGAATGCCAGATTATTTTAAAATGAATGGTGGGGATTAATTCAATAAAAAAATATTTATATTGATTAAAACTTTTTTTCAGTCAAAATTTAATACAACAAAAGAATATAAAAATTACTCAATTATCTGATTAATAAAATTGTAAAGGGAGAGGGAAGTGCAGTTAAGTAAAGATAAGTTAATAGACGCTTATACAAGAATGAAAAAAATCCGTATCTTTGAAGAAACCATGCGAGATGAATTTGCTAAAGGAACTGTTCCAGCATTCATTCACCTTTATATTGGTCAAGAGGCTATTGCATCAGGAATATGTGTTGAGCTAAATGATGATGATACTATTGCAAGTACTCATAGAGGTCATGGCCATTGCTTGGCTAAGAACTCTAACCTTGAAAGAATGACTATGGAAATTTTTTGTAGGGCTGATGGATTATGTGAAGGTAAAGGTGGTTCTATGCATATTGCAGATCTATCAGTAGGAATGCTTGGAGCAAATGCCATTGTTGGAGCAAATGCTCCTATTGCTGTTGGGGCAGCTTTAAGACAAAGAGTAATGGGTGAAAATTTAGTATCAGCTGCATTTATTGGCGATGGCGCTTCTAATCAAGGTGCTGTTTTTGAAGCTATGAATTTAGCCAGTGTTTTAAAATTACCGGTTTTATTTGTTTTTGAAAATAATGGTTATGCCGAATTTACTGGCGTTGATTATCATTGTGGAGGTGGAGATATTGCTGGACGAGCAGAAGGTTTTGGAATGCCTTCATATAAATTAGATGGATCAGATTTCTTTTCGGTTCAAGAGGCTGCTGCTGAGGCAGTTCAAAGAGCTAGAAAAGGTGATGGACCAAGTGCTATCGAATGTTATGCAAAGAGATGGTATGGCCATTTTGAAGGTGACCCTCAACACTATAGAACAAAAAAGGAGCTTGAAAGTATTAGAAAGAATAATGACCCTTTAATTATTTTTAGACAAAAAGTTGAGGAAGCAGGGTTAATTGAAAGCAGTGAGTTGGATTTGATTGATGATGATTTATTGTCTCAAGTTACGAATGCAGTTGAGAAAGCAAAAAATAGTCCTCTCCCAAATGTTAAGGAACTAACTACTAATGTTTATGAAAAAGGGAGCTATTAATGACTTTAAAAACTTATAGAGAAGCCATCATTGAGGCAATGATCCTTGAAATGAAACGTGATGAAAAAGTTTTTGTAATTGGTGAAGATATTTCTGGCGGAAGAGGTTGTGAAGATTTTGATGGTGAAGCAGCCGGTGGACCAATGGGATTAACTCAGGGTCTTTGGGATGAGTTTGGAGCTAAAAGAGTTATTGATACTCCAATAAGTGAAACAGCAATTATGGGTGCAGCTGCTGGTGCTGCTCTCTCAGGTCTTAGGCCAATAGCTGAGTTGATGTTTTCGGATTTCTTCGGTGTTTGTTTTGATCAAATTTATAATCAAGCTGCAAAATTTCGATTTATGTATGGAGATCAAGGAGCCACCCCATTAGTTATAAGAACTATGATAGGAGCTGGAATTGGTTGTGGTCCTCAACATTCTCAATCACCTTATTCAATTTTTGCTAATATACCGGGTTTAAAGGTTGTAACTCCCTCAAACCCTTATGATGCTAAAGGTTTATTAATTTCTTCAATAAGGGATAATGATCCAGTTATTTTCTGTGAACATAAGGCTTTATTAGGTATCGAAGGTGAGGTTCCTGACGAGTCTTATGAGGTTCCATTAGGAAAAGGAAAGATTTTAAAAGAGGGTGATGATATTTCGATTGTTGCTATCGGTCAGATGGTAGGAGTAGTTCAAAACTGTATTAAAAGTTTGGAGGAAAAGGGTATATCGGCAGAGATCATAGATCCTAGGTCATTATCTCCTTTTGACGATGAGATGGTCTATGATAGTGTCGAGAAGACAGGACGACTTCTAGTTTTAGATGAGTCAAACCCTGTTTGTTCTTTTGGATCTTGGATAACCAGTATGGTCTCAGAGGAGGTATTTTCGTCTCTAAAGGCACCTACTAAAGTTTTAACACCACCGCATTGTCCTGTACCAGCGGCACCAAATTTAGAAGCTGCATACTTACCAGATATGGATACAATAATTAATGCTTCAGAGAATTTAAAAAATTATAGTTAATCTTTAATTTCAAAACTAATTAATACATTTCCAGGCATGTTACCTCCATATTGGTAACCAGAGTTTATGTATAAGTTGTTGCCGCTAATTACCGGACCCAAACCTTCAATGGTACCGCCATATGCTTTGATATTAGAAAATTCTGAAAAATCTTTATTTGTATCAAATTCCCAGAGCAGATTACCTGTTTTACTATCAAGTATGTAAAGCCATCCATCCATACCTGCACCAACAATAATATCATTTGTCGATGTTAAGGCTGCCGAAATACCTCTATCACAAGAACTTAATCCATTGCATCTATCTTTTGGCTCAAATCGCCAGTTAATATCTCCGTTTATTGCATTTAATGAATAAATACCTGGCGTAGCTGGTCCAGGAAATTTATTAATGTAATTTTTATCTGCAATTGGTGCATAGATATTATCATTATCTACTGTCATACCCCAATGAACACCACCTGCAAAACCACCTCTTCCAATCTTTCTTGACCATAAAAGTTTTCCTTTTTGATCTGGATCTAATGCATACACGTGACCTGATTTTCTTCCCCCAAAGAGAATATTTCTGCCTTCACTTGTTTTCATTAAGATTGTTGAAGCACCAAAATCCCAATCAGGACCATCTTCCTTTGGACAACCTGATTTAGGTGAAATAAAGCAGCCCATATTCCATGCGTCACCACTTTGAGCTTGAAATGACCAAACAATTCCACCTTTTGATTTATCAATTGCAAGTATTGCATCACTTGTATCTGCAGCTGGCGAAGTATATGACTCACCAGTCCCAACATAAACAAGGTTTCTTTCATCATCAATAGTTGGTGAGTTCCAAACTGGTACACCCGATGGAGCTAATATTTTCTTACCAGACTCATTATAATCTCCAAGATGTTTTGCAGGAACCGGTATTGAGTATGTTGTCCATAACTCTTCACCAGTGATTGCATCCAGTGCCATAACACCTCCTCTAAATGTACAACATTCATAATCTGGATTTGCTCCATCTGCCCATTCTCTTGAAGATAAAGGCACATAAATAACCTTATCATATACTCTTACAGACCCAGTTAGTATAACTCTTGGATGATATCTCAATGATTTTGTCCATATATTCTGGCCTGTTAGAGCATCATATTTATAAACATTTCCTTCATAATCTCCCGCATAAATAAAATAATTATTATTTATTTTTTCTATTACAGGGGCAGATCTTATTTCTCCTTGTGTTTTGGATTTCCATCTTACGCATCCTGTCTCTCTATCAAGAGCATAAAGATTTGAATTTTGACCACCAATATAAATTACATTTCCAGAAACTGAGGGTTGTGATCTTGATCTTGTAGCCCCTGGGAATGCAAATACCCACTTAATTTCAATATTTTTCGCATTTTGACTATTTATATTTGACTTTGCTCTTCTTGTATTTTGCTTATCATAACCCCATTGGTTATATGAATTTTTTGCGTCAAATTTTATCTTAGTATTTGAAATCTCTTTTTTACAAAAGTCAGGTTCCTGTATATTTGAGGATACACTTCCACCTGAAATAAATTCTGCGAGCTTTATTTTTTGATCTTTGCTTAAGTGCGAAGCTTGAGATGACATTACACCATCAAGAGTCTCTAAAATATAGTCAGCAGACATTGCTGAAAAAGTGGTTGAATGTGGTGCTCTAGGTACACCCCCACTATGACAACTTACACAAGAATCATTAAAAATTTTTGCAGAAGCTTTATCAGAAGCACCCGCAAAGAAATCAGCATTTTTTAATTCCTCATTAGGTGAACTACTTGCAAATAAATTGTTATTAATTATAAAAATTAAAATTAATAGAATATAAAAATTTTTCATTTTTTTATTTTGATACCCCTGAAAGTAAATTACTAACTAAATCAGAGGAGACTTTTCCAATATTTATATTCTTATGAGTAAGAACTTTTCTAAGCCCAACATGTTCTAGGCCACCAAGAAATTGATCCCTAAAAATGTCAAAATTTACAGTATTGTTAATTTCTCCATTTTTAATGCCTCGTTCAAAAACTCTTTTTACTAGGTTAGAGTATCTTCTGTTCATCGCATGTATTGGTGAACCAACATAATTATCCCATCTGAGATGTTTAAACCAAATGATGTGTAATTTTGGTGCTGTTTTCATACCTTCTAAATACCTGATAGCGATAAATAAAAGACTTGAGTGTAAATCAGAAATATCCCTAATATCTGTTTCCATTTTTTCTACAAATGGTTGCGCCCAATCAACATAAACCTGATTTAAAAGATCATTTTTATCATTGAAATATTTATATAAAGTTGCTTCAGATACGCCAGCGGCCTTTGATATTTTCATCATTGATAGGCCCTTTATTCCTTTATCTTCCAATATCTTTTTTGCTGCTTCAATGATTTCAGGAGGTCTAGCATCTTTTCGTCGTCTCCAAGATATATTTTGCATTTTACCAATGCTTATAACATTATCGATTGATTCCCCATTCTTCATTATTTTTATCTACTTTTAAATTATTTTATTCCTATTAATAGATCTTAATTTATTATACATTTTGTTTTATTGGAAGGTAAATTAAGTTTGATTAAATCAAAAAAAATTTACGAAAAATGGCAATATTTAACCAAAAATTCAAAAGACCTATCTTTGGATAGTTTTTATGGTTTAGAATTTCCCAGTGGTGAATTTTTTATCGATAAAAAATCAAATCTTTTAGTTAATAACTCCACTGGAAATAAATTAAGTAGTGAGAATATAAACAGAATTATTCACGCTCACCCTATATATTTAATGATCATTACCCTGAGGGGATCGGGAGCATCAATTCAAGATATTTTCGATTTATTAAATTATGATAAAAAAAATGGTCCTATGTTAGGGCAATGTAATATGACCTTTAATGCTAAGTTAAAAGTGGATTGTAAATATTCTGTAAAGGGGAAAATTAATTCCCTAATTAAAAAAAATAGTAAAAAACTTGGTGAAATTAAAATTTTAGATTTCTCTTTAACTTTATTCGATGTTGATTCTAAAAATGTTGGGAATATTAATTACGTCTGGATACTACCTTTAGGAAAAAAATAATGAAATATAAAATAGGTGATACTCTAAAAAATTGGAGTTTTTCTGTTATTCAAGAGAATATGAATTTATGGGCTGAAATTCTTGATGATCCCAATCCTATACACCTAGATGTTAATTCAGTTAAATCAATTGAATTGGGTGAAAAAACCATAAATCAAGGACAAGCAAATATTGCCTACATAATTAATGCAATAGATCAGAACTTCCCTAATTCAGAGATTATAAGGTTAAATAATAAAATGACTGACTCAATATTTGAAGGTGATCAAGTAAATGTATCAGGCTATATTGAAAATATATCAACTAAAAATGACTCAATTATTATAACTTGCCATCTTAAGTTAAATGTTGGGCAGAAAAAAGTTTCTGTAATTTCCGAAGCAGATATTTTAATTAATAATTAATACACATTTCTAAGTTTTAACCACCAATCTTGAACTTCCGCAGCATGGCTTTCACCGTATTCTTTTGCTAAATCAGAGGCATCTGAGGGTATTTCCTCCATTTTTGTAATACCAACAGGTGCAGCATCATCAATAGGATCAAGCCATTCAAGATCAATACTCTCAATAACTCCGTCATATTGAGCCCCTGCTTCTTCATGGTGATCACTTATTTGATGCTTGAGTAAAAAATCTAAGTAGGTAGGATATACTAAAAGAGTGTAATAGGAATTCTTCTCTCTTCCTCGATAATATTCATATCTTATTATACAATCTTCTTTAGCATGCGATTGCTTATATAACTCCTTGGATAACTCTTCAAATTTTTTTTCTTGTCCATCAACAATTTTGATGTGTGCTAATAATGATGACATTTTTACTCCTTATAAATTATAATTTTATACTAAATTAATAGCTTCTCTAAATATCATAGTTGCCAAAGTAACCCAGCTTAAAATAAACAATGAAAATCTTATCCAGACCAGGTTAAGAGTTGCCTGAAAAATTGAATGCATTATTCGAATAATTACGTATAACCATGCACAATACAGATGTATTATATCTGTATGCTCAAGTCCCCAAATAACAAAACTTATTGCATAAAATATTGTTGGCTGCTCAAACAAATGGTTATAGTTATCAGCTACTCTTTCCACTTTGCTTGGAAATATACCGCCTATAGAAGATGGATGCGAAAATTTCTGAACATCAACACCATCTTGCTCTAATTTTTTTGCAGCTGGTAAACGGGCTGCATACATCCATATCATCATAAAAAAGGATAATAAGCACATTATAATTACTGGCTGAAATATAAGATTATTCATTAGGCTTTCCATTTATAAATATTTGCAACAAACACTTCTTTTTGCAATAATTAATTTGTTTATAATTTTTTAATTAGGGGGAAAAATGCCAATTAATGGAATGCACCATGCTGCAATATCAACACCAAATATTGAACGTTTAATGAATTTTTATAAAGAAAATTTTAATTGTAAAGACATAAATAGTAGAAGTCAGTGGTATAAGGGTGCTGATGAGATTGATCAAGTTTTAGGTTTAAAGGGTAGCTCTGCAAAACAAGGTTTCCTTAGTTGTGGAAATGTTATGATTGAATTTTTTGAATATTCATCTCCTGAACCAAGGGCTATGCAGGAAAATAGACCTGTTAATAATCATGGACATACTCATATTTGTTTTGATGTTACAAATATTGACGAGGTTTATAATGATTTAGTATCCAAAGGAGTAAAGTTCCATTGTCCACCTAAAGATTTTGGGTCAGTAAAAGCAACCTATGGTAGAGATATAGATGGAAATGTTTTTGAAATTCAAGAAATTATAGCATCGAAGCATCCTGCAAAAGTTTTTTAAAAATATTATTTATGTAAATAATTTTTTTAGATATTATTATTTAATTGGCTTGATTGGTGAAATTCTTACTAATGAATGTGCTGGTTATATTAATGGTCAAATAATTAAAGTTGATGGAGTTCATAGTGCCTAAAGTAAATGAAGATTATATTTTCTATCTTTTGCAAACTATATATTTCGATAACATTGATAATGCTAATGCAAGCGATGCCGTAGAAGCAATGCATGATTCTGTTGAATGGATTCATACACAAGTTTGGGAGCATGATGGTCATAGCAGTGATTATGTAGATAATTTAAATGGACGTAAAGCTGTTAAAGAATTCCTGACTGAGCGAGTAAAAGAAATGCAGATTGAAGGGATCAAACATAAAGTAAATAAAGTATTAACAAATGGAATATCTGGATCTTTTCAAGCTGATGTAATTGGTAAAGACGGGGTTAAAAAACCTTTTTTTGGTTGGGTTGAAATTGAAGATCAAAAAATAATTTCATATAGAGTTTTACCTGGGTAAAAATTTTTAATTACCAAAAACTTTATCACCTAAATCTAAGTCTTTTAATTTAAATTTTTGTACTTTAGTTGATGACATAGGCCATTCATTAACAAAAACTATATATCTCGGAATTTTAAAATTAGATATTTGCCCTATGCAAAAATCTACTAATTCATCTTTAGATATTTTTACACCTGGTTTTTTTTCAATAAATACTGCTGGTACTTCTCCTAAATGATCATCCTCAATACCAATAACCTGACTAATTAGAACTTTTTCATGACTATCAAAATATGCTTCAATTTCTAAGGCAGCAACATTTTCTCCACCAACTTTAAGCATATCTTTTATTCTTCCATGATAACGGATATAACCATCATTTGTTAATGATCCAACATCCCCAGTTGAGAACCAACCATCATCTGATAAAGCATTTTTTGTTGCTTCTTTATCATTTAAGTAACCAGAGAAAACATGTGGTCCTCTAATCTCGATAAGACCTTTTTCTTCATTACTTAAAACTTGATTGGTTTCAGGATCTAGTATTCTTATTTCCACTTCTGGCCATGGCTTGCCACAAGTTGTTAATCTATGTTCAAGAGGGTCGTCAGGTGAACCAAAAGAAGTTACTCCTCCCACCTCTGTTAGACCATAGGCTGAAACTTGTGAAGCTTGAGGAACTTTATTTTGGAATGTTCTTAGTGTTTCAATTGGCGCAACATTGTTAATAATTCTCAATTTACTAAGATTATCAGGTGTAAATTCATTATGATTTGATAGCGCTACCATTACAGCCGGAAATGCTGGAAAAGCTATTGATACTTCTTTCTCTATTAAAACCTTAATTGCTTCATCTGGATTAAAGTGAATTGTAGAAAGAAAAGTTGATTTTGATATTGAACATCCAATAAAAGGTAAAATTGAGGACATATGAAACATTGGAAGAGGATCCCAAAAAACATCTTTATCGTTCATTTTCCATCTATCAACCATGGAATTTGCTACATGCAAAACATTTTTATGACTTAATGGGCATCCTTTTGGATTTGATGTTGTTCCAGATGTATACATTATGAAAGCAGGATCATCTTCTGATCCGGTTGCTTCTTCATTCAATGAGTCATCTACAAAGATTGACTCAAATTCTTTAAAGTCTTTAAATCTATTATCTTTAGTACCACCTATTATATAAACATCAATTAGTTCCTCAGGTTGACCCTCTTTTGAGTCATAGACAGAACTTATAATTTCTGAAAAATTTGTTACCTCATCTGATTGCGAGCTGGTAAATAAAATTTTGCATTTACTGTCATGAAGAACATAGTTTAGTTCTTTCGCTTTATATCTTGCATTAATATTTACCGGAACAAAGCCCGCATACATTGATGCATACATTAATAATAAATATTCGATTGAATTGAATAATAATATACCAACTCTATCACCTTTATTTAAATTTAATTTCTTTAATTTTTTTGCATATGAGGTAACTAGAACAGAAAATTGATTATAATTTAAACTGATATCATCAACAGTTAAACATTCTTTATTAGCTACTTCTTCAGAAAATTTAACAGCAAAATTAGCAATATTATTTATATTTTTTTTATTCATTTAAGCTAATACTTTTTTTAATTTTTAATTTTATTTAATAAATTATTATAATTTATAGATTAAACTTTGTTTGTTTGCTATTAAAAAGCTAGCTTATTATTGGTTTAAGGGATAGGGAAAAATTATGATTAATATTGGGTTGATTACTGCTAAACAGGCAAAGTTACGACCAAATGCTTGGGCTGTTTACGATCAATCTTCAAAAAAAAGGATCACTTTTCTAGAACTTGATGAGCAAGTAAAAAAAATTGCCAATGGTCTTATAGATCTTGGTTTAGAAAAAGGAGATAGAGTCTCCATACTTTCACAAAATACTATAGAATTTTTAGCACTTTTTTTCGCATGTGGAAGAGTGGGTTTAGTTGCGCATGCTTTAAATTGGAGATTGGGTTCAGATGAGTTGGTGCAAATTATAGAAAATGGCCAACCTAAAGTTATTATTACACAAGGGCAATTTTCAGAAACTAC
Source organism: uncultured PS1 clade bacterium (assembly GCA_902537725.1). Taxonomy (GTDB): domain Bacteria; phylum Pseudomonadota; class Alphaproteobacteria; order MED-G09; family MED-G09; genus MED-G09. Next base: position 14,908 of record CACBCD010000012.1, read on the forward strand.
AAGAGACCTTCAAAGAAAAATAAATTTTATCGATCATTGGATAGAATATGGTTCTGATAGTAATTCTTCTTTTGATGAATTAATTGCTAAGGCGTCATCCAATGAACCAATTACATCATCGATTATTGGAGATGAAGACCCTTTCTTTATTTTATATACTGGTGGAACAACCGGTATATCAAAAGGCGCTCTTCATACGCATAGGTCGGCATATTTTGGTATGTTAAATCAAACTGTAGCAGAGAGGATAGTTCCATCCGATGTTTATATGCTTACTGGTCAAATGTTTCATATACCTGTTTTGCTTGCAATGAATTATACCTCTCATGGTTGTCCAATAGTTTTGATGAATTTTGATGCCGAACTTGCTCTAAACTTAATTCAAGAGGAAAAGGTATCAGGATTTCTGGGTATAACTACAATGCTAAATTGGATGTTAGCGGTAGAAGGTTTTGATAATTATGATTTATCTAGTTTGCGATGTGTCCAATATGGAGGTGGTCCAATGCCTACCAGAGTAATAGAAGAAGTACTCCAAAAATTACCTGGAGGAATTATCCAGGGTTATGGTCAAACCGAGGGAACAACTATGACGTTTTTATCTCAAGAAGACCATGTTAATGCTATTAAAGGTATTAACCCAGAAAGGTTAAAATCTTGTGGAAGAGCAGGTTATGTAACTTCGGTTCTGGTTGTTGACCCTGACGGTAAACCTGTTCCAAATGATAATAAAACTCCAGGTGAAATTATTGTTAAATCTGATGCAAATATGTTGGGATATTTTCGTCAAAAAGATTTAACATCAAAGTGTATTAAAGATGGTTGGATGTGGACGGGTGATATTGCTACATGGGATGAAGAAGAATATATCTTTATTAAAGATAGGGCTAAAGATATGATTATTTCAGGCGGTGAAAATATTTATTCCGTTCAAGTAGAGGAAGCTGTTTCCAAACATGAAGCTGTTCTTGAAAGTGCAGTTTTTGGAATACCTGATGATGAATGGGGTGAGTCTGTCATGGCTTATGTGGTTTTAAAACCAGGGATGAACGCCACTGAAAAAGATATTATTGATACAGCAAAAGAAAATTTAGCCTCATACCAAAAACCAAGGGCTGTAAAATTTATAGATGCTCTTCCAAAGGCTCCTACAGGAAAAATTTTAAAAAGAGAACTTAGAGATCCTTACTGGGAAGACCAAGAAAATAAAATATAATTTTGATCTAAATATTATATACCTTCAGCCGCTTTAACAATCTCTGACAATGTTTGTAAGAAACGAGCTCCAACAGCACCGTCAATCGCTCTATGGTCGCATGACATAGTTACAGAAATTATTTTACTAAATACTGCTTTTCCGTCATTTTCGTCAACTTTGGTTTGCAAACCACCAACAGCAAGAATTGCACATTGAGGAGGATTAATTACAGCTGTAAAATCTTTAATTCCGAGCATCCCTAAATTTGAAATTGAGAATGTACCACCTTGATAATCTGATGGCATTAATTTGTTACTATGAGCAAGATCAGATAATCTTTTCATTTCCGAAGAAATTTCTTGTACTGATAAATTTCCAGCATTTTTTATAATTGGAGTAATTAAACCAGCATCTGTCGCAACTGCAACAGATATATCAGCATTTTCAAATTGTAGAATTGCACTATCAGTCCAATTAATATTAATTTCTGGGTGTTTTTTTAGAGCTGTGGCAACACATTTTATGATTAAATCATTCACTGAAATTTTTTCAGAATTATCTGCATTAAGTGAAGCTCTTTTATCCATTAAAGTATCAACTTCTAAGTCTACGTTTAGATAAAAATGAGGAGCTGTATTTTTTGAGCTAACCAACCTTTCAGCAATGACTTTTCTCATAGAGGTGTGCTCTATAGATTTTGAAGGATTGTCAGATTGACTTGCATCGGATGAATCTTCCCCTTTATAAGCAGCAAGCTTTGCTGGATCAGCTGCTTGTTCAACATCTTGAACTGATATTCTTCCTCTTCTTCCTGATGGAGTAACTGAGGAGACGTCAACATCTAACTCAAGAGCAACTTCCCATGCTTTTGGTGAAATATTAACATCCTCAGGAGGTGAAGAAGGTAATTCTTTTCCAGATGATTTATTATCAGCCTCGACAGCAGGTGTTGGTGTAGTTGAGTCAGTTGAACTTGCGCTCTCTGGTTTAAAAGATGTATCAGGGGCAACGTAAGAATTTATAAACTCATCGATTTCTTCGTCACTTGTATCGTCACTTGCAAAGATTCCTAAAAGAGCTCCTACTGCATAAGTTCCATCAGCATCAACAACCTTTTTACGAAGAGTACTATCAACTTCTGCTTCAACTTCATTGGAAATTTTATCAGTTTCAATCACAACTAGAGGGTCACCCTTAGTAAAGGTTGTTCCTTCATCAATTAACCATTCAGTTAATTTACCCTCGTCCATCTCAATACCCCATTTGGGCATAATAAGAGGTTCAATCTTTTTACTCATTTTGAATTCCTAACTAAAGTTAACTGTTTGCTCAATTACTGTTTTAATCTTAACTGGTGAAGGAAGAAAAGCAGTTTCAAGCTCTTTAGCAAAAGGCACTGGTGAATGTGGACCAGTAACAGTTTTAATCGGAGCTTTGAGTGATGAAAATACCTCACTTGCAGCTAAAGCCGCTACATCTGCAGCAAAAGAGCACCTAGGCGGAGTTTCATCAACAACAATTAATCTTCCAGTTTTCTCTACGCTATCCAGAATTGCATCTTCATCAAGTGGACTTGTTGTTCTAGGATCTATAATATCACAAGTTATACCATCTGCTGAAAGAGCATTTGCGGCATCTTCACAGAATGATACCATTCTACCAGTCGCAACAAGGGTACAGTCATTACCCTCTGATACAATCCTTGCTTTTCCGAAAGGAACTAAATAATCACCCTCAGGTACATCACCTTGAAGGCCATATAAAGTTTTATGTTCAAAAAATATTACTGGATCATCATCTCTAATAGCAGTAGTAAGCAAACCTTTTGCATCTGCTGCAGTTGAAGGCATTGCAACTTTTAAGCCTGGAATAGCCGTTACCATAGGATGCGGTGATTGGCTATGTTGAGATGCTGCTTGCATACCCGCACCATAAGTTGTCCTGAGTACCATTGGGCATGTAGCTTTGCCTCCAAACATATATCTAAATTTTGCAGCTTGATTCATTAGCTGATCCATACAAAGACCAATAAAATCTGAAAACATAATCTCTGCAACTGGTCTTTTACCCGCTAAAGCAGCACCAGCAGCTGTACCAGCTATACCAGCCTCTGAAATTGGCATATCAATAACTCTTTCGGCTCCAAACTTACCAAATAAACCTCCAGTTACTCCAAAAACTCCTCCAATAGCCTCTGGACCTCCTGCACTTCCAGTTCCACCAACAACATCCTCGCCCATAACAATTACATTTTCGTCATTAGCCATTTCTTGATGAAGTGTTTCTGTTAAAGCTTCTCTATAACTCATTTTAGCCATAATTTTTTCTCCTTAGTATGAGACGTAAACGTCTGTTGTAACTTCTTCTGGTGATGGGGCAGGTGCAGCAGCTGCTTCTTCAGCAGAGGTTTCAATTAAATTAATAACTTCATTATCAATCTTATCTAAGTCTTCATCGCTTAATAAGCCAGCCTCTGTAACTTTTGAACGGAAAATTTTAACACAGTCATTATTTTCTCGATCATTTTTAACTTCATCAGGCCCTCTGTAATTTTGAGGATCACCCTCAAAGTGTCCATAAAATCTTGTTGTTTCAAATTCAACAGCACAAGGGCCATTACCTTCTCTACATTTTGCTATTAATTCTTTCATAACTTCGTGAACTTCAAAGAAATCAAAACCATTGGCTTTAACTGTATGTATTCCAAAGCCCTCAACACGACTTGCAATACTTTCTGAGGCAATAACATATGAAGCACCAGTATGCTCTGAGTATCTATTGTTTTCATATACATAAATACTTGGTAGATTTAAAATTGCAGCAATATTCATTGATTCAAAAACTGGACCCTGATTACATGATCCATCTCCACCAAAAGATAATGCTACGCCACCTTTACCGTCTAACTTAGCAGCTAATGCAGCTCCAGTTGCCAGTGGTGGTCCACCACCAACTATACCATTTGCTCCCAACATACCTACATCCATATCAGCAACATGCATAGAACCACCTTTGCCTTTACAAAGGCCATCTGCGCGACCATATAATTCCTTCATCATTCCGTTAACATCACATCCTTTTGCAATGCAGTGTCCGTGGCCTCTGTGGGTTGACGTAATATAGTCAGTATCTCTTAAATTTTCACAAACACCGACCGCTATTGCCTCTTGACCACCGTATAAATGAGTAAAGCCACCAATAGTACCTTTGGCTATTTCTCTATGAAGATGATCTTCAAATTCTCTAATTGTTTTCATTTGACGATAGGCTTGTTCGAGTTCTTCTCTTGCTAATTGCATTTATAGTCCCCTTCTGTAAAATCTTTAAATTGAGATATGGATTTAAATGTTTTTTTCTCTTACTTTCAATCAAAAAATTAAAATTTTAAAAAATAAATATTGATTTTAATTTTTTTTAATCATTTTTGAATTTTTTTAATTCTTTTGTTTCTTTTGTTACCCAATCAATAGATCTTTTTAATAGAAGTCTGACGCTTTTATTTTCGTATGATTTAACGCCATCTCCAAATTGTAGGTATGTTATAGCACTTTTTTTGTAATATTTTGTCCACCCAACTATATTGCTTCCATCTGAATGTTCCCAGCCCTCATTCGAGTTCATCTCTCCATTTAAAGCATTTGATGCAGAATAAAAATTATCTCTAATAAACTTATAATCACTTTTTAGTATAGGATTAATATCTTCCTCGAAAACATTAAAGAGATATAACTCATCTTCAATTTGAAAATCATTTATTCCTTTTGTAATTGGATGATCGCTAACTGAAGAAATTTTATAATTAACAAAATGACGGTACCCAGAGTCTGAGGATTTTTTTCCTCTTATGTCTGCAGATTTATACAAAAATTTTCCACCAATGATATTACTGTATTCATCCCAAAGAGGCCAACCAGCTATGGAGTGATGAAGAAAAACACAACCCAAACCTTCATTTAGTCTTTCTAAAAAATCATTTTTAAATTCCTTTGGAGGATTTATCAAAAATTTTGAATCATCGTTTATTTCCTCAAAATTAAGTCCGGGCATATCATAAAATAAAACTGCATCAAATTTGTTTAAATTATCTTTTTTAAAAAAACTTTGTGCTGCTGGATGTTCGATATGGCTCCAATCACATCCAAGAGTATCAATCATGCTAAAAAAATTATCCCTTTCAAAAGGGTGTCCTCTAGTAACAATTAAAAGATTTTTACTTTCATCTTTGAAAAATGTTTGATTACCAGGTTTTCTTCCGTCCTCAAGCTCTTTTTCAATATCTAATGGTTCGGACATATCATTACTTTACATTGATCTTTCGATGTTTTTAATGCCTCGAATGTATCAGGTAATTCATTGAAACCTATCTGATTTGTAATCATTTTAGATGGATCAATTCTTCCTTGTTCCATCATGTCAACTGTAAATTGAAAATCATCTTTAAGGTAGGCGATTGCAAACTTGAGAGTCAGCTCTTTGATTGTTCCAAGGAAAGGCATAAAAGTATCAGGCTTATCGCAAACACCAATTAGTACAATTTCTGAGAATGGTGCTGCTATTTCCATACAATTTTGGATAACATTTGGAAAACCAACGCATTCATAAA
>CACBCD010000013.1 GCA_902537725.1 uncultured PS1 clade bacterium
CAATATAGAGAGGTAATGGGGATGATTAAACTTAGTAAAATAACTTTCTATCTTTTAGTGTTTAGTATAATTAATTTTTACGAGATACCTAAAAGTATAGCTCAAGAAACAGATAATGCCTCTGGCATTGAAGAAATAATAGTGACCGCCAGACAACAAGCTGAGAGCTTACAGGATGTTCCTGTAACTGTATCAGTCATGTCTGAGCTTGATCTAGATAGGTATAATATATCTAATCTAGTTGATGCTGCTAAAATGGTTCCAAACTTTAGAATCAATGCTGGTGGTTCAGGAAATGGATCAAATATATATTTAAGAGGAATAGGTTCGAGTTCTATTTCGGCTGCTTTTGACCAATCAGTTGCTATCAACATTGACGGTGTTGTTGTTAATAGAGGTAGATTTATTCACAATGCTTACCTCGATATGGCGCAAATCGAAGTTCTAAAAGGTCCACAATCATTGTATTTTGGTAAGTCCGCAACTGCTGGTGTTATTTCTATTAAGACTAATGATCCAACAGAAGAATTTGAAGCAGAACTCGGTGTGGGTTTTGAAAGTGAACATGAAACAACATTTTTAGAGGGTGTTATTTCTGGTCCTATCGGAGAAAATTTACTAGCTAGACTTGCGTTTGGAACTAGTGAAACAGATGAGTTAAAACAAAATTATTCATTTGCTAATGACCCTATGCCTTTTGGGAATGGAACAAAACCATTTTTTGGAGAAGAGTCAACTAATATTCGATTAACGTTACTTTGGACACCTACTGAAAATTTAAGTGCAAAACTAAAATATCAGTATTCAGAATATGAAAATGATGGTGGTGGAACTATGCATCAAGAAGAGTGGTGTGCTGACGGAATCGGTAACCCTCTTGCTCACCAGGCTACTGGTGTACCCAGTGCTACGGCTGTTTTCACATCTAGACAAGGGGTGGATGATTGCGTTATCAACGGTAATACTTCTAAGATAAATTTAGAACCTGGGCTTAGAGCTGGTCTTCCTTATGGCTATGATGATGGTGAACCAGGATTAAATCAAGAAACAGATATGGCTTCTCTTGAAATTAATTGGGATATTAACGATAGCCTTGCATTGACGTCTATTACAAGTTTAGTTGAATTAGATCACGACGAATTAGATGATTATAGTTACGGTGCAGGTGTTTATGGCGGACTTCACAGAAACGTATATGAACATACTTCTCAAGAATTTAGACTAGCTAGTGATTATGATGGAGCCATAAATTTTCAAGCAGGTTTATTCCTTCAAGAAATTGAACAAAGATTTGATGCTCATCAATATGCATTTAATCTTCCAATTACACCAAATATTTTTGGTCCAGTACTTGCCGTTTTCGGGGATTTTGATGTGACTTCACCATTAGTAGGTCCTGACCCTGCTACAGGTAATATGTATGATTATAATAAAGACCACTATCTTGATACAGATGTAATGTCAGCTTTCTTGGCTATGTATATTGATATTAATGAAAGAACAGAGCTTTCATTTGGTGCTAGATACACTGAAGAAGAAAAATCTGGTTACATTAAAATACCATATATCCATGCTGCGGCAGCTGCATTTGGATTTGGAGCTCCGCCTCTAATTGAAGGCCTTGAGTTTGAAGATGATAACTTATCACCCGAGATTGCTCTAAATTACTATATAAGTGATAATACTAGTATTTACGTTGCTTATAAAAAAGCATTCAAGTCAGGAGGAATTGATAATAGTGCTTTACCAACAGCTTCAATTAATCCTTTATCTCCTACATTTGAGGGTTTTGATGCTTTAATCTACGACTCAGAAGAAGCTGATGGATTTGAAATTGGTTTAAAATCAAATCTATTCGACAACAATATGAGAATTAATGCTACGTATTATAAATACGAATACACAGATCTTCAGGTTCAATTATTTGATGCTAATATTATTCAATTCAGTACATTCAATGCTGGCGCAGTTGAAACTGAGGGTTTTGAAGCTGATATGCTTTGGTATACAGATATCGAAGGTTTGACTCTGAGAGGTCAATTTGCTTGGACAGATGCTGTAAATACTGGTGATTTTTTCAATACTAGTGGTGTGAATTTAAAAGGTAGCGAAAGATCGTATAGTCCTGAAATTGCAGGATCATTGGGCCTGAGTTACGACTCTTCTTTATTTAATGGATGGAGATACACTTTTTCAACAGACGCTAGATACAGTGATGATTATGCATGGGGAGTCTACAAAAATTCTCCTAGACAAGACTCTTATTGGATTAATGATGCTGCTATAAGTATATATTCTGAAGATGGAAAACATTCAATTAATCTTATTGGAAGAAATCTAGGAGATGAAATTGTAATTGTCACCGGTGGTTCTACTCCAGGAAGAATTGGTACTCGTACTGTTCCAGGGATAGAAGCAGCACTTCTTCAAGATCAAAACGTTACAACTCAACAAGGTAGAACTGTAACATTACAATATAAATACAAAATGTAATTTTTAATAAATTTAAATTGTTCATCAAAAAGGGCCATTTATGGCCCTTTTTTATTGCTTTATTTGATTTAATCATATGAAGTATAAAAATTAATATGGAGATGTTTATGGAAGAAATGTCACAAATACCAGATGAAGAAACACAAGAATATATTTTTAATCAAACTATGCTTAGAATTAAAGAACCAAAAAAATCATTAGAGTTTTATACAAATATCCTTGGCATGACTTTACTAAAAAAATTAGATTTTCCTGACTTTGATTTTTCCTTATATTTTTTAGCTTACTTAAGATCAAATGATGATCCTGTTCCAGAAAATAAAAACGATAGATTTGCATATGCTTTAAGTCAAAAAGCTGTATTAGAACTTACTCATAATTGGGGTACAGAAAATGATGAAAATTTTAAACATCATGACGGTAACTCTGACCCAAGAGGATTTGGTCATATTGGAATAACTGTACCAGATGTTTATGAGGCATGTTTAAGATTTGAGTTAAAGGGCGTCAAATTTCAAAAAAAACCAGATGATGGAAATATGAAAGGACTTGCATTTATTAAAGATCCAGATGGATATTGGATAGAAATATTATCTGCTAAAGGTCTTTCAAGCACAATATAAAATCAAATAAAAAAAGGGAGTAAAAATGTCTATTTTAAATTTATTTAACCTAGAGGGTGAAGTTGCTGTTGTTACAGGTGCTGGTAAAGGAATAGGAAAAGGAATTGCATTAGCTCTCGCTGAAGCAGGTGCTGATGTAGTTGTTGCCTCTCGTAGCGAAGATCAATTAAATGATGTAGCTCAAGAAATTAAAGCAATAGGAAAAAATGCACTTGTTGTTCCTACAAATGTTATAGAAACAGAATCAATGGAAAATCTTGGAAAAAAAACGATAGATAAGTTTGGTAAATTATCAATATGGGTTAATAATGCTGGAGGTCTTCCGGACGGAACGCCAAGATATCTAACAAGAACATCCCCTGATCAATTTAATGCTCAGTTAGACTTAAATATAAAGGCTGCGTGGTCAGGGTGCGTTGTGGCTGCTAAATATATGAGTGAAAATGGAGGATCAATTATCAATATATCTTCTACTTCATCAAAAAATATGGGACCAAATATTAAAAACGGACCTTATGGAGCGTCCAAGGCAGCAATTAATAGCTTAACCGCAACTTTTTCTCATGAGCTTGCTCCTCATATAAGGGTAAATGCAGTTGCACCTGGTCCAATTCCAACTGAAAACTTTATAGACTCCATGAAAATGGATACTCCTGAAAGAGAAGAACAATTAAAAAAAATGATTAATATTCCATTAAAAAGATGGGGTAAACCAGAAGACATTGGAGCGGCAGTCATCTTTATGGCCTCACCAGCCTCAGGATGGGTTACAGGACAGTGTCTTTTTGTTTCAGGGGGATTATAATAAGGTTTAACTATAAGGTATCTGAAGCTTAACAATAAGACCTTTTGGTTTTGCATCAAGTAACTCTAAGTCACCTTTATGAAATTTTATCATTGAGGCCACTAAACTTAAACCCAAGCCTGTACCAGATGTATTTCTGCTAGTATCTAACCTTGTAAATCTATCCAGAACTTTTTCTTTATCAGAGTCCTGAATACCAGGCCCTTTATCAGATACCCATATTACAATGTTATCTTTATTATCTTTTGAGCCAATATTTACTGTATTTTTATCGTTTCCATACTTAATAGAATTATCAATGAGATTGGAAATAGCCTGAGATAAAAGATTTTTATTTCCCTCTAGATACATATCAGCATCACATTCATTATTTAAGGTAACACCTTTTTCTTCTGCTAAAGGCTCCCATAGATCAATAATATCTTCTATTAAATTCTTGATATTAATTTTTTCCTTTTTAAGCGATACAGAGCCAGAATCTACTCTTGATATTGCAAGCAAAGAATTAAAAGTATTAATTACCTGATCAACATCATCTATTACCTCCTTAATAGTTTCTCTATAACTTTCTGTATTGGGATTTGACATTAAGGTAACTTCTAAATTCGTTCTTATCTTATTTAAAGGAGTTCTTAAATCATGAGCAATATTGTCACTCACATCCTTCATTCCAACCATAAGCCTGTTTAGCCTATCAAGCATATTATTTAGATTAAGAGATAACTGATTTAATTCATCGTTATTTGATGATGTAGGTAATCTCATTGAGAGATCTCCTTCCATTATTTCGAGACTTGTTTTATTTATTGCAGAAATTCTGTTAAGGAAATTTCTACTTAAAACATATCCACCTAGTAATCCTAGAAGAATAATTAATAATGATGTGCTTAAAATTGTATTAAAAAATCGATCCTTAAGATAATTCTCATAACTAACATCTCTAGCTACAATTAAATTATATTTATTTCTAACTATGAATTCTTTACCTCTAAAATAATATTTCCTGATTATATCGCCATCAACATTCTTCTTTTCAAACGAAAATAAAACCCCTCCTTTTTCGAGTCTTGTTAAATTCCATAGAGAATCTGTATCCGAAAAATTACCTGCGATAAATTTGTTATTAGAATCTCTTAAAATATATAAATTGGGATTTGGAGTCCTAGAAAGATATTGAATTTCTCTAATAAGACCAACCTCTTTATATCTCTTGTGAACTTGACTTAGTCTTATGCTTTCTTGAATTATCTCATTATCAACTTTCGTTTGAAAATCTCTTGAAGTTGACCAATATAAATAAAATGCGACGAGACTAATAGAGAGAACAAGTAAAATAATATAGATAAATATTATGCGAAAACTTGTTAAACGAAATAAATCAATCATCTGTTCTTAGAGCATACCCTGCCCCTCTTTCAGTGAATAACATTTCTTTACCATCAAATGGTTTATCGATTTTAGAACGTAATCTAGAGATGTGAACATCTATTACATTTGTTTGAGGATCAAAATGATACTCCCAAACGCCTTCTAATAACATTGTTCTAGTGACAACTTGATTGGAGCGCCTCATTAAAAATTCAAGCAACCTAAATTCCCTAGGCTGAAGCTCTATTTCAATTCCATTACGATGAACCTGACGTGTTAGTAGGTTCATAATAAGACTTCCAACTTTTATTGAAGTCTCCTTTATTTCAGGGTTTGTTCTTCGAACTAGAACTTCTATCCTTGCTAATAACTCAGAAAATGAAAAAGGTTTTGCTAAATAATCATCTGCTCCCGCTTTTAAACCTAAAACCTTTTCGTCTACCTCACCTAATGCAGATAAAATTAAAATCGGTGTATTGATTTTTTGGTCTCTTATTTTTTTTATTAATGATAATCCATCTAATTTAGGTAACATTCTATCAATAATTATTACATCAAATTTTAGTGTTAGGGATAATTCCATCCCTTCTTCTCCGTCAGAAGCATGATCTACAACATGACCACTTTCTTTTAAGCCTTTAATTACATAACTCGCTGCATTAATATCATCTTCAATAAGTAAAATATGCATTTCATTCTCCACTTATAGAATAATCTAATTATTTGAGAAAAGTTAGTGATTAATTTGACTGTACTTGATATTTTTTTGGGGAGCCTGAGGTACTCAAATACAGTCAAATATTTTCATAAATACATATTGCGCTATTGTTATTTACCAATACATTTCTATATTATTAATTTTTCGTAATGTTTAAAAAGGGGTTTGAATTGAAAATTTTAAAAGATATCAGAGTTTTAGACTTTGGAAGGTATATTGCTGGTCCATATTGCGGAGCACTATTAGGAGATCTTGGTGCAGAGGTAATTCGAATTGAAAGACTAGATGGATCAGAAGATAGGTTTATTCATCCTTTAAAAGAAGAAGGTGGTGAAGGTGCAATGTTTATGCAGATGAACCGAAATAAAAAAGGAATGACTTTAAATCCCACTAAAGAAGGTTCTTCTAGTATTGTTGAAAAGTTAATAAAATCTGCTGATGTAGTTATTGCAAATCTTCCTCCTCAAACTCTCAAAAGGATGGGTATAGATTATGAAACGATTTCTAAATATAACCCAGGTATAATTCTAACAACAGTTTCAGCCTTTGGAGCAGGAGGACCATATTCCGAAAGAGTTGGATTTGACGGAGTTGGTCAGGCAATGTCTGGTGCGGCTTATTTAACAGGGGATGAGACTGAGCCTGTCAAAGCATATTCACCTTATATTGACTATGGTACAGCCTCTTTGACTGCAATGGGAACTCTTGCAGCAATTATCGAAAGGAATCAAACTGGAAAAGGACAAGTTGTAGAAGGTGCACTTTTCGCAACTTCATTAGCATTTATGAATACACACTTAATAGAACAATCAATTACAAAAAAAAATAGAAAAGCAATTGGAAACAGAAGCCCTTATGCTGGTCCAGTCGATATGGTTGAAACTAAGGATGGGTGGATAGTTGTCCAAGTACTTGGTAATACTTTATTCAAGCGATGGGCAAACCTAGTGGGTGCTAATGATTTGTTAGATAAAGAGGAATTTTCCACTGATATTAACAGAGGAATAAATGGAGAGATTTTAAGCAAAAAAACAAGCGAATGGGCAGCACAGTACACTAATAAAGAAGCATTAGATTTATTAGCAAATGCAAACGTACCTGCAGGACCTGTCAATGATTTACAAGATGCTCTCGATGATCCACATGTTAAGGCTATGAACTTCTTTCAAGACCTAGAGTATCCCGGTATACCTGGTAAATCTCCTGTAATGGGTCTTCCTGTAAAATTATCAAATTCAGAAAATACTATCGAGAGAAGACCGCCAATTTTAGGAGAGCACACAGAGGAAATTTTAAAAGAACTAGGTTTTACTAATGAAGAAATTAAAGAATTTAAAGAGAAAAGAATTATTTAAAAACCTATAAATTCTGAGAATTCGTTAACATCAGCTCTATTACTTCTAAATTCGTTAATAGGGTTATCTGGATCAGCATACCCAATACCCATTCCACAAAAGAGCATGAGTTCATTTGGTATTTTTAAAAAATCTCCTACAGATTTATACCAAATCGCCCATGCTTCTTGAGGAGCAGTATGCAAACCTTCTTCTCTAGCTAAAAGCATAATTGATTGTATAAACATACCAAGGTCTGACCATTGTCCCTCTTGCATTTCTCTATCAATTGCAAAAAATAAAGCTACTGGTGCATCAAAAAATTCAAAATTTTTCATAAACTGTTTAATTCTTCCAATTTTATCATCTCTTGATACATTTATTGCTTTATACATACCCTCGCCTACTTCTTTTCTTCTCTTTTCATAAGGATCTTTTAAGTTCGGAGGATAAATCTTATACTCGGTACCTTCACCTCTTGGATTTTTTGAAGCTTTTAATTGAATTTCCTCTTTAAAATTTTTAAGCGGGTCACCTGAGACAACCCACACTCTCCATGGTTGTAAATTTCCTCCTGAAGGTGATCTTCTTGCCTTATCAAGGATATTAAAAATAACTTCCTTTTTAATTGCAGTACTTTTAAAAGCTCGACAAGTTAATCTTGTATCTAATGCTTCGCTTACTGTTCTTGATTTTTTATTAATATCCTTCATTTTAAACTCCACATTTAATTTTTATCGAAATCCCAACGTCTAAGTAATAGTTTTTCTATTAATGACATTAGTAAAAATAGAATAATACCTAAAACAACCAAAAGAATTAAAGCCGCAAATAATTTTGGTACATCAAGACGATTACCAGCCTCAATAATTCTCCATGCTAAACCGGTTGAAGTTCCTGATCCAGCAACAAATTCTGCTACAACAGCACCTATTAAAGCTAAGCCAATTGAGGTTTTCATACCCGTAAGAATAAAGGGCAAAGCATATGGTAACTGAAGTTTAAATAATCTTTTAAATCTGGTTGCCTCATATAGACTAAATAATTCACTAAGATTTTTTTCAACCGATCTAATTCCTAAATTTGTATTTGCTAAAACTGGAAAGAATGCAACGATAATAGCCAAAATTAAAATAGCATATTCAGCATTATCTAAACCAACCCAGATTAAAATTAATGGCGCAATTGCAACTACTGGAGTAACCTGAAAAATCACAGCAATCGGATAAAGAGATAATTCAATTATTTTAGATTGAGAAAATAGTATTGCTATAAATATAGCTAAAAAGGATGCAACAAGAAAAGCAAGTATAGTAATTCTAAATGTAATAAAAGTTGATAATAATAAATCTTCATAATTTAATAATATGGAACTAAAAATATCTGTTGGTGCAGGAAGAATATATTTTGGTATGTTTTGAAAAGATACTAACAATTCCCAAGAGCATAGTAGTAAGATAAATGTAAAAAAAGGAGCCAAAAAGGATAAAAAACGTTTAATCATTCGTCACTCTCCTTTTTAAGGATGTTAGTTAAGTGATTTATTTTTAAAAAGAATTCATGGTTTTGACTATCATCTCTAGACTTTTTTTCAGTTACAATTACATCATCTAAAATCTTACCAGGACTTGATGACATAACTAAAACTCTCTGAGACAAATAGACTGCTTCTGTTACTGAATGAGTAACAAATAATACAGTCAGTTTATTTTTCTCCCAAATATCTAATAAATCATCCTCAAGTTTATTTCTTGAAACTTCATCGAGTGCTGCAAAAGGTTCATCCATTAACAATAGTGAACAATCTTGAGCCATTGCTCTTGCAATTGAAACTCTCATTTTTTGACCACCAGAAAGTTGATTAGGTAAAGAATTTTCTTTACCTTCTAAACCTACCTTTGATAACCAAAAAAATGCCTTTTCTTTTGAAAGTTTGGCATTTTTTGATGTTAGTTCCGCTGGAAGGAGTACGTTATCAATTACTGATCTCCATGGAAGTAAGGTTGGATCTTGAAAAACAAAGCCAATATTTGGTTTTTTGTTACTCAGGTATTCTATAGATCCTGATGTAGGTTGAATTAAATTTGACGCTAGCCTTAAAAGGGTTGATTTGCCCGCGCCAGAAGAACCTAAAATAGAGACAAAACTATCTTTTTCTATTTCTAAGTTTATTGGCCCAAGAATAGGTGTATCGTATTGTTTATAAATCTTATTAAACTTTAACATTAATTTCCTTCTTTTATAAAATCTAATGTATAGGCCTCTTTCCAATTTAGGGTTTTATCGTAAACATTATTTTCTGCCATTATAGTAAAAAAATCATTCCATTTCTTATCTGACATTGTACCAATATTTTTTCCAAGCAAAACTTCATTAGATATCATATTATATTCTCTAATTTTTTTAATAGCTTGAAAAAGAACTGCTTCAGTCATTTCATTATTTTCACTCAATATCAATTGATTTCCCAGAGATGGATCACCATATATATATTCAACCCAACCATCGATGCTTGCATCAACAAAATCCTGAACAATATCAGGATTTTCAATTATCATTTTATTTGAAGCCAAAATCATTGCTCCATAACTTGGGTATCCGTAATCAGCCATTAAGAAAACTTTCGGTTGCTGTCCTGTTATTTGTTCAAATAAATATGGCTCAGAAGTTAAGTAACCCTGCTGAATGGCGGATACATCTTTTAAAAAAGGTGCAAGACTAATAGTCTTTTTTCTAATTTGACTATCGTTAAAATTATATTTTGATTTTAACCACAACCAAAATCCTCCAATACTTGCATCCGCAATCATTATAGGAAGATCCTTAATATCATCTATGCTATTTATATTGTTATCGCCATGGGTCATAATAATTTGTGGATCTTTCTGAAATACAGCCATAACAGCTTTTCCAGGAATATTGTTTGCAACCATATTCATAGGAATAAAACTATTTGATCCCATTCCAAAGTCTATCGAACTTGAAGCCAATAATCTTGGAATATTAATATTTGCACTGCCTTGAATTATTTTTACATCTAAACCTTTTTCAAGATATTTTCCTGATGCCAAGGCTTGATAAAAACCACCTTGCTCTGCTTGAGCTTTCCAATCAGTAGCAAAAGTGATTTGCAATAAATCATTGTCATTTTCAACCCTTTTATCTTCGGAACATGCAGATAAGAAGCTTAAAAAAATAATAAAATAGATTTTTTTCATGAAATTATTCCTCAAGGCCAATCAAAATAGTTGGTATATTTAACATTGGTTCCTTTAGGGTTGACACCAAAGTACCTTTTTTTCTTCCCTTTCTTATTTCAGAAAAACCAAAACCATTTTCAATTAATCTTTTATAGCAATTATTATAATTATCAGTATGCCAACCAATACCAAAATATCCACAATTATGCTTTAAATCTCTTCCTTCAATCACTTCTAAAGTTACACCTCCTAATCGAAAAAAAAGCATCCTACCTGCCCATTCTTTAAATGTTTTATCTAGAGCTAATCTAATATTAAGTTTATCTTCAAAAATATTTTTAATAATCTCAGGAAATTTTGTTTGGATTACCAATTGATTAACTTTACTAATTCCATCAGTTATACTCTCTCTTTTACTTAGGAAATTTATCTCATTGCTTATTGAAATATTTAAATTAATTACTGACTCATTTTCGATGTTAAAAAAATTAAAGTCTATTGTATCATTTGTATTTCCTTGGAAAGCGCTATTAAATTTACTACTGACTTTTAAATCATTAATTTTAGAATTGTTGTAATCACTATCTATATCATCTGAAGAAAAATTTAATCCAAAAATGCCTTCGCCTTTTTCTTTTAAGAAATTAGCAAGAGGTTCATACCATATACCAGAGTTCTTTGGCGATATCAGGCAAATATTTGTTTTATCTAATTCAAAAACGGTTATATAAATACCAAGACTTTCAGACGAACCCTCAAAATTAGGATTTCCTCTGAAAAATTTAGAAAATTTTCTAGATGTTTCTTCTATATTTTTAGTAGCAAGAAAGATATTTTGTACTCGAGTAAGCATTTTAATCATCATAATACATTAATTAAATTTATTAACGCTTTTTCTTTAATTAAAATATTGCAATTGCTAAAGTATATAAATGCTTAGTTCGGAAATAAATAAATTTAGAAAAATTGTTGGTAATAAAAATGTAATTACCGATAAAAATGACATGCAAAAATACCTTAAAGAATGGAGAGGTGTTTATACTGGAGTTGCTGGAGCAATAGTTAAGCCTAAATCAACTGAAGAAGTATCGAATATTTTAAAATTTGCATATAGAAAAAATATTTCATGTATTCCTCAAGGTGGAAATACAGGTCTAGTAGGAGGTCAAATACCGTTCAATAAAAATCACATAGTGATTAGTTTAGAAAGATTAAATAAAATAAGGGAAATTAATCCTACAGACCAATCGGTTACTGTCGAAGCTGGTTTAATTCTATCCGATCTTCAGAAAAAATGTGACGAAAATAACCTTATTTTTCCGCTATCTCTTGCATCAGAAGGAAGTTGTAGTTTGGGAGGTAATATTGCTTCAAATGCTGGTGGTGTTGCTGTACTTTATTATGGAAATACTAGAGAATTAGTCATGGGTCTTGAAGTAGTTCTTTCTGATGGATCTATTATTAATAATCTGAAAACCCTTATTAAAGATAATACTGGTTACTCTATTAAAGATTTATTTATAGGATCTGAGGGTACTCTTGGAGTAATAACTGCTGCTACTCTTAAAGTTTTCCCTAAACCAAAGAATACGTATACCGCTCTACTTTCGGTAGATTCACCAAAACAATCAATTGAGATTTTAAACTATATTAGAAATAATCTCTCTATTCCTCTTACTGCTTTTGAATTAATGAATAATTTTTCTATTGAATTAGTTAATAAGCATATGGATAAAGCATCTATACCTATAGAAAAATTTAAATGGTTAATATTGGTTGAATTTTCTTCAATTGAAGTATCTAAAAATGAAAAAGACAAAATTGAAAACTTACTTAACGAAATTCTTCATCAAAACTTAGCTAAAGATATTTTTATCTCACAGTCATCAAAACAAGCAAAAGATATGTGGTATATTAGAGAAAGTATTTCTGAGGCTCAAAAAAAAGAGGGAGGAAGTATTAAAAATGACATATCCATTCCAATTAAAGATATAAGTAAATTTATCAATAATGCTGAAAAAATTTCAAAAAAGGTAATACCAGGTTCTAGAAGTGTTATTTTTGGTCACATTGGTGATGGAAATATTCACTTTAATATTTCTCAACCAGTAAAATCTGATAGAGATAAATTTATAAAAAAAGATAAAAAACTTAGAAAAAAAATTAATGATCTTACCATCGAACTGAATGGCTCTATTAGTGCAGAACATGGCATTGGATTAACTAAAAAAGCTGATTTAAAAAAATATATGAAAAAGGATGTAGAGTTATTTAAATTGATTAAAAAATCATTTGATCCTAAAAATATTATGAATCCTGGAAAAATAATAGATATTTAATTTGTACTTTTAATAGGAATTCCAGGAGAATACTTAGATTGTCTTATAGTTAGAGAGGTTTTGACGCTTGCAACATTTGGAGCAGAAGTTAACTCCTGTGTTAAAAATATTTGAAAAGCAGATAAATCAGGTGCGACACATTTTAAGATAAAGTCTATTTCACCATTAAGCATATGGCATTCCCTTACATATTCCAGAGAGTTTACCCTATCCTCAAAAGCCTTCAAATCTGCCTCAGCTTGATTATGTAATCCAACCATAGCAAAAACAGTAACTTGAAAGCCTAACTTTTCTGCTGATAAATCAGCATGATATCCTTTAATGAAACCTTTATCTTCTAAAGACCTTACTCTTCTTAAACAAGGAGGGGCTGATAAATCGACTTTTTCTGCAAGTTCAACATTTGTAACCCTTCCATTTTCTTGAAGGGTTTTTAAGATTTTTACATCAATATTATCTAAATTATCTCGTTTCATATAAATTATGTTATACATTGTCTAATAATC
The DNA here is from genome assembly GCA_902537725.1 of uncultured PS1 clade bacterium. Lineage (GTDB taxonomy): Bacteria > Pseudomonadota > Alphaproteobacteria > MED-G09 > MED-G09 > MED-G09. The sequence continues at coordinate 13,387 of CACBCD010000013.1, forward strand.
ACGCAAGATTATTACAAGGAATTAATTAATGACAGAAAAAAAATATACAGACTGCTGGATTATTTCTTCAGGCTTAATTGGATGCGAAAATCAATGCATTGGTCTTGCTGAAGAACTAAATTTTAATTATGAAATAAAAAAAATTAATCCGAGTAAAATTTTATCTTTAATAGCTCCTTATGGCATACCAAAAAAAGTAAATAACTTTGAAAAACCCTGGCCAAAATATATTATTGGCGCAGGAAGGAAAACAATTCCTTATATGAAATATTTAAAATCAAGTATGAAAAATGACGTTTTTTCGATATTTCTCCAAGATCCTAAAATTAAGACAAATAATTTTGATTTTGTTTGGGCGCCACTTCATGACAATTTAAAAGGGCCAAATACTTTTTCAACATTATTATCTCCAGGTAGAGTAAATCAGGATTTACTGAGAAATGAAGCTGACAAATGGAGTGAAAAATTTTCAATTCTTCCAAAACCTTTCTTAACCATCTTATTAGGCGGCAAGACTAGAGCATTTAACTTCGACAAAAATGAATGCTCTTATATCTTAAAAACCATTTCTAAATCTATTGACGATGGTTGGACGCCACTAATATCAACTTCAAGAAGAACTCCTGAGTATTTAAAAAAGGAAATAAGTAAAATTGTAGCTAATTATCCTCATTATCTTTATAGTAATGAGGGAGAAAACCCATATTATGCATTTTTAGCAATCTCAGATATAGCTATTGTAACTCCTGACTCTGTAAATATGGTTAGCGAAACAATAACAGCAAATCTCTCGACCTATATCTTTGACATAAAATGCAAATCAAAAAGAATAAATAAATTTCTCTCAAAGTTAAAAAGTGAAAATTTAATTAAAAAAATTGATGGAGAAATTAATAAATTTCAATTTAAAGAAATCAATGCCACAAAAGAAATAGCTAATCATTTAGTAAAATTAATTTAAGTTAATATAGTTTTTAAGATAAAGAATCTCTTATAGTATTAACAATTATGAAAGGAACAAAATGTCTAATATTAATCATTCAAAAGTTTTGATTTTAGGTTCTGGACCAGCTGGTTATACAGCTGCAATTTATACATCAAGAGCAATGCTCGAACCAGTTTTATTGACAGGCATTGAACCAGGTGGACAAATGACAATTACCACAGATGTAGAAAATTATCCTGGGTTTTCAGATGTTATACAAGGTCCATGGTTAATGGAGCAAATGAAAGAGCAAGCTGAGAAGGTTGGAACAAAAATTATTCTTGATACAATAATAGATGTAGATCTATCTGTTAGGCCATTTATTTTATCATCAGATTCAGAAAAAAAATATACATGTGATGCACTTATCATTTCTACAGGGGCTCAAGCTCGTTGGCTTGGTCTTGATTCAGAAGATAAATTTAAGGGTTACGGAGTTTCTGCATGTGCTACATGTGATGGTTTTTTCTACAAAGATAAAAAGGTTATGGTTGTTGGTGGAGGAAATACAGCTGTGGAAGAAGCTTTATTTCTGACAAATTTTGCTTCTGAAGTAATGTTAGTTCACAGAAGAGATGAATTAAGAGCTGAAAAAATTCTTCAAAAAAAACTTTTAAATCATCCAAAAATTTCAACAATTTGGGACTCAGAGGTTAAAGAGATAATTGGCGAAGACAACCCTCCAAGTGTTAATAGCGTTTTATTGAAAAATATAAAAAATAATAGTGAGGATAAAGTGTTGGTAGATGGAATTTTTATTGCTATTGGTCATAGTCCTTCATCATCAATCTTCAAAGATAAATTAAAAATTAATAATAATGGGTACATTATTACCGAGCCTGATTCTACTTTAACATCTATTGAAGGAGTTTTTGCTGCTGGTGATGTTACAGATGAAAAATACAGACAAGCTGTAACAGCTGCTGGAATGGGATGCATGGCTGCATTGGAGGCAGAACATTATTTGTCTTCTAAAGAAAAATAATTATCTCAAAGTCTCAGATGGTGAGTTTAGTATTTGACTTTCAAGATTAGGGCTAACCTCCTCAACATCCCTCATTTCAGAGTCAATAACCTCTCTAATATTTGGAATAGCCTCAGCTACATCAGAACCCGTCAATAAATTAATTTCAGATGAACTAAATTCATCAGTTTTATTTTGTCCAAACAAGATTGATTGTAATTGTCTATTTGGTTGTTGAGGATCAGGACGAATCTCTCCTTCAGCAGGAGGTCTAAGATTATACTCTGGAGGAACAATGAGAGCTGGTTTAGTTAAAATTGTGAATTCGTCAGGTGGCAGTTTATTGGTTCCCAAAACATCTGCAAGCTCACTTGAACAACTAGATAGAAAAGAAATATTTAAAATAATAAAAACAAAACCAAAAAATCGATTAAACATTATTTCCTCGCTACTTTTTTTTAAAAGAATCTTTAGTAAGATCAATTAAAATAAATAAACCCCCAAGAACAATAGCAATATCAGCTATATTGAATACATACCAGTAATAATTAAAAACATGAAGTGAAATAAAATCAATAACATTACCATAAAAAACTCTATCAAAGAGATTACCCAAAGCTCCACCAATCATAATAAATAAAGATAACTTTATAAGCTTTGAAGAAGAGTTTCTTGCCCAATAATATAGGTAAAAAATAATTATTATAGATAGAATTGATAGTATCCAGCGTTGAATATCCTCACCACTTGAAAAGAGGCCAAAACTAATTCCTGGATTCAAAACTAAAATAAAATCAAGAAATGGAGTTATAGAAACTCTTCCTTTTGACCCTAAATCATAAAAATTAATTAAAAAATACTTACTAAAAAAATCTAAAAGAAAAATAAAAATCGATATTATTAGAAAACTAAATTCTCTTAATTTATTTACCACTAATTTCTCTCATTACATCTGCGTCACGAATGCTTAAATCTGGGTAATCAGGGTCAGACCCGACTTCAGGTAATATTTTCCATGACCTGTTGCACTTCTTTCCCTCTGCAATCGAGCATAAAACAGACACTATATTATTTTCAGATAATCTAAATGCATTTTCTGGTCCTTCACCCTCAGTTAACTTGGCTTGGGAAGTGATAAAGATTTCAGCTAAATCTATATTTCTAAAAATTTCTAAGTATTCCTTATTTGATATATATACATTTGGAAAGGCTTCTAAGCTTGATCCAATTCTTTTTTCTTTTCTCTCTAATTCAATAGCCCCAGTAACAACTCTTCTAACAGATCGTATCTTTTCCCATTTCTCAAATAGTTCGTTGTTTAGCCACTCGGTATCTGCTGAGAGAAATTCCAACTCATGGACACTCTCGCTGTGGTCAGGAAAACGAGATTGCATAACTTCTTCACAAGTAAAACACAAAATTGGTGAAAACCAACGCACAAGATAATTAAATAATATGTCTAAAACAGTTCTGGTAGATTTTCTTGAATTACTATTCAAACTATCACAATAAAGAGAGTCCTTTCTAATATCAAAATAGAATGACGAAAGATCTAAATTTGAAAAATTTAGAAGAGTTTGAAAGACAGCTTTTAAATCATAATTATTATAACCTCCTCTAATTTTCTCATCCATTACTTTCAGCTTATGAAGAATATATCTTTCTAGCTCGGGCATATCTTCATATCGAACGATCTCCTTTGAACTAAATCCATGAAGATTTCCTAAAAGGAATCGAAATGTATTTCTAATTTTTCTATAGGACTCTACATTAGCCTTCATTATTTCCTGGCCAATTCTTAGATCCTCGGTAAAATCTGATGAAACTACCCATAATCTTACAACATCTGCACCATATTGATTAATTAAATCATCTGGAAGTATTACATTTCCTATGGATTTTGACATTTTTCTACCATCCTTATCCATGACGAAACCATGGGTTAAAACTTGCTCAAAAGGCGCTACACCGCGTGTTCCGCATGACTCAAGAAGGGATGACTGAAACCATCCTCGATGTTGATCGGATCCTTCTAAATAGAGATTTGCAGGTGAAGACAAATTATCGTCATTCTCTAATACAAATGCGTGAGTTGAACCTGAGTCAAACCAAACATCCAAAATATCATTAACCTTTTCCCAATCATTAGGGTCATATTTATCACCTAAATATTCGGATGATTCTACACTGAACCATGAATCTGAACCATTTTCCCTAAATGATTCAGCTATTCTCCTATTAACATCTTTATCCATTAAAGGTTTCCCAGTCTTTTTATTAATAAAAATAGATAAAGGTACACCCCAAGCCCTTTGTCTTGAAACAACCCAATCAGGTCTAGAATCAACCATAGCCCTAATTCTATTTTTTCCTTTAGCTGGTATCCAATGAACATCATCAATTGCTTTTAGAGATTTTTTTCTTAAGTCATTTGTCTCCATTGAAATAAACCATTGAGGTGTATTTCTAAAAATTAATGGTGATTTTGAGCGCCAACTATGAGGATATTGATGTCTTAACTTTCCCTTTCCTAGCAAATTATTTGATTTTATTAACTCTGAAATAACCGCCCCTGTTGCATCACCTAGAGAGCCATCATCATTGTAAACTTTTTTACCGGCAAAAATTTTAACATCATCAAGATAATGACCTTCATCGTTTAAGATAAAAGGTGGGATAATTCCATTTTTAACAGCTAGTTCATAATCATCTTGACCATGACTTGGTGCAATATGCACAAAACCTGTGCCAGCATCCTCAGTTAAAAAATCACCTTCGAGCAAAGGAACATCGAAATCGTAACCACTGTCTTTGAAAGGATGGCTACATATCAAACCCTCAAGAGATTTTATAGATTTTAAAAAATTTAAATTTATTTTAGCTGCGTTCTCAACATTTTCTTTCATGGCTGAACTAATAATTATTTTTTTACCAGCCGATGCTAAACTTCCTTCTTCAACAGATGATACCTCGTATAAGCCATATTCAAATTTAGAAGAAAATGCCAAAGCCCTATTAGCAGGTATAGTCCATGGCGTTGTAGTCCAAATTAAAATATTTGCATCGCTTAAATCTTTAGCGCCATTTAAAATTGGGAAACTCACCCAAATTGTTGGGGAAGCATGTTCTAGATACTCAACCTCAGCTTCAGCTAATGCTGTTTTTTCTACAACTGACCACATTACAGGTTTTGAACCCATATATAGATCACCATTCATTAAAAATTTATGAAATTCCTCGACAATAGACGCCTCGGAAGAAAATTCCATTGTAGTATATGGGTTATCCCAATTACCCAGCACTCCCAATCTCATAAATTGTTTTTTTTGAATATCTATCCATTTTTTTGCAAAAGCTCTACACTCACTACGAAAATCATTTATTGGGATATCCTCTTTAATTTTGTTAGTTTCTCTGTATAGTTCTTCAACTTTCCACTCAATTGGCAATCCGTGACAATCCCAACCGGGTCTGTACTCTGCGTCATAACCCTGCAATTGCTTTGATCTAACAATAACATCTTTTAAGATTTTATTTAGAGCGGTACCCATATGTAAATTTCCGTTTGCATAGGGAGGACCATCATGCAAAATAAATTTTTCTTTGCCCTTTGATGACTCTCTGACTTTTGAGAATAACTTTTCTTTAGACCATTTCTTTAAAAATTCAGGCTCTTTATCTGGTAAATTTGCTCTCATAGGTAAGTCTGTTTTTGGTAATAACAGAGTATCCCTATAGTCTTGTATATTTCCTTTTTCTAAAGACATAACTTTACCATTCAAAGCTCAATTTAAAATTATAAACCCAATAAATCTTTTGCAACATTGATATCAAGCCGAATCTGAGATTTTAAAGATTCAAGACCATCAAATTTCTTTTCTTTTCTTATAAAGTCAACAAAAGATATAATTATTTCCTCTTCATATAAATTATCGGAAAAATCAAACAAATGCACTTCTAATATAGGTATCGATTTTGTCTTATCAAAGGTAGGTCTTGTTCCAAAATTAGCAATTCCTTTAAACAAATCATTTTTAAATTCAATATTTACTGCATAAACACCAAAATTAGGCTTAATAATATTATCCATCATTATGTTTGCGGTTGGAAAGCCTATCTCTCTTCCTCTTTTATCACCTTCAATTACTTTTCCTATAATTTTCCAATGATTTCCAATTATTTTATTAATTCTTTTAAAGTCTAATTCCTCAATAGCTTTTCTTATCTCTGATGATGAGATAATTAATTCCTTATTTTTAACCTGTTCGATAATAGTAAGATCGATATTATATTCACTGCAAATTTTTGATAATACTTCAACATCACCCTCTCTATTTTTACCAAACCTAAAATTATAACCTACTATTAGATGGGAAACACCTACTCTATCTTTGATAACTTTTTCAATAAATTCCCTTGGTGATAAATTTGACATAGCCTCATCAAATTTAAGAATACCCAAAAAATCTAATTTAGTTTTTTCAAGAAGGTAAGACCTTGTTTTTATATCAGATAAAATAAAATCATCTAATTTTGGATTAAAATAATTTCTAGGGTGAGGATCAAAAATTAAGACACCTGATGGAATTTTCTTCGATCTACTTATTTTAATAACATTTGAAATGATCTCTTTATGACCTAGGTGAACTCCGT
>CACBCD010000014.1 GCA_902537725.1 uncultured PS1 clade bacterium
ACTATAAGTAATAAATGAAATTAAATAATTAAAAGTATTATTTTAGATCTTAATTAATTGCATTAATTGAATAATTTTTATATTTAATTCTTATGATACCAAAAGTAGATTTAGGCATTAGTAAAAAAGCTAATAAAGCACGAGTTATTGTGGCAATGTCCGGTGGCGTTGACTCTTCCGTAGCTGCTGCTCTTGTAAAAGCTTCTGGCTATGAAACTATTGGAATAACACTTCAACTTTATGATGATAGCGCTTCTCCAAAAAAGAAAGGATCTTGTTGTGCTGGTCAAGATATTTATGATGCAAAAAAGGTGGCATCGTCATTAAAAATTCCACATTATGTTTTAGATTATGAAAAAATTTTTAAAGAGAAAGTCATAAAAGACTTTGCATTATCATATGAAAAAGGTGAGACACCAATACCATGTGTTTTGTGTAATGAAAAAATCAAGTTTGAAGATTTATTTAATGTTGCAAAGGACCTTAATGCTGATGCACTAGTTACAGGACATTATATAAAATCAGTAGAGGGTAAAAATGGAAGAGAAATGTATAGGGCGAAGGATATCGAAAGAGATCAAAGCTATTTCCTTTTTAAAACTACGAAAGAACAATTAAATTTTTTGAGATTTCCTTTAGATGGAACAAAAGAATTTATAAAAAAAAATGATGAATTTACTGTTAATATTGCATATGTAGAAAATGGAATTACGCAAATTGGTTTCATAAATGTCCCAGCAAAAAATAATATTTTTTTTAATGATGAAAAAAACTCTTATTTAATAAATACAAAATATAAAAATCAGTTATCAATTGATGATGCAAAACAAATTAAAGTTAACCTTGAAAAAGAAAAAAAATTAATTGCTACAATTAGTAGGTCACATAAAAGTAAAGAGACTGAAAATTATTTAAAAAATTATGATATAGAAAAAATTAACTACATTGGATCTTCTTATAAATTTTGTTTGATTGCATCTGGGGAAGCAGATATATATCCCCGCATGTCACCGACATGTGAATGGGATACAGCAGCAGGTCATGCAATTTTAAAAAAAGCTGGAGGTAATGTTACTTTGTTAAATGGGGAAGAACTTAGATATGGCTTTAAAGAAAAGAACTTCAAAAATCCATATTTTGTAGCAAAAAATTAATAAAATAGGCTAGATTTAAAAAAATAAATAAATTAGCATAATTTAATTTTTGGGGTAATTGGGAGTAAAATGAGTCATCCAAGCTTAGGAAAAAAAACAGCAGTTTTTATAAACATAGTTATAATTTTTATTCTTACATTTGCTATTTTAATTCAAACTGCATCAATAAATAAACCTGAAGTAAAGAAGAATATCCCAATACCAAAGACAGATAAATTAAGCTTAATAGGTGATATAGATACTCAAAGAATTATTAATGCTGATAAAGAGCCTCATAATTGGCTTGCTCATGGAAGAGATTATTATGAGCAAAGATACTCACCTCTTGATCAAATAAATACCCAAACAATTAAAGATTTAGAGCTTGAATGGTCCCTAGATATGGGCACAACAAGAGGACTAGAAGCAACTCCAATAGTTGATAATGGAATAATGTTTGTTTCTAGTACTTGGAGTGTAATTCATGCAGTAGATGCAAAAACAGGTAAAGAATTATGGGTTTATGATCCAAATGTTCCAAGGAGTTGGGCAAGAAAAGTATGTTGCGATGTCGTAAACAGAGGTGTAGCTGTTTGGAAAGGAAAAGTCTTTTTTGGTACCATTGATGGTAGGCTTATAAGCTTAGATTCTAAAACTGGTAAAGTTATATGGGAAATCAATACACTTATTGATAAAGAGAAAGACTATACAATTACTGGAGCACCTAGAATTGCTAATGGAAAAGTTTTTATTGGTAATGGCGGTGCCGATATGGGCGGTGTAAGAGGATATGTTTCAGCATATAATACAGATAATGGTAATTTAGAATGGCGTTTTTTTACTGTTCCCGGGGATCCCTCACTTCCATTTGAACACCCTGAACTTGAAATGGCTGCAAAAACTTGGACAGGTCAATGGTGGACAATGGGTGGTGGTGGAACTGTTTGGAATTCAATAGTTTATGACCCTGAATTCAATCAAGTATATATAGGTACAGGAAATGGTTCTCCTTGGAATCAGCAGATACGCTCTCCTGAAGGAGGGGATAATTTATTTCTTTCATCAATTGTTGCTTTAGATGCTGATAACGGAAAAATGAAATGGTTTTATCAAACAACTCCCGAAGAAAGATGGGATTATACTGCCACACAAGATATAATGTTAGCTGAAATTTTGGTTGACGAATCTAAAAGAAAGGTTCTTATGCAAGCACCAAAAAATGGATTTTTTTATGTATTAGATAGAGAAACAGGTGAGCTTTTAAGAGCAAATAATTATGTCAGAACAAATTGGGCTTCTCACGTTGATTTAGAAACAGGCAGACCAGTTCTTAATCCTGATAAAGATTATTATAAAAAAGCTGAATGGATTTTACCAGGTACTTTCGGAGGTCATGGTTGGCAAGCTATGTCTTATGACCCCAAGCAAGGTTTAGTTTTTATACCAACTATGGAAATTGTTGCTGTTCATAAAGTTAAAGAGTCATTCTCAAAAACAGGTCTTTATAAAATGCAGCCTCAGACTGTTAATACTGGGACTGAATTCAATTTATGGGGAACCGTACCTGATATGTCTGATGGAGAGAGCATACCTCCTATTACGGGTGAATTAATTGCCTTTGATCCAATTACTGGTGAGACTAAATGGTCAATTCAGCATGAACAATTTTGGAATGGTGGTCCACTTACCACTGCAGGAAATATTGTTTTTCAAGGAAATGCATCTGGTTTTTTTGAAGCATATGACTCTCGGAACGGTAAATTAATTTGGTCAAAAAATGCTTATATAGGAATTATGGCTCCTCCTATAACATTTATGATTGATGGTGAGCAATATATAAGTATTCTTGCTGGTGACGGAGGTTCTAGTAATTTTCTTGGTGATAATTTTGGTGAATGGAGAGGGAAACTTGCCTCTATAAAATATGGTAACAATGGAAAACTTTTGACATTCAAATTAGGTGGTGGCTCTAAAATAGAACAAATACCTGAAAGAGATTTAACAATACCTAAGCAGCCAATCTTAAATGCAAGTATAGAGGATATAAAGGCTGGTGAAGATATCTATGCAAACTATTGTGCGATTTGTCATGGTAGTGGTGTTCATGGAAAAACGATAGCAGATTTAAGGTATATGGACTCTTACACTCACGAGAATTTTAAAGAAATAGTCTTAAATGGATTATATGAGGAAAATGGAATGAAAGGTTTTTCAGACATATTAAATGAAAAAAATGTTTTTGAAGTTCACTCATACATTATTGATGTTGCTACTAAAGAAAGAGAAAAAAATATAAATAATTAATTCTTTTCTGGAAGTGAGGGAGATAGTATTTCTTCTAATTCAATATTAATCTCGCCAGATAGAGAATTATAGATATCTTTATCTTTTAATTCATCAGGTAGTTGTTCATTTTCGTTTAACTTAATGTTTAAATTTGTAAGTTTTACAGCCACCGGTGTACCCTTTTTAGTGATTTTTTCAATTTCCATTATTTTTTCTAAAAGTAAAGAATTGTATTCAACTGCATAAAGCCTTGGGTCACCCTCCTCTATACCTTCAGCATCAGTAGGCCTTAATAAAAGAAAAATTTCTCCCTTTGTTTTTTCAAATTTGTTAGGTTCATTTACCCCACTCCATAAAATTTTATAAAGCTGATCATTTTTTGAAAAATCGTTATCCCTGTAAGGAATACCCTGCATCTCTCTTATTGACGAATATGAGATAATAGAAAAAATAAGAACTAAAAAAATAAGAAAAATTTTTATTTTAATAGAAAAATTCGTAAAAAAATTAGTACTAACTAATAGTGCAAATAAAACTGCATATGCGACTCCAAGAAGTATAAATTGATTCATTTTATTTTACCCTGCCAGTGATTAGAGGTTTTTGCAGTTGATTTATATCTAAAACATTACCTCTATCGTCGAGAGTAAATCTTAAGGCTGTAATTTCATCACCGGTTTTTTTTAAAAAAAAGTCATTAAAATAAATTAACTCTAATTTAGGATTTATCTTTTCAACTTTTACTTTTACTGTCGTAGGTCTGTCATATGACTTATAGTAGAGTAAATTAACAACATACTCTCCTTTCATATAACCCCTTATAGTAACAATTTCTTGATTGCTGAGGTTTAACTTCTCTACTCCGTCAATCACTATTCTTTCTCCAAGGCCACCTCTATCATCTCTATCAAGGTGCATCAATCCAGCTTGTTGACTTTGAAAATAAACAATATTTCCTTCCGGATCCTCTACAATTAAATCAACATCCTCTGGATTACCATCTTTCCACTCAGCTGAAATAATAAATTCTGCTTTGCTATCAATTTTACCTCCATCTTGCGGTTTTTGTATCAATGCAAATGAGATGAAGAACATAAAAGCAAAACCTAATAATGCATTAAACAATAAATCAGTGAATGCATCTCCATTACTGATTTCAATTGAAAGAATTTTTTTACTCAAAATTATTTTCCGTATAAAAAGCTAAATCATTCAGAAGGGAAATAATCCATGTTGCCGAAAAGTGAAATTGTATTCTAAGTAAAGTACTAACAATTAGACCAGTTAAGGTAGTATATAATGCAACAGCCATTCCTGAACTCATCGATGATAATGCCATTTTTAAATCCTCTGGACTTGTACTGTTTAAATCGGCAATAGGTTTTAGCATAAGAATAAATCCTATAATTGTTCCTAACAATCCTAATTTTAGCGCCACGTCAGAAGCAACTACACCGTAGCTAATCTTTTTCTCAAATTCTGACTCAAAAGCATTAATTAGAACATCCTTATCTTCATTTTTTTCAAGGGAATTAAAAAATCTAGAAACCAATAATTTTTTATTTTTAAATTCCATATTTTCAAAGGAATTTCTCTCATCAGAAATAATTTTTGATAAATATAGCCAATAAATTGAAGAAATAATCCACAAGCAACCTATGACTGTTGATATTTGGCTTTTATCACCTTCTAATACAACTGCTAAAAGACCTCTTTCATCAAGAATCCATACTCCAAAAATAATTAATACCAAAAGGAGGAGTGATCTTAAAACTCCAAGTGATTGATTTTTTGCATTTAATTTCATAATTTATTTCCTTTTATTATTATATATAATAATTTGAGTAGGAATTAGTATTTTAATTTTTGATTTTAATTATTATTATTACTATAAGGCTTTGAGGTATTAATATGAAAGAAAAAATTCTTATTGAAAATGGAACTATAATTGATGGGACCGGTTCTAAAGAATATATTGGCAATATAATTATTGAAGATAATAAAATTATTGCTATTGGTGAGAGTGCAAAAGACTTCTCTAAAGAGAAAGATATAAAAAAAATTGATGCATCCGAAAAATTTGTGATGCCAGGAATTATTGATGCACATTGTCATATCAGCTTTGATGAACCAACCTCAAATGATGAGCTTTTTTTTCACAGAAGACAGGCTTTAGCAGCAATAATATCAGGTCATAATGCACGAAAAGTATTATTGGCAGGTGTTACTGGGTTTTGTGACCCAGACAGTTTACATGAAATTGGCATTGATTTAAGAGATGCAATTAATTCTGGGTATGTCGAAGGTCCTAGAATGTCAGTTGGGGGAAATGCTCTATTAACATCAGTAGGTGGAACCGCTGGTAGGTTAATTCCTGATGAAGGTATTAGGGGCTATGCCCAAATAGTACAAAATAAAGACGAAATAATTACAGAAGTAAGACGCCAAATTAAAAATGGTGCTGATTGGATTAAAGTTCATGTAACAGGTCTTATACCAAATCAAAAGGAGGCTGGTGAAATATCTGTGTGGTCATATGATGAGCTTAAATTAGTTTGTGATTTGGCTCATGACCTTGGTATTCCAGTCGTAGGTCATGTAAGAAATGCAAAAGGGGTTATAGATAGTATAAAAGCTGGAATGGACATGATACTTCATGCAACATTTATGGATGAAGAAGCGATTGATTTAGTTTGCGAAACCAAAACTCCAATTGTCCCAACTTTTACCTTTCAAGCAAATCTAGCAGATTTTGGTGAAATAATAGGTGCATCATCTGACTACAAAGAAATTTTTAGAAAAGAAATTGTAGATAATTGTGAAATATTTAAAAAAATTCATGATGCAGGCGTTCCATTGCTATGCGGAACCGAGAGTGGTTTTTCAATGACACCATATGGAGAATGGCACTACAGGGAGCTTGAAGTCTTTGTTAATGATATAGGTATGAGCAATTTAGAATCTATTATTTGTGCTACAAAAAATGCCTCTAAGGCCCTTAAGATGGAAGGTCAAGTTGGTACATTAGAGAATAACATGCTTGCTGATATTTTGATACTTGATGAAAATCCCCTAAACGATATTACCGTCCTTGGCGATAAATCAAAAATTTCAACAATTATTCTAAATGGTAGAGAAGTAGATAGAACCAAACCTGAAACAGAAATTACTCCTCCACAAGGTTGGAGGTTATCTCCCTATTCCGACAAAATTTTAACTCAAAAAGTTGCTAAAAATAGTTAATCATAATGACTGAGCATATTTTTACCAATTATAGTGATGCTGCCGATGCATTAAGAATTAAAGACCTTAAGCAATCACTTTATGATGACGGTGAAGTTATTATGGATCAAGTATTAGTTTGCTTGCATGGTGAGGAACATAAAAAAAGAAGAAAGTTAGAAAATAAAATTTTTACAAGAGATATTTTTAAATATTATGAAAATGAAGTATTTCCAAAAACTATTAATGAAACTTTAGAGCCATACAAAAAATCAGGAAGAATGGATTTGGTAGATTATGGTTTTAGAGTTTTATTAAATTTAACAGCAGATTTTTCTGGAGTTGACAGGCCTAAAAAATCAAAAGAAGAAACTGAAAAATTACTTACTTTATTGAAGATCTTTGCATCAGGAGCAACACTTCATCACTCGACCAGGGATCATGAAGAAGTGAAAGATGAAGTGAGAAACGCTCTCAAAGAATTTGATGACCAATTCCTTAAACACTCAATTGAAAGAAGAAAAAATCTAATCAAAAAAAAGGATTTTGAGAATTTACCAAACGATATTCTTACTGTTCTTTTAGTAAATGATGATGATTTAAGTCTTCCCTATGATGTTCTCCAAAGAGAAATTGCCTTTTACCTTCTTGCCGGAGCTCAAACATCAATTCATTCACTAGTGCACGTTTTTCATGAAATACATGAGTGGGTCAGAAATAAACCTGAAGAAAAAGATAAAATGATTAATGATCCAATATTTATTCAAAAATGTTTTCTGGAAAGTACCAGACTTCACCCTTCAAGCCCAGTAGCTATAAGAAAACCTGTGTGCCCTGTTAAACTTCCAAATGATAATGAAGCAAATTTAGGTGATAGTGTTATTATAGATTTGTATAACTCAAACAGAGATAAAAAAATTTTTGGTGATGATGCTGATAAATTTAACCCTTACAGAGAGCCACCAAGTGGTCAAAATCTATATGGACTATCTTTTGGCTTAGGAATGCATTCATGCATTGGAAGAAATCTTGCAGCTGGAGTTAATTCTAAACCGGATACCGATCCAAATAATCATCACTATGGGACAGTAACCATGATTCTCAGAGAATTAATTTCACGCAATGCAATTCCTGATCCAGATGATGCTCCAAAAATGGATGATAAGACTAAAAGACCAAACTGGGGGTATTATCCAATTGTCTTTTCCTCTAAGGAAAGCCATAGTGAATAAATTTGAAACATCTAGCTACAAAACCATAAAATCAGCTCTAGTAAACAGAAATCTTAAACAAGCCTTATACGATGAGGGTAAAGTTATAATGGATGGAGTTTTATTGACTTTACATGGGGAAGAACACAGAAAAAGAAGAAAACTTGAACATAGAGTTTTTCAAAGAGATTTTTTTAAGTACTATGAGCAAGAACTTTTTCCAAAAACACTTGATGAAACAATTAATCCCTTTTTAAAAAAGAGAGAATTAGATTTATTAGATTTTGGCTATAGAATTACAATTAATTTAACTGCAGATTTCGCTGGTATTGATAGAGTTAAAAAAACTCCAGAAGAAACAGAGGATTTACTATCTTTGGTTAAAACTTTTAGTCAAGGAGCCACATTAGTTCACTCAAAAAGGTCCCATGAAGAGGTAAATCAAGAAGTCAAAAAAGCATTGGATAAATTTGAGTCAAAATTTCTAATACCTTCAAAGAAAAGAAGAGAAATTTTAATACAAAAATTTAAAAATAATGAAATAAAAAAAGAGCAACTTCCTAGAGATGTTCTAACAATTTTATTAATAAATGAAGATAAAATTGAGTTAAGCAATGAGATCATTAAAAGAGAAATTGCTTTTTATCTTCAGGCGGGATCTCATAGTACAGCAAATTCGATGACCCATGCTTTACATGAAATATACACATGGTGTGAAGGTAGCCTTAAAAAAATGAAAAAAATAAAAAATAATCCTCTTTTTCTTCAAAGGTGTGTTCATGAAAGTATGAGGCTCCACCCCGCAAGTCCTGTTGCCTGGAGGAGATCAGAATGTCCAGTTAATCTCGGGAAGAATATCAATATGAAAAAAAATGATTTAATAATTATGGATCTTCATGAAGCAAATCAAGATAAGTCAATTTTTGGCTCAGACTCAAATATTTTTAATCCAGATAGGGTTGTTTCTAAAAACCAATTTTTATGGGGATTAACATTTGGTATAGGTTTGCATATGTGCTTTGGAAGAGATTTGGATGGAGGGGTGATTCCGGATGAAAAAACTGACCCTAATAATCATCAGTATGGTATAGTTGCTTTATTAGTTCAAAAAATACTTGATGAAAATGGATACCCTGATGATAAAAATAAACCAAAAGCAGACCTAAATACAGAGAGGTCTAATTGGGCTTCTTACCCAATTATATTCGGAGAAAAAAAATGAAAACTGCTATTGTTACAGGGGCTGGTACTGGAATAGGTAAAGCTATTTGTCAAAAACTTAGTCAAAATAATTATCGTGTAGGTATGCTTGATTTAAATGAGGAAAATGTAAATGAAGCATCAAAGGGTATTGAAAACAGTGTTCCTTTACACGGAGATGTTACAAATCAAGAGTCTATTAAAAAAGCCTTTGAGAAATTTGGTGAAATCCCTGATCTGCTAGTTAATAATGTTGGAATTGTATTGTTTGGTCCTCTAGAGGAGCATTCAGTTGAAGATTATAGCAAAAGCCTAAATATAAATCTTCTTGGCTCTTTTATTACATCAAGAATTTTAATAAATGATATGATTAAAAGGGGTAGCGGTTCAATAATTAATATGTCATCCGTTAATGGAGTTAACCCAGGTATAGGTATTGGAGCATATCCAGCGTCAAAAGCTGGCATTATATCTATGACCCAACAAATGGCTATAGAATGGGGTAAATTTGGAATAAGAGTAAATTGTATTTCTCCAGGTTTCATTGATGCAGGCATGTCTAAACCAATATATGAAGATCCAAAGGTTAGAGAGCTACGTAGTGGAGCTGTGCCTTCTGGAAGATTAGGTGAAGCCGATGATATAGCTAATGCAGTTTTGTTTCTAGATTCAGAAAATGCATCTTATGTGAATGGACATAATTTAGTTGTTGATGGTGGGGTAATAAGTAGCGTTATAGCACAACTCCCAAGAGAATAATGAAAAAAAATTTAATTTTTACTGGAGGAATTTTTCATCCTTTCGATGAAACATCAAAAACTTTATCCAAAATTATTAATGATTTTGGTTATGAGTCAGAAATTACTCTTGATATTGAAACAGGTATTAAAAATATAAATGAATATGATTTAATTACCTTTAACGCACTTAGATGGAGGATGCTAAACCACGAAAAATATATTCCCTATATTGATGAATGGCAATTTAGTTTATCTAATGAATCAAGAAGTTTATTAGAAGACTTTATCAAAAAAGGTGGAAAAATGTTAGCCTTTCATACATCATCAATATGTTTTGATGATTGGGATGGATGGTCAAAACTCTTAGGTGGAAAATGGGACTGGGATAAGTCATATCACCCGCCAATTGAAAACGTTGAAGTATCTCCATTAAAAAATCATTCTCTAAGCAAAAATATTAAAAATTTTCAAACTAATGATGAGGTTTATCATAACCTTAAAATTGAAAAAAATTCTCAACCATTTCTTTTAGCAAGATCAAATACAACTAAAGAGGATCATATTATAGGCTGGACTTGTGAATATAAAAAAGGGAAGACTGTTTATAATGCATTAGGTCATGACTCAGAATCATTAAAAAATCCTTATATGATTGATATTATAAAGAAAAGCTTAGAATGGCTTTCAGGAGATAAATTTGTTAAAAATTAGAGATATGTCTATTATTATTACTGGCGGCTGCTCAGGCTTAGGTCTTGGTATGGCTAAGAAATACAGTAAGGCTGGCGCAAGAATTACTATATGTGGTAGACGAGAAGAAAAAGTAAAAAAAGCTCAAAAAGAATTAGGCTCAAATGTTTTATCAATTGTTGCAGATGTAACTAAGGATAGTGATAGAGAAAAAATTATTGATAGCGCATTACAACATGGAAATAAAATTGATGTACTTATAAATAACGCCGGTAATATGTATAGAGGGCAGATTGAAGATTTAGAGGAACAGAAACTTCTAGATATATTTAATACAAATGTTATTTCAGGAATGATGCTCTTAGGTAAAGCAAAAAAATATCTAGCTGAAACTAAGGGTTCTAATATATTTATTGGCTCTGTTCATAATAGAAGAGCTTTTCCTGGAGCATCACCTTACGCAGCAACAAAAGGTGCGCTGGAAACTTTGACTAAAGTTTTAGCTGCAGAACTTGGTAATAAAAAAATTAGAGTAAATTGTGTTGTTCCAGGTGGAGTCTTTACAGAAATTAATCAAAGAGCAGGTTTATTTGATGATGAAACTGCAAAAAAAAGATTAGAAGACATGGCGTCGATACATGCTTTGGGAAGGATAGGAACTCCTATGGAAATTGCAGAAGCTATAGAGTATTTAATTTGTGCAGAATGGACAACTGGTGCAGTTCTTGAAGTCGATGGTGGTTTAGGCCTAGGTCTTACCAACGCTTAAATTGGCAAGCTTGAAACGCCTCCATCCACAGCAATTGATTGTCCAGTAATATAACTTGATTTTTCAGAAGCCAAAAAAGTAACTAAATCAGCCAATTCCTCAGGCTTACCAACCCTTTTCGCTGGAATATTACTTGAAATTGTTTCAACTACTTGATCTTCAGATATATTTAAATCCTTTGCCTGCATAGACACAAGGTCTTCTACCCTTTCAGTTCTAGTAAAACCTGGGCAAACATTATTTATTAAAATATTATCTGATGCAATTTGATTAGAAAGGGTTTTTGCCCAGCCATGAACAGACATTCTAACACCATTTGATAGAATTAGATTATCAATTGGTTGTTTTGCGGATACAGAACTAATATTAATTATTCTTCCCCATTTATTTCTTCTCATAGATGGTAAAACAGCTCTTGTTAATCTTACTGCAGACAGAAAAGTAGACTCAAAAGTAGAAATCCAATCATCATCATTGATCTCATCGAAAAAACCCGCTTTTGGACCACCTGTATTATTTACAAGAACATCAATTCTACCGTATTTTTTAATAATATTTTCAATCATTTTGTTTATGTCTTTTTCATTGCTTAAATCAGTTTGAAAAAAAGAAATTTTAGAACCAGTTTGCAATTCTATATCTTTAGCGGATTTTGATATTTTATCTTTATTTCTAGAGCAAATAATCACTGTCGCACCCTCATTTGCAATTGACAATGCTGATGCTTTTCCGAGACCTTGACTAGCCGCAGTAACAAGAACAATTTTATTATTAAGTCCCAAATCCATATGAATCCCTCTTTAAAATATTTTATAAATAATAAATTTTTACTATATTAACGATTATAAACTTTAAACCAAAAAAAATTATATATATATTTAATTTTGAAAGGAAAACAAATGTCTGAAAAAGGTATGGGATCTTCTGTTTTAAGAAAAGAAGATTTCAGATTTATAACAGGTCGCGGAAAATATACTGATGATATAAATCATTCTAATCAATTGTATGCTTATTTTTTGAGATCACCTGTTGCTCACGCAAATTTAATCTCGGTCGATATTGATAACGCCATGAGCTCTCCAGGTGTAATTGCAATTTATACTGGTAAAGATATTGATGCTTCTCTTCCTTGTGGCTGGGAGACGCCTACAAAGCCAGGGACGCCACCAATGCATGAACCTCCATGGCCTGTTCTTGCAAAAGATAAAATTAGATTTGTTGGAGAAATGATTGCAGTTGTAATCGCTGAAACAGTTAATCAAGCAAAAGATGCCTGCGAATTAATTAATATTGAATATGAGGATCTTCCCGCTGTAGTATCTCCAAAAAAAGCTATAGAAAGCAACTCACCTCAAATATGGGATAATATTCCAAATAATGTATGTTTTGAATGGGAATTAGGAAATAAAGAAGAAACTGAAAGAGCTTTTAAAGAAGCAGAGCATCATGTCGAAATCGATTTAACAAACAGTCGTTTAGTTCCAAATGCTATGGAACCTAGATCTTATATAGGGAATTACGAAGCTGGAAAAGAAGAATACACTCTCTACACTACTACTCAATTACCACATATCATCAGAATGCTTGTATGCACAGTTTTAGGTCTTGAAGAACATAAAGTCAGGGTTATTTCTCATGATGTAGGTGGTGGTTTTGGTTCAAAAGCATTCCACTATGCCGAAGAAGCAATAGTTACTTGGGTAGCTGGAAAATTAGCACGACCAATTAAATGGACATCAGAAAGAAGTGAAGCATTTATAAGTGATCGTCATGGAAGAGATCATGTTACAAAAGCTGAAGCAGCTCTTGATAAAGATGGTTATTTTACAGCAATGAGGGTCACAACTATAGCTGCTTTAGGGGGTTACTTATCTGGATCAGGGCCAGCAATTCCAACATTTTTCTATGGTCCTTTAATACCCGGACCTTACAAGACACCAAATCTTTACTGTGATGTTAAGGGAGTATTTACAAATACTGTACCTGTTGATGCTTATAGAGGAGCTGGCCGACCAGAAGCAACATATGTTACAGAAAGATTGGTTGAAGCCGCTGCAAATCAGACAGGTATTGACTCTATTCAGTTAAGAAAAAAGAATTTCATTCAACCAAATGAATTTCCTTATCCGTCACCTGGAAATTTAACATATGACTCTGGAGATTATGATGCGTGCTTAAACTCTGCATTAAAAGCAATTAATTACGATGAATATAATGAAAGAAAAATTCAATCTGAAAAAAATGGTAAGCTTAGAGGTATAGGAATTTCTTGCTATATTGAGGCATGTGGGGTTGCGCCATCGAAAATGACATTGGAGGCTGGTGGAAGAGGTGGTTATTATGAGTCATCTACTGTTAGGGTAAATCCAACAGGATCAATAACTGTTTTTACTGGATCGCACTCTCACGGACAGGGTCATGAAACAGTATTTGCTCAAATTGTTCATGATACTCTTGGTATTCCATTTGAATCAATTGATGTCGTACATGGTGATACAGGTAGAATACCCTATGGTGTAGGCACAGTTGGCTCAAGATCTCTCGCTGTAGGAGGGCCTGCATTAATGAAGTCCCTAGAAAAAATTATCGATAAAGGAAAGAAAATTGCAGCCCATTTATTAGAGTCTTCATCGGATCAAATTATTTTCGAAGACGGAGAATTTTCAATTAAAGATACTAATAAATTTATTTCATTAGCAGAGGTAATAGGTGCAGCTTATGTACCAGGAAACTACCCTATCCATGAACTTGAGCCTGGTCTTGAAGAGACATCTTTCTATGATCCACCAAACCTAACTTACCCAGCAGGAACTCATATTTGTGAAATAGAAATAGATCCTGATACCGGTAAAACTGAAATTGTAAATTATGCAGTAGCTGATGATTTTGGTATAGTAATGAATCCTATGATTGTTGAAGGTCAAGTTCATGGAGGTGTTGCCCAAGGTATTGGACAAGCTATGTTAGAACACTGCATTTACGAGGAAAATACAGCTCAATTAATTAATGGATCTTATATGGATTATACTATGCCTAGAGCAGATAATGTGCCATCAATGATTGTAAAGACTGAAACAACACCATCTGTTCATGGTCTTGGTGTAAAAGGATGCGGAGAAGCGGGTGCAATTGCCGCGCCTCCAGCAGTTATTCACTCTGTATTGGATGCATTAAAATCATTTGGTATTGAAGATTTTGATATGCCAGCAACTCCAAATAAAATTTGGGAAGCGATTCAAAAAGCAAAATTAATTCAAAACTAAGACCATGGTTTTATTACAACTAAAATAATAATAAAGATCATTAAAATAGTTGGTATTTCGTTAATTATACGAAAAAATTTTGATGAATATTCACTTTTATCATTTTCGAAATCGTTGAGACATTTTTTCATAAAAATATGAAAGATTGTCATTAAAAATACTAATAAAAATTTTATAGTCAGCCATAAATCAAATCCATTATCATATGAAAGAATGAAACCGGACAACCAAACAACCATCATGGCTGGATTCATGATAAATCGGTATAACCTATATTCCATTACTTTGAATGTTAATGATAAATCATTTTTACTAATATTTTCAGAGTGATAAACAAAAAGTCTAGGAAGGTATAGGAGGCCTGCCATCCAAGATATCACAGCAACAATATGTATAACTTTTATCCAGAGTATCAATTTACTTCCATTTAGCAGTAGGAGGCATAGACATTAAAATTGCTTCTGTGGATCCTCCTGTTTTTAGCCCAAATAAAGTTCCTCTATCCCACAAAAGATTAAATTCAACATACCTACCTCTTTTATATAATTGAATATCTTTCTCTTCTTGTGACCAAGTTTTATCTTTTCTAATTTCAATAATGGAACATATAGTTTTTAAAATATCTTCGCCAAAATCATGAATAAAATCAAAATCTCTTTTAAAATCATTATTATTTAGGTGATCAAAAAAGATACCTCCCTCTCCTCTTGGTTCATCTCTATGAGGAAGATGAAAATATTCATCGCATTGTTTTTTAAAATCAGGATAGTAT
>CACBCD010000015.1 GCA_902537725.1 uncultured PS1 clade bacterium
ATAATAAAGGTATTAACTCAATTGATGAAATGACAACTCTTTCCCTTGATTTAAGAGAAGAATTAAAAAGATATCATAATCTTGAAAGACCTCAAATTTCTGATGAACAAATATCAAAGGATGGAACAAAAAAGTGGTTGTTGAAATTCAATGATGGTTCTGAAGTTGAAACAGTTTTTATCCCTGATGATGAGAGAGGAACATTATGTGTTTCGAGTCAAGTTGGTTGTACCCTTAACTGTACTTTCTGTCATACAGGTACGCAAAGATTGGTAAGAAACTTAACTTCTCAAGAAATTGTATCGCAAATAATAATCGCAAAAGACTCTCTCAGTGAATGGGGAAAGGAGCCTAGGCAAATAACAAATATTGTTATGATGGGTATGGGTGAACCATTGTATAATTTTGAAAGTGTTAGAGATGGAATTCTTACTATGTCTGACGATGCTGGCCTCTCTATCTCAAAAAGAAAAATAACACTATCAACATCAGGAATAGTTCCTAAAATAAAAATGGCAGGTGATGAAATTGGATCAATGCTTGCAATCTCACTGCATGCTACAAATAATGATCTTAGGAATGAGATAGTTCCCATAAATAAAAAATATCCAATTGAAGAATTACTCGAGGCATGTAGAGATTATCCAGGGTTATCAAATTCAAAAAGAATAACCTTTGAATATGTTATGTTAAAAGGTGTTAATGACTCTGAGGCTGAAGCAAGAGACCTAGTGAAATTAATTTCTGGTATACCAGCAAAAATAAATTTGATACCATTTAACTCTTGGCCGGGGTCTTCATATGAATGCTCAGACTGGGAACAAATAGAAAAATTTGGTGATATTATTAATAGAGGCGGTTATGCAAGTCCTATTAGAACACCAAGGGGAGAAGATATTTCTGCTGCATGCGGCCAATTAAAAAGTGATACAAAAAAAATAAGGGCCTCTGAAAAGTATAAAAAAGAACTTGCAAAAATTGAGAGTAAGCGTATAGGACGGCTATAGTTTAATCCGGAGAGTGGAAGATGAGTAAGGACAAAAAAATAAACAAAGTTGTTTTGGCCTATTCAGGAGGTCTTGATACTTCAGTCATTTTAAAATGGCTTGAAGAGAAATATGAATGCGAGGTTGTCACCTTTACAGCTGATCTTGGTCAGGGTGCAGAACTTGATGATGCAAAAGAAAAGGCTAAATCACATGGAGTTAAAGAAATATTTATAGAAGATCTAAGGGAGGATTTTGTTAAAAATTATGTATTTCCTATGTTTAGAGCAAATACGTTGTATGAAGGAAAATATCTTCTTGGTACTGCCATAGCCAGGCCCCTAATCGCAAAGAGACAAATAGAAATTGCACATGAAGTTGGAGCTGATGCTGTTTGTCATGGTGCAACAGGCAAAGGCAATGATCAGGTTAGATTTGAGTTAGCTTATTACGGATTAGATTCAAATATTAAAGTTATCGCACCTTGGAGAGAATGGGATTTAAACTCAAGGACAAAACTAATAGATTTTGCTGAAAAGCATCAAATAATAATTATGAAAGATAAAAGAGGAGAAGCCCCTTTTTCTGTTGATGCAAATTTATTGCACACATCTTCAGAAGGGAAATTGCTTGAAGATCCATCTATAGAGTGTCCTGAGGATGTTTATCAAAGAACTATTTCTCCCGAGAAAGCTCCTGACAAACCAACATATATTGAAATAGGTTTTCTTGAAGGTGATCCAATTTCAATTGATGGAGAAAAACTATCGCCAGCAGAAATTCTCACTAAACTAAATAGAATTGGGGGAGAAAATGGAGTTGGTAGATTAGATTTCGTTGAGAATAGAAGCGTCGGGATGAAGTCCAGAGGAATTTATGAAACTCCTGGTGGAACAATTTTACTTGAAGCTCATAGAGGTATCGAGCAGATAACTCTTGATAGAGAGGCCTGTCATCTTAAAGATGAGATAATGCCAAAGTACGCAGAATTAATCTATAATGGTTATTGGTTCTCCTTGGAGAGAAGAATGCTGCAAAAATTGATTGATGAAAGTCAAAAAAATGTTTCAGGTGAAGTAAGAGTTAAAATATATAAAGGTAGCGCAGTCGTAGTTGGTAGATCTTCCAAACAGTCACTTTATTCTCTTGAACACGTAACTTTTGAAGAAGATAGTGTTTATGATCAAACTGATGCTGAAGGCTTTATTAAGATTAATGCCCTGAGGCTTAGGCTTTCAAATAAAGACTAAAGTTCAAAGTCAGAAAAATCGATATTATTTTGAGAGCAAGTTGCTGCCAATGTATTTAATAAAAGGCACGCAATAGTCATTGGGCCAACTCCACCTGGTACTGGTGTGATGGCAGAGGATTTTTTTCCAGCTTCAACAAAATCTACATCACCAACTAACTTGGTTTTACCTTCTCCTTTTTCAGGCGCTGGCAATCTATTTATACCAACATCTATAACAACGGCACCATCTTTAACCCAATCTCCCTTAACCATTTCAGGTATACCGACAGCTGCAACTAAAATATCTGCTGATAAACATACTTCCTTTAAGTTTTTTGTTCTGGAGTGACAAATTGTTACTGTACAATTTTCTCTAAGAAGTAATTGTGCAATTGGTTTTCCAACTAAATTTGATCTACCAACAATTACAGCATGCAAACCAGATAAAGAGGGCAATGTATCCTTGATTAATAGAGATGCACCCTGTGGAGTACAAGGAACTAAGCCTTTCAAGCCACTTGCTAGATAGCCAGAATTTACAGGATGAAGACCATCAACATCTTTTGAAGGCAATATTCTTTCTATTATTTTTTGCTGCTCCATATGTTTTGGGACAGGAAATTGAACTAAAATACCATTAACAGATTTGTCGGAATTTAATTTCTCAACCTTTGCTAAAAGATCATCTTCAGAAGTACTCTCTGGTAAACGATATTCAAAAGAATTCATTCCAGCTTCTTTTGTTTGTATACCTTTGTTTCTTACATATATTTCGCTGGCTGGATCATTACCAACCAATACAACCGCTAAACCAGGCGTTATCTTGTACTTATCTTTTAAATCATTTATAGCACTCTTCAATTTCCCTCTAAGACGAGAAGCATAATCCTTTCCATCTATAATAGAAGTTACCATATCTTGTTACACCATAGGCCAATACTCTCTTAGCAGAGATCTTAAAAAATAAATTATTAAAAGTGCTATTATGGGTGATATATCCAGTCCACCAAAATTAGGTAAAAAAGATCTAATTTTTCTGAAAACTGGATCAGTTAATCTCCATGCAGTTTCATGGAGCATCCTAACTATTTGATTTGAGTTATTGATGATATTCAATGATGATAGCCAGCTTAAGATAACTGCAATAATAATTACCCAGGAATAAAGATCCAAAATAGCGTCAATAAGAAGAAATGTTGAATTCATTATAAATGTTTACTATTTGTCGAGGATGTTTTCAACATACAAATTCAAACTCTAAATATAGAGTTCACCCACTACCAAATTAATATAATATCATTATCAGATTTATAGAGTTTATCACCTTTTTCAGTGGAAAAGGCTTTATGAAATTCTTTCATATTGATTATAACTCCATCCACTCTAAACCTTGAGGGTGAATGAACACTTGTAGCAACCCTCATCTCATAAATCTCATCTCTAAATTTAACTCTATCTGATTGGGCTGTTCCTATAAAAAATCTTTGTTCACCTGTATAATTATCAATAATTGGAGATGGCTCTCCTTTTAAAGAAATTTTATATGCCCTGAAAGCAGCTTTTGCTCCTCCTAGGTCGGCAATATTTTCTCCAAGAGTAAGTTCACCGTTTAATGTTCTTCCAGGCAGTACTTCGTATTGAGAGTATTGATTTGCTAATAAGGCAGTTCTTTTATCAAAATTATCTCTATCTTCCTTAGTCCACCAATTTCTTAAATTACCATCCCCATCAAACTGAGAGCCCTTATCATCAAATGCATGGCTTATTTCATGCCCAATTGTAACGCCTATAGCGCCATAATTTACTGCATCATCTGCCTTAGGATTAAAATTTGGTGGCTGCAAATAAGCTGCTGGAAAAACAATTTCATTTTTTGTTGGGCTAAAATAAGCGTTCACAGTCTGAGGAGACATAGACCATTCACGTCTATCAACTGGACCATTTAGTCTTTCTAACGCTTTTTTATAACCAAAAATAGCAGAATTATTTAAATTACCATACAAATCGTCTGGGTTAATTTCTAATCCCTCATAATCATCCCAAACCTCGGGGTAACCAATTTTTACTCTCATTTTAGAAAGTTTCTCAAGAGCTCTTTTCTTGGTCTCATCGGACATCCATTCTAGTTCTTGTATTCCAATTCTGTATGACTCTAATAAATTATCAACAAGGATTTCCATCTTATCTTTATACTCAGGAGGGAAAAATTCATTAACATAAATTTTACCTAGCGCATCCCCCATAATACCATTTACAAGTCCAACAGCTCTTTTCCAGAGATCAGGTAATTTTTCTCTGCCGGTTAAAATCTTTGAAAATTCAAATGATTCTTGGATAAAATCGTCTGATAATGATCCTGCGGATCCTTTTACTAAACGAACTATTAAGTAATCTTTCCACTTATCAATGGGTATATCATTCATAAGATTAACCAACGCAGTGATATAAACTGGTGACTCAACAATAAACTTATTTTGACTTTCTAATCCAAGCTCCTCCACCCATTCATTCCAGTATTTTCCACCCAAATCATATAATCGATCTTTTTTATATGGATTATAAATCCTTTCAGGATCACGCATTTCTAATCTTGATAACTGTACTTTTGCTAATTCATTCTCTATTTCAAAAGCACTCAAAGCTTTCTGTTTTGGATTTTTTATAGAAGCTAGCCTTAGTAGATTTTCTATATGAGTAATATAAGCACTTCGAATCTCTTTATAATTATCTTCTAGATAATAATCCCTATCAGGAAGGCCAAGGCCACCTTGATCAATATAAATTGTATAATTAAGAGGATCCTTTAAATCATCATAGATAAATATTCTTAGAGGTGAAGATGATCCAGTCTTAATAGATCGCGAAAAATATTGCCAAAGATCTATAACATTTGATATCTCAGAAATTATTTTTAGCTCGGGCAGTATTGGATCGTAGCCCAGTCTATTGACTTTATCTCTATCAATAAAACTCTTATACAAATTAGCAATTTTCAATTCTTCATCAGAAATATATGGATTATTATTTTCAATTCTCTCGATTATTTTTTTTATTAGCATATCTTGATTGGAATAAGACTCCTCTCTTAAAGTCATATATGAACCCCAACCAACCTGGTCATCAGGTATTGGGGTATTATCCAACCAATTGCTATTAATATGATCGTAAAGACTATCTTGAGGTCTAACTAAATAATTAAACTCATTAGGGTTTATTCCAGATATTAAATCTTCAGCATAAGAAATAATTGAAGAAAATATGATATTTAAAAATAAGACTATATATATAATTGATTTCATCAGCATTCCTTTACATTGCGCTTATTCCGCCATCAATTTTTAATTCTGCTCCAGTTACAAATTTAGACTCATCACTCGCTAAGTAAAGAACCGCATAAGCAACATCGTCAGTATCACCAACAACACCAAGAGGTATTTGCATAGAAAGTTTTTGCAAAAGTTCATCGCGCTCAAGTGGCGGTTTATTTCCACGTCCACCTGACAACCACCCGTCTAAAATTGGGGTATTAATAAATGTAGGATGAATTGAATTACATCTAATTTGATAACCCTGTCTTGCACAATGAAGAGCAACTGATTTAGACATCATCCAAACGCCTGCCTTAGCTGTGTTGTATGAAACCATATTATGTCCTGCAATTAATCCAGATATAGAAGAAGTATTTACTATTGATCCAGGAGCATAATTCTTCATAATTGGAATTGCATATTTACAGCCCAAGAAAACACTATCTGTATCAATCTTCATAATATTTTGAAATGTCTCATAGTCGGTATCCTCTACGGTAGATCCTCCACCAATTCCGGCATTATTAATTAAAATATTTAATCCGCCCATTGAGTCTTCCGCTTGCTTCAGAGCATTCTGCCACTGAGTTTCGGACGATACATCCAAAGAAATGGCATAAGCTGACCCTGAATAATCTTTATTAATTTTTTCAGATACTTCTTTAATTCCCTCTTCATTAATATCAGCAACAACAACTTTTGCTCCTTCTTTTGCAAGCATAATCGCTATTGCCTCGCCAATACCTTGTGCTGCACCGGTAACGAAAGCCATTTTTCCTTCAACTCGTCCAGTCATAATTTCCCCTAAACATATTTATAATTATAAAAATTTTATCTTATCCATCAAATTTTAAATGACTAGAATTATCTTGTATATTCAGTAAAAATTTGTTTTGAAAGAATAGCAGGAAGAATTCTAGGATTTTTGCTATCCTTTTTCCAATATAAATATAAAGGTACTCCTCCTCGCTTATATTTTTCAAGTTCTTCAGTTATTTTTGGGTCGTAATTTGTCCAATCAGCTACGAGATAAATAATATTACCATTTGATACCGTCTCTTTAAAAAATTTTGAATTAAATACAACGGCTTCATTTACTTTACATGTTAAACACCAATCAGCAGTGAAGTTTACCAATACATTTTTACCTTCAGATCTATATTGATTAACTTTTGCGGTTTGCCAGCTTTCTCCAATTACTAATTCCTTGGGCGTTGATATTCTCTCAGCGTCATATGAGAAAATAACGTAAACAATACCTAAAATAGCAGCTGAAAATGATAAAAATTTATTAATACTTCTTAGATGACTCAGCTTGTAGATTGATAGAGAAATAATAATTAAGAATAATGCTATTAATAAATCCCTAAGGCCTATAAAACCAGACTGTCTTTGCACAACCCAAGCTAACCATATTGCTGTTAAAAGCATTGGTATTGCCATTACTTGTCCTACCTTAACCATCCATGCACCAGGCTTGGGTAATAAATTTAAACTAGAAGGTATTAATGATAAAAACATTGTTGGAAAAGCTACACCAAGACCCAATGATAAAAATATAAATGAAGACACATAGAATGGTTGTGAAAGCCCCCATCCTATAGCAGCTCCCATAAAGGGTCCTGTACAAGGTGTTGCCACAATTACTGTGAGACAGCCTAGTAATAGGGAATTTAAATATCCCGTACTTTTTGACCCTAAATTTCCTAACCTTGTAAAAGAGGTGCCTATTTCAACTTTAAAAAACAAAATAAAAGCTATGCTAAAAAATAATAATGATAAGAGGGTCGATACTACACTTGATTGCAATTGCCATCCCCAGCCAACAGCCTGGCCAAGATTTCTAAAAATGAAAGTAAGAGATAAAAGAGCTAGCATGCTTAATTCGACTCCTAATCCAAATACTAAACCATGACGCCAAGCATTTTTTTCAGATGACTCTTTTACAAAAGACATTACTTTAAGAGCTATAACAGGAAAAACACATGGCATAATATTTAATATAATTCCCCCAAAGAAAGCGAGAATGATTGCGACCATAAAAGACAAATTTGATGTCTCTGGTATATCTATTTTGTCAACATAGCTAATTGATTGATCGATTTGATATGTCTGTTTAGTATTAGCAAACTGTACCTCCAAAACGCCAATTACATTTTTTGCATTGTTAGAATATTTGATTGGGCGTTCAACAACCAGTTTTGTAGAATTTTCTAAATTGTAAAAATCTTGCTTTGATGAGTATTTAATTAAACCTTTGTTTTCAGGAAAAAAGTAGGCCTGAGTTATATCATTATTTTTATTCTCCCATTCTATTGAAAAATAATTATTAGATGCTTCAACTAATAATTTTCTGTCAAAGTTTATAGGTAATTCATTATACCATGATGATAAAATTTCTCGTGAAGCCTGAATATCATCATCGGAATAACTACTCAAATCAAAATCAATTACGGCTTTCTCAGGTATACAAATTTTTTCACAAATTAAAAAATCTATTTCAAAAATAGAAGGTCCATTTTTAGTATAGTCGCTATCAACAGAAAAAATTGCTGGTAGCACCACCTCATTATAATAACCATAAGTCATAAGAGGTTCCTCCGGAGTTTTCTGAGGAGAAGGCCACAAGAATTTTTTAAATCCTATTGTTTCAGTATTTTTCCATTTAATCTCAGCAGGGAGCCCAGAATCCCCAGGATTTTTCCAATATATATGCCAACCAGGTTCAATCTCGAATTTAATGCCTATAACAAAATCTTCGTTAGCAACTATCTCATTGGTCTCAACTAGTAATTCAATTTTTGCATGACTTGTATCGACAGAAGCAAACTTCGCATTTACGAAAAGCGGAAAAATAAAAATTATAAAAATTAATATTAATTTTTTTTTCATTGTGGTTACTTTCTAACTATTCTCTATACAAGATAATTGAACTTAAAATTTTTAAATCTTCAAAATATTAACATTCATGCATAAACATATTAAAAGATCATTAAACCAAAGTTTTAGTTTATGATAGCCTATTTATAAAGAATAAAAAATTTGAGACCTATGAAAAGAGACAATGTTAAAATTCTTGGTATTGAAAGCAGTTGTGACGAAACAGCTGTTTCTATTGTTGAGGTTAACAATAGTGACAGGGGTAAAATTTTATCCAATATAGTTTTTAGCCAAATAGATGAACACTCTCCATTTGGTGGAGTTGTTCCAGAAATAGCATCGAGATCTCATGTAGAGACCTTAAGTCCATTAATAGATCAAGCACTAGAAGAAGCTTGTTTAAAAATTGAGGAAATTGACGGAGTTGCAGCAACATCGGGGCCAGGATTAATAGGGGGCTTAATTGTAGGATTGACAACCGCAAAAGGGATAGCTCTTGGATTAAATATTCCCCTTATAGGGGTTAATCACCTTGAAGGTCATGCCCTCACCCCTATTCTTACAAATAATATTTCACCACCCTATATTTTGTTGCTTGTGTCAGGTGGGCATACTCAACTAATTATGGTCAAAAGTATTGGTCAATACTACCAAATTGGGACAACAATTGATGATGCCGCGGGCGAGGCTTTTGATAAAGCGGCTAAATTTTTAGATATTGGGTATCCTGGAGGTCCTGCATTAGAAAATTTAGCAAAAAAAGGTAATAATAAGAAATATAATTTTCCGAGACCTTTGCATAACTCTAATGAGTGTAATTTTTCTTTTTCTGGGCTAAAAACTTCTTTAATTAGAGAGGCTAAAAAAATTGAACCCATTAATGATAGAACTCTTGCTGATTTAGCAGCTTCATATCAAGATGCAATAATTGATTGTATAAAAATAAAATCAGAAAAAGCTATTAGAAAAATTTTGAGAGAAAATGAAAATACTGAAATTCAATATTTTGTAGCTTCCGGAGGTGTTGCATCAAATAAAGCCATTAGAGATAGTTTAACAGTCCTTGCCAATAAGCATGAAATGAAATTCATCGCACCTCCAATGAAATTTTGTACAGATAATGCAGCAATGATAGCATGGGTAGGTGGTTTAAGATTGCTAAGAGGCCAAAAAGATAAATTGAACATTCCAGCAAGAGCAAGATGGTCACTTGAAGAGATGAGAATTTAAGAGGTAGTAAATGAATAAGAATAATAAATATTACAAAAAAATCTCTGTCATTGGAGCAGGTGCTTGGGGAACAGCTTTGGCTGAAGTAATAAGTCGTCAGGGCAGTAAAGTAAATCTATGGGCTAGAGAAGATAGTGTGGTAAATAGTATAAATACTTCAAATACGAATGATCTTTATTTACCTAATATTAAATTATCTGAACTTATAATTGCTCATAAAGATTTTAGTGATGTTTTAGAATGTGATTTGTTGTTAATGGTTACTCCTGCTCAATTTATGCGGCCCATTCTTAATGATATAAAAGATAATCTTCATGAAACAATTCCAATTGTTTTATGTTCTAAAGGCATAGAGATAGAAACGTTAAGCCTAATGAGCGAAATAGCAGAGGCCATTATACCTAATAATCCTCTGGCTGTTTTATCTGGACCAAGTTTTGCAATTGACGTTGTAAACAATAAACCAACTGCTGTTACTTTAGCTAGCAAAGACCTAAATATTGGAAAAAATATTGCCGACAGCATAAGCCTTCCAAAATTTAGACCATATTTAAGCGAAGATGTTATAGGTGCCCAAATAGGTGGTGCTACCAAAAATGTTATAGCTATAGCGGCTGGAGTTGTGGAAGGACAAAATCTTGGTGACAGCGCTCGTGCGGCAACTATAGCAAGAGGTTACAGCGAAATAAATCGCTTGGCTGTTGCATTAGGAGGTCAAGAGGAAACATTATCTGGATTATCTGGAATTGGAGATTTACTGCTAACATGCAGCTCTGTAACCTCACGAAATTTTTCACTAGGAATAAAGCTGGGACAAGGACTAAGTAAAGAGGAAGCTACAAATAATTTATCTTCTGTTGCAGAAGGAATGTATTCAGCAAAGGCTATAGATAAATTATCAAATAAACTTGGTATTGAAATGCCAATAACAAATGCAGTTAATGATTTAATAGAGAAAAATAGATCAGTTGATGAAATAATTGATAATCTTCTCTCACGGCCTATAAAAAAGGAGAAATAATGCTTTACTGTTTAATTTGCCAAGACAAAGAAAATGCTATTGAGACAAGAATGCAAAATAGAGAAGATCATTTAAAGTATGTCGCTGAAACTAATGTAGTAAAATATGCTGGTCCATTTTTATCCGAAGATGATACAATGATAGGAAGTTTAATTGTTATAGATGTCGAAAATAAAGATGAAGCCAGTAAATGGTCAGAGAATGATCCCTATAAAAAAGCAGGTCTTTTTGAAAAAATGGAAATTTTTAAATTCAAACATTTAATCTAAAAATCACTTGTAATACCATTTTTCTCCCAATCATTAAATCTAGTAGGCTCAGGTCCATCTCGCCCATCTAGCTCTTTAGGAAGCTTTACCCTAGCTGATTTATTTTTTCTTTCAGCTGCCTCTTCCAATGCTTTCCGAGCATTAATTTTTTGCTTTTCTTTAATTTTATCTAAGTTTTTGGACATAAAGATATATATAGCCTAACAATAGGGTAAAATAAAAGCTTGATTATGAATAATTTACAAAAAAATAATATTAATAATGATGGAGCTTATACTAGAAAAAAAGCTATAGAAATTCTGGTAAAAATTCTTGAGAATAATAAGCCCTTAGATAATGCGTTTGAAGAATCGACAAAAAAAAGTTCACATTTTTCTAATCTTATAAATGAAGACAAATCATTCTGCAGGCTTCTTATTTCCACAACGCTAAGAAATTTAATATCAATTGATTATCTATTAACTAAATTTTTGTCAAAACCATTAAATAAGACACCATTAAAAGTTTTAATGATTTTAAGGATTAATGTAGCTCAAAGCTTCTTTTTGAAAACTCCAGATCATGCTGTTGTTAATACATCAGTAGAATTATCTGGAAAAAAATGGAAAGGTCTAGTTAACGGTGTAAGTAGAGAAATTTTAAGAAATAAAGATAAGGCAAAAAAATATCTTAATGAAAGTGATAAAGTTCCAAATTGGTTATTGAAAAGATGGAAGAGAGATTGGAGTAAAAATTATAAGGATATTTTCAAAGGGCATCTTAACTTAAATCCACCAATAGATCTTTATGTAAAAAATAATGCAAATTATTGGGCGAGAAAATTAAATGGAAAAAAATTAGGGAATAATTGTGTAAGACTTTTTACACCAGGATTAATAACAAATTTAGAGGGATATGAGCTTGGTGAATGGTGGATTCAAGATTATTCATCCCAGATACCTGTCAATTTATTAGAAATACAAAATAATGATGATGTGCTTGATTTGTGCGCAGCTCCAGGTGGAAAAACTGCGCAGTTAATTTCTCTAGGAGCAAAAGTTACATCTATAGATAATAATAAAAAAAGGTTGTTTAGACTTGAGCAAAACCTTAAAAGACTGAACTATAAAGCTATTATAAGAAATACAGATATTAGAAATTTTTCAACACAAAAAACTTGGTCAAAGATTATCTTAGATGCTCCTTGTTCGTCTACTGGGACTCTTAGAAAGAATCCTGAAATAATGTATCAAAAAAAAGAGAGCGATATCGTCTCTCTATCAAAACTTCAATCTGATTTGCTCGATACGGCCTGGGATTTATTAAAAGAAGATGGCACACTTATATATTGTACTTGTTCTCTAGAAAAAGAAGAAGGCGAAAATCAAATAGAAAGTTTCATAAAAAGAAAAAAAAATTCACTATTAGATGAAATAAATACTAGTGAAATTGATAAAAAACTTAATGTATCAAACCAAAATAAATGGCTTAGAATCTTTCCAAATAGTCTAAATTATAAAGGAGGAAATGACGGTTTTTTTATTGCAAGGATTAAGAAAATTACTTGAGAACTTGCTTCAAAATAAAAGCTCTGTTAATGAGTCTTAATGGCCAATGAAATAAAAATTTCTCCTTCTATTTTATCAGCTGACTTTTCTTGTCTGGGAAAAGAAATTGAGGCAATCACAAAGGCCGGTGCAGACTATATCCATGTAGACGTAATGGATGGTCATTTTGTACCTAACTTAACAATTGGTCCTGAAGTCATAAAAGATATTAGAAAATCATCCACAAAAACTTTTGATGTTCATTTAATGATTGAACCAGTAGATCCACTCCTTGAAAGTTTTGCAGATGCTGGATCAGATATAATTACCTTCCACCCTGAGGCGGAAAAAAATCCAAAAGAAATAATTAAAAAAATAAAAAACTTAGGATGCAAAAGTGGTCTTTCTTTAAATCCATCAACAAATGAGAATGTTCTTGAAGACCTAATTATGGATCTAGATTTGATTTTAGTTATGACTGTAGTTCCAGGTTTTGGTGGACAAAGTTTTATGGAAGATCAACTTATTAAAATAAAAAAAATAAGAGAAATGATTAATGAATCTGGGAAAAACATTGACCTAGAAGTCGATGGTGGAATTAATTTTGAAACTGCTCCAAAAGTTATTGAAGCAGGTGCTAATGTTTTAGTAGCGGGTACAGCAACATTTAGTGGTGGACCGGATATGTATGAAAAGAATATTAAAACTTTAAGAGGTTTATAAATGACAGCCATAAAGAGAGCGCTCATCTCAGTTTCTGATAAAAAAGGAATAGTTAAATTTGCAAGCGCCCTTAATGACGCTGGAATTGAAATTATATCTACAGGCGGAACGTTTTCTAAACTTAAAAATGCTAATATTGATATTAAGGATGTATCATCTGTAACAAACTTTCCAGAAATATTAGATGGAAGGGTTAAAACCTTACATCCAAAAATACATGGTGGACTTTTAAATGTACGAAGCAATAAAGACCATCAAAAGACAATTAGTGAGCAAGAAATTGAAAATATTGATTTGTTGGTTGTGAACTTATACCCCTTTGAGGATACCATTAAAAATAAATCTGACTATAAAACCTGTATTGAAAATATAGATATAGGAGGGCCTGCCATGATAAGGGCCGCGGCTAAGAATCATGAAAGTGTGGCCGTTATTGTTGATCCAGACGATTATGATGAAATTATTAATGAAATGAATAATAATGATCTGTCATTAACAAAAGAGACTCTTAAAAAATTAGCATTTAAAGCATTTGCGAGAACAGCAGCATATGACTCAATTATATCAAATTGGATGTCAAATGAGATGGATATACCATTGGGGAAATATAAATCTATTGGAGGGATTGAACATCAAAATCTTAGATATGGAGAAAATCCGCATCAAAAAGCAAAATTCTATAACGACGGTTCAAATGTTTGTGGGTTAATAACAGCTAATCAAATTCAAGGAAAAGGGCTTAGTTATAACAACATAAATGATACTAACGCAGCATTTGAATTAGTTTCAGAGTTTGACCCCAGCTTAAAATCTGCAGTTGCTATAATTAAGCACGCAAATCCATGCGGCGTTGCTATAGGTGACAACTTAAGTTCAACATATAAAAAGGCCTTGAGATGCGACTCCGTATCAGCATTTGGAAGCATTATTGCACTGAATAAAGAATTAGATAGTGAAACAGCCAAGGAAATTTCAAAAATATTTACAGAAGTAATCATTGCCCCATCCATAAATGATGAAGCAAAAAATATTTTATCTAGTAAGAAAAATCTTAGGGTTTTAATCACAGGCGGATTAGCCAATCCAGAAAAATCTGATGTAATGATAAAGTCTGTTGCAGGTGGATTTCTAACACAAACAAAGGATAATATTACAGTTGATAAAGAGAATTTAAAAGTTGTCACTAAACGACAACCCTCAGAGCAAGAACTTGATGACTTATTGTTTGCTTTTAAAGTTGCTAAGCATGTTAAATCAAATGCAATTGTTTATGCAAAAAATGGTTCAACTGTTGGTATTGGCGCTGGTCAAATGAACAGACTTGATTCTTCGAGAATAGCTGCTCGAAAATCTGATGATGCAGCAAAAATGATAAATTTAGAAGAGCCATTAGCTGTTGGTTCGGTTGTTGCGTCAGATGCATTTTTTCCATTTGCCGATGGGCTTATAGCAGCCGCCGATGCTGGTGTTACCGCTATAATTCAGCCTGGTGGATCAATTAGAGATGATGAAGTGATCGAAGCGGCCAACAATGCAGGACTTGCTATGTTATTTACTGGGATAAGGCACTTCAATCATTAAAACTTCTTAAAGAATCTATTTTATAAAT
>CACBCD010000016.1 GCA_902537725.1 uncultured PS1 clade bacterium
GAATTGCTCGCTCAAGGTTGCAAGCTATCGTTTCCTCAAGTTTAAGATCTATCCTAGGTGCTGAGGAGTTTGTTACTGTTGTAAGGGATAACAGAGACGATCTTATGAAAAAAATTACTGAGAGAGCAAATGAACAGTCTCTTAATTTAGGTATAAATATCGTTGATGTTAAAATTAAAAGAGCTGACTTGCCAGATGCAAATAGCCAAGCGATTTATAGAAGAATGCAAACCGAAAGACAGCAGGAAGCCGCTGAGTTTAGAGGTAAAGGACAAGAAATATCTAGGGGTATTAGAGCTGAAGCTGAAAAAACAGTTACGGTTTTATTATCAGAAGCAACCCGTGATGCAGAAATCAATAGAGGTATCGGAGATGCATGCAGGAATAGAATATTTGCATCAGCTTATGGCCTTGATAAAGACTTTTTTGCTTTTTATAGATCAATGATGTCATATGAGAATTCATTGGATGACGAAACTACAATTGTTTTATCTCCCGATAGTGAGTTTTTTAAATTTTTGAATAATCCTAATTCATCATCAATAGTTACTAATTCAGCTGATAAATTAAGTAATGAAAGTAAGGAATTAATAAATTTAATAAACAATAACAGTAGACTTAGGGATGCTCTATGCCCTGACTTAGCCTCAGAATAATAGTTTTAATAAATGATAAAATTAATTTTAAAAAATTTTATAATATCTTTTTTTGCTTTGGTTTTTTTAAATACATCAGTAAATTCATCTTTACCTGATTTTACAATTCTTGCTGAAGAATATTCATCTTCTGTGGTAAATGTATCAGTTGAAAGAAAGCAAAAAGAGAAAGAAAATCAATCAGGTCAAATGCGACAGAATCCTCAAGGCTCTCCTTTTGATTTTTTTAATGATGAAAGATTTAGAGAATTTTTTAGAAATCAGCCTCAAAAAAGAATTCCCCAAAGAACTGCTGGTTCAGGCTTTATTATCTCTAAGGATGGCTATATTGTAACTAACAATCATGTTGTTGAAGATGCTGAAACAATAAAAATAACTCTAAGTAATGATGAAGCTTATGATGCTGAAGTTATTGGATTAGATCCGCGTATGGATCTTGCATTGTTAAAAATTAATCCGGAAAAAGATTTGCCATATGTTAGTTTTGGAAACAGCAAGGAATCTAAAGTTGGTGAATGGGTTGTTGCCATTGGAAATCCTTTTGGTTTAGGAGGAACAGTAACTGCAGGTATTATTTCTGCTTTAGGTAGAAATATTGGGTCAGGTCCTTACGATCAATTTATTCAAACCGATGCGCCTATAAATAAAGGAAACTCAGGTGGTCCTCTAT
This sequence comes from uncultured PS1 clade bacterium, assembly GCA_902537725.1. Classification (GTDB taxonomy): domain Bacteria; phylum Pseudomonadota; class Alphaproteobacteria; order MED-G09; family MED-G09; genus MED-G09. The sequence continues at coordinate 1,327 of CACBCD010000016.1, forward strand.
TTAATATGGATGGGGAGGTTATTGGAGTTAATACAATGATTTATTCACAGACTGGAGGATCTGTAGGAATAGGATTTTCAATTCCCTCTGATCTAGTCAAACCAGTTATTGATCAACTTAAAAAATACGGTGAAACACGAAGAGGTTGGCTTGGGGTAATGATACAAAACGTTACTGAAGAGCTTGCTAAGGATATGGATCTTGATGAAGCAAAAGGAGCATTAGTCCAGCAAGTAGTTAAAGATGGACCAGCTGATAAAGCTGGAATAGAAGAGGGTGATGTAATTATTGGTTATAACAAAGAGGATATCAATGATATGAGAGACCTTACTACGAAAGTAGCCAACACTGATATTGGAAAAAAAGTAAAAATAAAACTAATTCGTTTTGGTAAAGAATTAGAGCTTAAGGTAAAAATTGGTAGACTTGAAGGTAATGAAAATAAAGTAAATGAAGATACCTCTGGTGATATTGATAAAATACTAGGGTTAGGACTTGGAGATCTATCAGATAATTTTCGTAGAGAAAATCGAATTCCGCAATCTATAAAGGGTGTTGCAGTAATAACTGTTGATGAAGATTCTGAGGCATTTTCTAAAAAAATTACAAGTGGGAGTGTAATAATTAGTTTAACACATCAAAGAATTTCTGGAAATATCACTCTCCAATCTACTGTAAAGGCACAAAGTTCAGAGCAAGTTTATAATCTTTTAACTGAACGTCAAAAAGAAGGTGATGAAAGAATTCTCTTAAGGGTATGGAGACCTGAATTAAGGTTAGTTTCCCTTGTTACTTTATCTTTTAGCCAGGAATAAATTATTAATTTATGAGATGAGATAATAATCCATCAAGTAATTTTGGTTCAAACCATGTAGATTTAGGTGGCATAACCTTATTTGCATCAGCAACATTTATCAGAGACTCTATAGGTGTAGGAAAAAGTGCAAAAGCAATATCAAAGCCATCATTATCAACTCTATTTTCAAGCTCTTTTAAACCTCTTGCACCCCCAACAAAATCAATTTTAGGATCGGTTCTCTCATCTGTAATGCCAAGTAAAGGTTCAATAATTAAGTCATGAAGTATAGAAACATCAAGAGACTCAACAGGATCAATTGAATTTATATTTTCCTGATTTGTTGTTAACTCATACCAGTAATTATCTAAATACATGCCAAAGGTATTTATATTTTTAGGCTTAAACTCTATTTCATGTTTTTTTACTGAGAATTTTTTTTCTATATTTGATAATAAAGTATCAGTTGTGTGTCCATTTAATCCTTTTATTATTCTATTATAGTCAAGAATATTCATTTCTGAGTGTGGAAAGGCAACGGCAAGAAAATAATTATAGTTTTCATCACCAATATGATTAGGGTTTTTTTTTGATAATTCTTTTTTTACTCTTAATGCTGCAGCTGATCGATGATGACCATCTGCGATAAAAAGTGAGTCCATAGAATTGATTTCATCAAGTATTTCTTTAATTCGTCTATTGTCTTCTACAATCCAAATCTTATGATTTGAGTTATCGTGAGCAATAACATTGTAAGTTGGATTTTCATTTTTTACTTTATTTAAAAATTTAGAAATTTCATTATTATTTTTATAAGCTAAAAGAACAGGGCCAGTCTGTGCATTTAATTTAAAAATATTATTTACCCTATCATCTTCTTTTTCTGGTTTGGTATACTCATGTTTTTTTATTAAATTTTTTTCATAAGCCTCTACTGAAGCGACACAACCAACTCCAGTCTGAGATATTCCATTTAAAAATATTTCATAAACATATAAACACTCTTTATCGTCTTGAATTAAAATTTTTTTATTAATTAACTCTTTTAGATTTTCTTTTCCTTTCTCATAAACACTTGGATTATTAAATTCAATTTCAGGGTCTAAATCTATTTCAGGTTTTGAGACATGAAGAAAACTAAATGGCTTATTTTTTGCCATTTCTCTAGCTTCTGAAGAGTTCAATACATCATATGGAGGAGCTATTACGTCATTTTCTTTACCTTTTGATGGTCTTAGAGCTTTAAATGATTTAATAAGTTTCATGACTATCTCTTATAAGAAAATTAATTATTTTAATTAGCATATATATCCAATAATGTTTCAAAATAATTAAAATTATTTATTAACTAAGGGTAAAATTTAGTAGATTATTATAATGACAGAGAAAATAATTTTACTATCTGGTCCAACAGCCACAGGAAAGTCTTCGTTAGCACTAAAAATTGCCGAAACTATTGATGCTGAGATTATAAATGCTGACTCAATTCAGCTTTATCATGATCTTTCTGTTTTAACTGCAAGGCCGAATACAGAAAAAGAAAAAATTAAACATCATTTTTATGGTTTTTTAAATGGAGACATTAGTTGGTCGGTTGGAAAATGGATTAATGAAGTTAGTAAAATAATTAATGATATTATTGAGAGAAAAAAAGTTCCTATTGTTGTTGGTGGAACTGGGTTTTATTTTAAAGCAATCACTGACGGATTATCTCCAATCCCCGAAATAGATAAATCAATAAGATCAGAAATTGAGAGTGAGTTAGAAAGAAATGGTCTCGAGAAATTATACAGGAAATTAAATATAATTGATGCTGCTGCTTCAGAGAGAATTAATCCTAATGATAAGCAGAGAATTATGAGAGCTTTAGAGGTATATGAAGGTACTAAAAAAAAGATCTCAGATTTTTGGCTTATGGATAGAAAAAAAATTATCAATCAATTTTCTATAAATTTTAAAATAGATGCTGATAGAGACTGGATTTATAAAAATTGTGATCTGAGGGTCGATAATATGTTTAAAAATGGTGTAGTTGAAGAAGTAAAGGATTTATTAAATAAGAATTATTCAGCAACTTCTCCGATTATGAAAGCAATAGGGGTGAATGAAATTAAATTATTTTTAAATAATGATATCTCTATCGATAGAGCTTCTGAATTAATTAAATTTAAAACGCATCATTATGCAAAAAGACAAATAACGTGGATGAATAATCAGATGATTTCGTGGAATAGCATAAATACGCAATATTCAAATAAAATTATTAAGGAAATTATAAAAAAATTATAAAATAATATTGACCTTTATTGTGATATTTATTAATTTTCTGCAAGATTATGTGATTAAAAAGTAATTAAAGGAATTTTTATATGAGTAAAATGACTGGTGCAGAAGTTATAGTAAAAGCTCTTAATGAGCAGGGCGTGGATCATATTTTTGGTTATCCAGGCGGTGCTGTTTTACCTCTTTATGATGAGCTGTTTAAAAGTAATAAAGCTCCTGCCCATGTTTTAGTTCGGCATGAGCAAGGAGCTGTTCACGCAGCTGAAGGTTATGCGCGCTCATCAGGAAAACCTGGAGTGGTTTTAGTTACCTCTGGTCCGGGAGCAACGAATGCGGTTACAGGACTTACTGATGCGTTAATGGACTCTATTCCGTTAGTTTGTATTTCTGGACAGGTTCCAAGTCATTTGATTGGAACAGATGCTTTTCAAGAATGTGATACCGTAGGAATAACTAGACCATGTACCAAACATAACTGGTTAGTAAGGAGGCCAGAGGATTTGGCAAAAACTATCCATTTGGCTTTTTTAGTGGCTACAACCGGTAGACCTGGGCCTGTGCTTATTGATATTCCAAAGGATGTTCAATTTGCTGATGCAGAATATTGTTCAATGTCTGAAGTTGAGCATTCAAGCTATAAACCCAAGGTAAAGCCAGAAATTTCAGAAATTGAAGAGGCTATAGATTTAATGTCTAATGCTAAGAAACCTGTTTTTTATACAGGTGGCGGAGTTATTAATTCTGGACCTGAGGCTAGCCATCTTTTGAAAGAGTTGGTTACCTTAACTGGATTTCCAATTACATCGACATTAATGGGCTTAGGTGCCTTTCCTGCAAATAATGATCAATGGCTAGGAATGCTTGGCATGCATGGAACTTATGAGGCTAACATGTCAATGCATGATAGTGATCTGATTATTAATATTGGTGCTAGGTTTGATGATAGGGTTACGGGTCGATTGGATGCTTTTTCACCAAATTCAAAAAAAATACATGTTGATATTGATCCATCTTCCATCAATAAAACAATTGATGTTGATATTTCTGTAATTGGTGATTGTGCCCATGTGATTGAAAATATGCTTATTTTATGGAGATCGAGAGGTTATAAATCTGACACATCAAAGTGGTGGGATCAAATTAACAAATGGAGAGATATAAAATCTTTAAATTACGTTAAATCAGATAAAACGATTAAACCCCAATATGCTATTCAGAGATTGTATGAGTTAACAAAAGATAAGGATACTTTTATAAGTACTGAAGTTGGCCAGCATCAAATGTGGGCTGCTCAACATTATCATTTTAATGAACCAAATAGATGGATGACGTCAGGGGGCTTAGGAACAATGGGATATGGATTACCTGCTGCAATAGGTACTCAAGTTGCTTTTCCGAAATCAACTGTTATAGACATTGCTGGTGAAGCTTCAATATTAATGAATATTCAAGAGTTATCTACTGCTGTCCAACATAAATTACCTGTAAAGATATTTATCCTAAATAATCAATATATGGGCATGGTTAGACAGTGGCAAGAACTACTCCATGAAGGAAGATATTCTCATTCATATACTGAGTCATTACCCGACTTTGTTAAATTGGCTGAAGCCTATGGCGCTCATGGCATTCGTGCAGAGAATCCAAAGGAATTAGATGATAAAATAATAGAAATGCTTGATACTGATTTACCTGTAATTTTTGATTGTGTTGTTGATAAAGATGAAAATTGTTACCCAATGATACCATCTGGTGCTGGACACAATGAAATGCTTTTGAATGATGAAGGAACATCAATAGAGGTTGGTGATGAAGGCAAGGTATTGATATGATAACGATTAGAGAGGATATTCAAGAAACCCATACTTTTTCGCTATTAGTAGACAATGAAGCAGGAGTATTAGCAAGGGTAATAGGTCTTTTTTCTGGAAGGGGCTATAATATAGAAAGCCTAACTGTGGCTGAAGTTGATAAGGATTCACACACATCAAGAATAACAATTGTTTCTAAAGGAAGTCCAAAAACAATTGACCAAATAAAGCGACATTTAGAGAGACTTGTTCCTGTTCATAAAGTCACAGACTTAACAATTGAAGGTCCGTCAGTTGAACGAGAAATGGCTTTAATAAAAGTATTATATACAAATGAAAGTAAAGAGGAAATTTTAAGGTTAGTAGAAATTTATAGAGCAAAAATTGTTGATACAACCGATAAATCATTTGTTTTTGAATTAACCGGAGCGATGGATAAAATTAATTCATTTATTGACCTTTTGCGCCCTTTAGGGTTGAAGGATATATCAAGAACTGGTTTAGCTGCAATAGCTCGTGGTTCTAAGAATTAAAATTTATTATGTGGAGATTATAAATGAAAGTTTATTATGACAAAGATGCTGATTTAGATTTAATTCAATCAAAAAAAGTTGCGATTATTGGATATGGTAGCCAAGGTCATGCTCACGCTTTAAATCTTAAAGATAGTGGTGTTAATGAAATTTGCGTAGCATTGAGAGATGGATCCTCCTCTATTGAAAAAGCCCAAAATGCAGGTTTTGATGTAATGAATGTTTCTGAGGCAGCTAAATGGGCTGATGTTATGATGATGCTTACACCTGATGAGCTTCAGGCAGACATTTATAATGATGATATCAAGGATAACCTTAAAAAGGGATCAGCTTTATTATTTGCACATGGTTTAAATATTCATTTTAATCTTATCGATCCTAGACCGGACCTAGATATTTTTATGGTTGCTCCAAAGGGACCAGGTCATACTGTTCGTTCTGAATATGAAAGAAATGCTGGGGTACCATGTTTAATTGCCGTTCATCAAGATGCGACCAATACTGCTAAAGATCTTGGACTTTCATATGCTTCTGCAATTGGCGGTGGAAGGGCTGCGATAATTGAAACGAGCTTTAAAGAAGAATGCGAGACGGATTTATTTGGTGAGCAAGCTGTCTTATGCGGAGGTGTAGTTGAATTAATAAGAAATGGTTTTGATACTCTTGTTGAAGCAGGATATGCACCTGAAATGGCTTATTTTGAGTGTCTTCACGAAATGAAACTTATTGTTGATCTTATGTATGAAGGTGGAATTAAGAATATGAACTATTCTATTTCAAATACTGCTGAATATGGAGAATATGTCTCAGGACCAGTGGTTGTAGGAGAAGAGTCAAAGAAAGCTATGAAAAAAGTATTGGAAAATATTCAATCTGGTAAGTTTGTTAGAGATTGGATGAATGAAAATAAGAGTGGCTCCAATAAAGAATTTCACTCTATGAGAGAAAAATCTAATTCTCACCAAATTGAGGAAGTTGGCGGTGAATTAAGAAATATGATGTCATGGCTCGGAGAAAATAAATTAGTCGACAAAGATAAAAACTAATTTTTACTTGATCCAATCAGAAATATAAGGCATTAGCATATCTATGAATATAGATAGTCAGCATAATTTATTTTTATATAGCATCACAAGCTTGCTTATGGCTATCTTATTGTCTTCAGTTCTTTTATCTCTTCTGCTTATTAGCCTCTAGGACTAATCTTTTGGCGGGATGTCTTAGGGGATAATTTTAAAAAGCCAAAAATAAATTTTTTTGGAGATAGAAATGAACAAAACAAATAATTATATTAAGATTTTTGATACAACACTTAGAGATGGGGAGCAATCCCCTGGAGCATCAATGTCGTTGAGTGAAAAAATTCAAATTGCCGAAATTTTTGATACAATGGGTATTGATATTATTGAGGCTGGTTTTCCAATTGCTTCTGAGGGTGACTTTGAGTCCGTATCGGAGGTTTCTAAAGTTGTCAAAAATGTGCAGGTTTGCGGCTTAGCTAGAGCTGGAGATAAGGATGTCGATAGAGCCGGGGCAGCGGTAAAACATGCAGTTAATCCTCGTATTCATACATTTATAGCAACAAGTCCAATCCATATGAAATATAAATTACAAATGGATGAAGACCAGGTTATTGATGCCATTCATCGATCAGTTTCAAGGGCTAGAAATTTAGTTGAGGATGTTCAGTGGTCTGCAGAAGATGCAACTAGAACTGATAGAGATTTTCTTTATAAATGTGTCGAGACAGCTATCTCGTCAGGAGCTTCAACTATAAATATTCCCGATACTGTTGGTTACACGACTCCTGAGGAGTATTTTGAAATTATTGACTCATTAATTAACAACGTACCCTCAGCTGATAAAGTTACATTTTCAACTCACTGTCATAACGACCTTGGTTTGGCTGTTGCTAATTCCTTATCTGGAGTAAGGGCTGGAGCAAGACAAATCGAATGTACGATGAATGGAATTGGAGAACGTGCAGGTAATGCAGCGCTGGAAGAATTGGTTATGTCAATGAAAGTAAGAAAAGACATATTAAATTATGAATCTAAAGTCGATACTACTTTGTTCACAAGGGCGTCTAGATTAGTTTCATCAGTGACATCATTTCCAGTTCAATATAACAAAGCTATTGTTGGAAAGAATGCTTTTGCCCATGAATCTGGTATTCATCAGGATGGCATGCTTAAAAATAATGAAACATATGAAATTATGACTCCTGAGAGTATTGGATTAAGTGAATCTACTCTTGTTATGGGTAAACATTCTGGTCGTCATGCTTTTAAAGAAAAAGCTTTTGAACTCGGATATGAGCTTGCTGATAATCAATTAAATGATGCATTTTATAGATTTAAAGATTTAGCAGATAAAAAAAAGGAAATATTTGATGATGATATCATAGCAATTATTGATGATGAATTTTCTTCGAGTTTAGATCATATAAAATTAATTTCACTAAAAATTGAAGCTGGTACTTTTGGACCTCAAATTGCAGATTTATCGCTTGAAATAGATAATAAAGAGATATCAAGCGTATCCGAAGGGTCTGGCCCAGTTGATGCCATATTTAATGCAATTAAAAATCTTTTTCCTCATAATGCTGACCTTCAGCTTTATCAAGTTCATGCTGTAACTCAGGGCACTGATGCTCAAGCAGAAGTGAGCGTTCGTTTGAATGAGGATGGTAAAACAGTTGTAGGTAGAGGTGCTGATACAGATACTCTAGTAGCCTCTGCAAGGGCTTATATTGCTGCTTTAAATAGGTTAATTATAAAGAGAGAAAAAAATAATCCTAATTAAATAAATTATGGATAGACAATTTTATGCATCCTATTGATCAAATTATGGTAGAAAGGTGCCCAAATCTTATGAAAAATAAGATTTTGTGGTCATTTATTAAGCCATCTATCTTTAAGATTTTTAAATATTATGACGCAAAAAGAATTGTTGATGATATTTCTGAGAAGTCAGGATTTGAGTGTTTTACATACTTAACTAATTTTCTTCAATCGGATCATTTTGTTAAAGACATCAATAATGTTCCTAAAAGTGGGCCAATAATATTAGCTGGTAATCATCCAACTGGTTTAACTGATGGTATTGTAATGTTTGATGTATTAAAGGACCATAGACCTGATTATACTCTTTATGCGAATTCAGATATGATTAAAATTGCCAAAGGGTTTCAGGATATAATTATTCCAGTTGATTGGAATGAAAAGAATAAATCATCTGAAAAAAGTCGTATGATATTGAAATCAACAAAGGATGCTCTTCTAGGAAATAAGGCTTTGCTGGTTTTTCCTTCTTCACGTCTTTCTAAAAGAAAAGGTACATACTTATATGAGAGACCTTGGTTAACAACCATTATAAAACTCTCTAAGAAATATAATGCACCAATTGTTCCATTTCACATGACTGGATCAAATTCCCTTCTATTTTATTTTTTAGAAATGGTTAATACAGAGTTAAAAGATGTAAGCCTATTTAGAGAGCTATTTAATAAAAAAAAATTTAACTATAAAATAAAATTTGGGGAAAAAATCCATCCATCATCTTTGGTTGATAATATTGAGAAGGAAACAGCAAATATTCAAAATTATGTAGAGTATTCACTTGGAAAACCCCCATCAATTTTATAAAAGATTAAGAATTTTTACTGTAAAGCCTGCGATATAATTTATCTTCGAGATTTAAACCCACGCCAGATTGCAATTGATCCATAGCATCACCAAGATCGCTTATCTCAGATGTAAAATTATAATCCAAAATATATTCACTTCTAGACATCAACCAATCCTGGTTAGTTTTCTTGAAGCTATTATGATATCTCCCACCAAAGAAATTTAAATTTTTACCATCATGAGTTGATGTTGCTATTCCATAGCATTCAACCTCAGCATTTTCTCCATCTACTTCAATGGCTACATTTGATAGAAAATGATATCTATGCATAGACTGTCTTTCGACTTCCATTACAACAGGATAGAAACCTTGGACATCTCCTTTATAAAATCCATAATCTATGTAAGCATCTTGTGTATAACAAGTGCGTAAAAGTTCTTCGTCTAACCAATCTAGAGATCGACAATATCTTGTTATTGTTTGATTAATAGATAAATGAGCCTCTATATTATTTAACCTTTTTTCAATATCTGACATTCATAACTCCTATTTCCATAAATATTTATAATTATATTAGAATAAATATAGTTTATTTCTATTGAAACATATTTCAAAAACTACTTATATAATATTTTGATGTTTTTAGGATGTATTTATGCGTTTTTTAATCTTTTTTGTTTTTATTTTTTATATTAACCCCTCTTATTCTGCGACTGATGATTGGACATCATACGGAAAAGGTTCTGGTGGGGGTCATTTTTCTAAAGCTGATGAAATTACCCCTGAAAATGTTAAAAAACTAGAAATAGTATGGGTTCATAGATCGGGAGATTATAAAGGTGGGGCAAACTCTGCTGGAGTAAAAGGAGGAGAGTATCAGACATCTTTTCAAGCAACACCGTTGCTTGTAGATGATACTCTATTTTATTGTACTTCATACAATAGAGTTTTTGCTCTAGACCCTGAGACTGGAAAAGAAAAGTGGGTATTTGATCCCAAACTTAAAAAAGATGGTAGAGCGATTTTAGCTTGCAGAGGATTAAGTAGTTGGAAAGACGAAACAAAATCCTCTTCTGAAAAATGCCATCACAGAATAATGGGTGTTACAATCGATGCTGAACTTTTCTCAATTGATGGAAAAAGCGGAGAAATTTGCAATGATTTTGGTAATAATGGAAGGGTAAATCTCAGAGAAGGACTTGGAGAGCACCCCGCCTTATACTATTGGAGTACCTCTCCTCCAGCAATTATAAATGAAAAAATTGTAGTAGGGGGAAGTGTTATTGATAACTTATCAACAGATATACCTGGAGGAGTTGTAAGAGCATTTGATATAAGATCAGGTGAACTATCATGGTACTGGGATCCAATTCCTCCAGAAGAAGCAACAATAATAGATGAAAATGGTAATCCTTTATACCGAAGAGGTACGGCAAATGTATGGTCAATTATATCAGCTGACCCTGATTTAAATATGGTTTATCTACCAACTGGTAATGCTTCACCTGACTATTACGGTGGGCATAGAGAGGGTCTTGAGGAGTATTCAAGTTCAATTGTTGCATTAAATGCTGATACTGGAAAATTAATTTGGAGCTTTCAAACAGTTCATCATGATATTTGGGATTATGATGTTCCTTCTCAACCAACTTTTTATGAATTTGAAAGGAATGGAGAAGTAATAAAAGCCTTAGCTCAAACAACAAAGACCGGTCTTACGTTTTTATTAAATAGAGAGACTGGTGAACCTATATTCCCTATTGAAGAAAAAGAAGTTCCTCAAGGAGCAATTAAAGGAGATTATGTAAGCAAGACTCAACCTTTTCCTACTAAACCAGCACCCTTAAATCCAATATATTTTGATCCTGAAAAGGCTTTTGGATTTACTTTTTGGGATCGAGGCCATTGCAAGAGAACAGCAAAGAAATTAAGGAATGAGGGTTTATTTACACCTCCCTCTCTTCAAGGAAGTATTCACTATCCCAGCGGTGTTGGCGGAAATAATTGGGGAGGACCTGCAGTAGATGCTGATAGAAATATTATGGTTGTTAATTCAAATAATATGGCTAGTTTGATAGTTATGATCCCTAGGGAGGATTGCAAGAAACCTCTTGAAGAACTCTCAATTAATAAAAATCAGGTTAGGTTTACTAATATTGAATCAAATGAAGGAGCTCCATATTGCAATCTTCGTTCAATGGGTTTCTTTTCTCCCTTGGGTGTACCATGTACTGAGCCTCCTTGGGGAACATTAACTGCTATTGATCTCAATAATGGTGAACATTTATGGAATGTTCCATTGGGAACTTCTAAGGATTTAGCACCTTTTCCTTTTTGGTGGATTAAAGGAGCCCCAAATATGGGCGGTCCAACAGTTACTGCATCTGGTGTAACCTTCATTGGTGCAACAAGTGACCATTATTTAAGAGCCTTCAATACTGAAACAGGTGAGGAGATAGCGAAGTTCAGACTTCCTACAGGCGCACATGCAACCCCTATGACTTATACAAATAAAGAAGGTAGGCAATTTGTTGTAATCGCTGCAGGAGGGCATTGGGCTATTGGAACACCAGCCTCAGATCACTTAATTGCATTTGCTTTGGAGGATAAATAAAAATGAAAAAAGGTAGTATTAAATTATCTGATATTAATTTTTTAGATCCAGGTATTCAAGAGAACCCTTATGAAGCTTATGAAGTTTTAAGAAAAGAGGCGCCTGTTTATTTAAGCCCTGATACTGGTTTCTTCGTTGTTTCTAAATACAATGATTTAAAAAGGGTGTTAACCGATTTTGAGTTTTTCTCTAGAGATTTGTCAGGGTATTGGGATAAAGAAATTAAAGAAGAAAATAAAAAAAATGGTTACTGGAAGAACGGAGAAAAGGTTAAAAAAGTTTTTATGGAAAAGGGTTGGAGACAGATAGCAACTTTTGATTCTGAACCACCAAATCACACAAAATACAGAAAAGCTTCAAATCCAAGTTTTACAGCTAGTAAAATAAGAAAGATGGAACCTTATATAGAGATTCTAATTAACGAACTAATTGATGAATTTATTGATGATGGTGAAGTCGAATTTATTTCACAATTCTGCATTCCTTTACCCATGAATATAATTCAAGATAGATTAGGTTTTCCAAAAAAAGATTTATCAAAGTTAAAGGCTTGGTCTTTTGATACATCAGAGGGTTTAAGTCAAAGATTAACGGAAGATGAAGAAATTGCTTGCGCAGAGAGATTAGTGAAATTTCAGCATTATATGAATGACATATTCGAGGAAAAAAGAAAAAACCCACAAGAGGATATTATCTCAGATTTAGTTAATTTTAGATTTGAAGATGGAAGTCAATTAATCACTGAAGAGCTTTTATCAATGGTTAGTGCTCTTAATATTGGGGGTAATGAAACTACAACTAATTCAATTGCTGGCGGAATGTTAATTTTGATGCAACAAAAAGAAAAAATAAATGATTTAATAACTGGAAAAGCCAAGCTTAAAAATTTTGTAGAAGAAATTATTAGGCTTGAAACACCAGTTCAAAGTCTTTTTAGAAGAGTTCGAAAAGATGTAACATTAGGTGATATAACTATTCCCGAAGGCTCAATAATTGATATGAGGTTTGGTTCAGCAAATCGAGATGAGGATATATTCAGTTGTCCTATGCAAATGGACTTAGAAAGAAAAAATCCAGGAAAACATCTTGCTTATGGCATATCCCATCACCATTGTATTGGCGCTCCGCTAGCTAGACAAGAAATGAGAATGGCCTTTGATATATTGCTTAAACGTCTTAAAAATATAAATCTAGCAGAGAATAAAAATGATCTTCTTCACCAT
>CACBCD010000017.1 GCA_902537725.1 uncultured PS1 clade bacterium
TGACAATAAAAATTCAAATACTAATAAAGATGATCTTAATAAAATATCCGTTAGCATGGAAAGAGTTCATTTAGTAAAGTTTTTATTTATCTTTATCTTTGCAGTTTTCATTATTAGAAGTACATCATTAGCAATATTTCCAGGTGAAATCTTAAGTAAGCCAAATAAAATTATTTCAAATTCTATAAAAAATCCCTTACCAGAAATTTATGATAGGAATGATAAATTATTAGCAACAACCATAGAAACAAAAAGAGCTTCAATAAGAAATCCAGTTAATCCAGAGGAAACTGCAAGAATGATAAAGGCGGTTATTCCTAATCTTGATAAAGATATACTTTTAAATAAGCTTGAAAATAAAAAATATGTGGAGATTGCAGATAATATTAATGACATTCAGTATTATGATATCTTAAACTCTGGTGTAGCTGAGGTGGAGTTTCATTCCGTTTGGCGAAGAATTTATATTAATAAACAACTAGCGTCTCATATCATAGGATATTCAGGAAGAGATTTAATTGGTCTTTCTGGAATAGAAAAAACAATACCAAAATCAAAGATACTTCATGAAGATATCAAGCTCAGTATTGATATAGCTGTTCAATTTCATCTAGAAGATCAAATTGCTAAGGGCATGGATCTATATAATGCTGAAAGTGGATTTGGTATAGTATTAAACGCTAATAATGGACAAATAATTGCTTCAGCTTCACTACCAACATTTGATCCAAATGTGATTAGTAAAAATTATACAGATAGTGCAGTAAAAAAATCTACATTTAATCAAGTTTTACAGGGTAGTTACGAGCTTGGTTCAGTTATGAAAATAATGACTTTAGCAATGGGGTTTGAAAGTTCTAAAATAGATCTCAGCGACAAGTTTAATGATAATATCTGTATAAAAATAGCAGCAAATAGATGTTTAAATAATTATAGAAATCAGAGTTCAGAGAATTTAATTAACTCGGTTGATTGTCTAGTTAGGTCCTCCAATCGTTGTATGGCGCAGATAGCAATGAGGGTTGGAAAAGAAAATCAGAAATCTTTTTTACAAAAAGTCGGACTTTTAGATGAATATTTACTTGAAGTTGATGAAACAGGATCACCTATTTTACCCGAAAGATGGACTAATAATTCAATGATAACTATTTCGTTTGGTCAAGGTTTGAGTGTTGTACCTCTCTCTTTTTCCTCCTCAGTAGCTACGATGGTTAATGGTGGCTATAGAATTCAACCTTCATTAAATTATTACAATAATCCAATTAAAGAGAATAGAGTAATATCTGAAATCACAAGTAAGAAAATAGTTTATGCTATGCGCCAAGTCGTAAAGTATGGATCTGGAGAAAAAGCTGATGTAGAGGGTTATGCAGTTATTGGTAAAACGGGAACAGCAGATATTCCTTGTAATGGATCTTATGAAGGATGTGGTAATAGGACATCATTTGTAGGTGCTTTTCCAGGTTGGGATCCAAAGTATGTAATTTTAATTAGTTACGAAAAACCTAAGGAAAATCATGCAAGAGGGATTATGGGTGGAAGCTCATATCACAATGCCGGACCTACAGCTGGTGAGGTTATTCGATTAATAGCTCCAATTTTAAATATTGAGCATAATCCTGGTAAAGAGGTAAAATATCCAATTCAGGGTGATCTAAATAATGGATTAATTGAGAAAGGCTCATTATGATTCCTCTTAAGTTGATAGATAATAAGGCTAATGATGATATAAATTTATCAGGTGTTCAAACCAATAGTAAAATGATTGAAAATGGCAATCTTTTTGTTGCTATAAATGGTAATAATCACAATGGTGAAGATTATATTGATGAGGCTATTGGTAAAGGAGCGGTAGCAATATTAACTTCAAATAAAGAAATTAAGAAAGAAAATATCCCAATTATTTTTCACCAAGACCCAAGACAAAAACTATCCGAATTATCTAAATTATTTTTTCCAAGCTCGCCAAATATAATTTGTGCAGTTACTGGAACAAATGGTAAAACATCAACTGTAGATTTTTTATATCAAATATGGAAATTACTTGGTTACAATTCTGCAACAATAGGAACGTTAGGTGTTAGATCGAGAAAATTTAATATTGAAACGGATACTACAACTCCTTGCCCGATCAGACTTCACCAAATATTAGATAAACTCTCACAATTAAAAGTATCAAATCTAGCTTTAGAGGTCTCTAGTCATGGTATTGACCAACATCGTGTAACTTCAGTTGATTTGGAATCTGCTTGCTTTACTAACTTGAGCTTAGATCACTTAGATTATCACAAGTCTATAAACGAATATTCCAAAACTAAATTTAAACTTTTTAATGATATTCTTCCTTCAAACAAAACTTCAGTTATTTGTGTTGATAATGATGAGGGTTTAAAATTTTTTAATAAATTAAAAAAAAATAATAAAGAAGTTTTTGACGTAGGTATTAGTGCTGAAAAATTGAAAATTCTATCTTCGGAATGTATACCTTCAGGTCATAAGGTAGAAATAAAGTACAATAATGAATTTTTTTCACTTAATTTTAATTTATATGCTTATTTTCAAGTATTAAATGTCCTTTGTGCTGCAGGTTTAGCAATCACATCTGGAGCCCATTATAAAGAAGTTTTTTCAGTAATAGAAAATATTAAACCTGTTTGTGGAAGAATGAATATTTTGGAAACAGAAAATAATTCAAAAGTCATAATTGATTATGCTCATACTCCTGATTCTCTTTTGAAAGTTTTGAAATACGCAAATTCTCTTTCAGGAAAAGTTATTTTAGCATTTGGTTGTGGTGGTGATAGAGATTTTTCAAAAAGAAAAATGATGGGAGAAATTGCAGAGAAATATTCTGATAAAGTTATTATAACTAATGATAACCCTAGAGATGAAGATCCTAACAATATAGCAAAAATGATAAGTATTGGATGTCCTAGCGCTCAAATAATTTTTGATAGAAAAAAAGCTATTGAGTATGGTTTATCCAAGTCAAATTCAGGGGATATTTTTATTATTGCCGGAAAAGGACATGAAAATTATCAAATAGAAAAAGGTGAAAAGTCTTATTTTAGTGATTTAGATGTTGTTAAAAATTTTCTGGAGAATGTTAATGAGTAAAATTCTCTGGAAAGGAAAAGATGTTCTTAGAATTGTAAAAGGTCACGGCCCCTCAGATTGGAATGCTTACGGTATTTCTATAGATACTAGAACCCTTAGAAAGGGAGATATTTTTTTTGCTTTGGCAGGACCTAATTATGATGGTCACCAATTTATAAATGAGGCTATTAAAAAAGGAGCTTGTGTAGTGATTTCAAATGCTCCAGTGCTCAACCATGAAAAAAAAGTTATTGTAGTAAATGATGTTGTAAAAGCTTTAATAGCCCTAGGAAAATCTTCAAGAAACAGAAATAAAGGAAAAATTATTGCTGTTACAGGAAGTTCTGGTAAGACAACTGTCAAGGAAATGCTTGCATTATCTTTAAGTGATAGTGGTAAAATCCATTATTCACAATCATCATATAATAATAAAATAGGGGTTTCATTATCACTGGCGAGAATGCCTTCAGATACAGATTTTTCTATATTTGAAGTAGGTATGAATAATTATGGAGAAATTTCCTATCTTAGTAAAATGATAAAGCCAGATATTGGGTTGATTAATAATGCTGGAAGTGCCCATATAAAATATTTCAAATCTAAAAAAGAAATTGAAAAAGAAAAACTTGAATTAATTCATGGATTAAATTCAGGTGGTTCTTTGATTTTAAATGAAGATATATCAATTAATAAGTCGATAAAAAATTTTAGTAAAAAAAATAATATTGAGTTAATTAAATTTGGACAAAAAGATAAGAGTAATAATTTTTTAATTAACTATAGATATTTTCCAGACGGTTCGTTAATTGAAGCTAATTTTGATACTATATCATTATCTTTTAAAATGTTTGCCCCTGGATTGCATATGGCTTTAAATGCAATAGCAGTTTTATCTGTATGCAACATTTTGGATTTACCTCTGGGTTTTATAATTAAAAAATTAACAAATTTTAATCCCGTTGAGGGAAGAGGTTTGACTTATGATTTATCCTTTCAAAATAAAAAAATTAAAATCATTGATGAAAGTTTTAATGCAAATCCTGAATCCATGATCTCATCAATTAATTTACTAAATGATATGGATGCTTTTGAGAATAAGAGAAAAATCTTAATTCTTGGAGATATGCTTGAACTTGGAAAATTTTCTAGAGAATATCATATAAAAATTGCAAGATTTATTAATAAAACGAATATTAATCTTGTTTTTTGTTCTGGTAAAAGAATGAAATATTTGTGGGATAATTTATCAAAAAATAAAAAAGGAGCTTTCGCAGAAAATCCTGAAGAATTAATCAAACCTTTGACCGAAAAAATTATAAATAAAGATATTTTTCTAATAAAAGGTTCTTCTAATAGTAAAATTAAAATAATCCTTAGTTATTTAAATAATGAAAATTTAATTAGGGAGATTGCTTAATGATCCTATATTTTCTTGAAAATTTTTTTTCGGGTTACGACAGTTTAAATATCCTTAACTACCTTACTGTTCGATCTGCATTCGCAGTATTAACCTCATTATTTATATGTTTATTTTTTGGTCCAAAATTTATTCTTTATATGGAGAAGAAGCAAAAAAAAGGTCAACCTATAAGAAAAGATGGACCTCCATCACATTTACTAACTAAAGTTGGAACACCAACTATGGGCGGGCTTTTAATAATTTTTTCTTTGATATCTAGTTCATTTATTTGGTCTGATTTAAGTAATAAATTTATTTGGATCGTTTTGTACTCAACCTTGGGGTTTGGTGCTCTAGGTTTTGTAGATGATTATATAAAAATTAAGAAATCATCATCAGAAGGAATAAATTGGAAAATTAAATTTATAGTACAAATATTATTGTCGTTATCTATAGTTATTTTAATTTTAAAAAACTTTCCTGATGGAAATAACTATTCAATTTTTATACCATTCTTTAAAACTCCATTTTTTGTTCCAAGTTGGTTTTTTATTCTTTTTTCCCTATGTGTATTGGTTGGCACAACCAATGCTGTAAATTTAACAGATGGTTTAGATGGCTTAGCGATTATACCAGTCATGATAACTGCATCATCAATGGGTATAATTGCATATTTAGTAGGTAACTATATTTTTTCAAATTATCTGTATATTCAATTCATTCCAAATGTAGGTGAAATAGTTATCATTTGTGCAGCATTATTCGGTTCTGGTTTGGGTTTTTTATGGTTTAATGCACCTCCGGCAATGATTTTTATGGGAGATACTGGTTCATTATCTCTTGGTGGTTTGATTGCATCTATTGCCATATCTGTAAAGCATGAGATTGTTTTATTTATAATTGGTGGCTTATTTGTTCTTGAGGCCTCCTCTGTGATTATTCAAGTTACTTCATATAAATTAATAGGCAAGAGGATATTTATGATGGCCCCTCTTCATCATCATTTTGAACAAAAAGGCTGGTCTGAGTCTACAATAGTAATAAGGTTTTGGATTATTTCACTTATTTTGGCAATTGTTGGTCTCGCGACCTTAAAGTTGAGGTAGTATGTTAAATTTTAATCAATTTAAATCTCAAAATATTGGAATATATGGTTTAGGTATTACTGGTTCTTCTATTGCAGAGACATTAAAATTTAATGGAGCTAACGTTTATATTTGGGATGATAATCCTGAAATAAGAAGAAAATTTATAAAAAAGAATTTCATTTTAAAGGAAATTGAGGATTGGCCTTGGTCTGATTTATATTCTTTTTTTCCTTCACCAGGAATTGATCTAAAAAAGAAGAAAAAATTAAAAAACCTAATTAAAAAAGATACTAAAATTTTAAATGATATTTCCCTTTTTGAGATTGCTCGAGGAATAGACTTTCCTAGAGGAACTTTAGTAGCAATTACCGGAACAAACGGTAAGACATCTGCTGCATCAATTATATATGAAGTTTTAAAAAAAGAAGGTTTTGATGTTAGATTAGCCGGTAATATTGGTAATCCTGTTCTAAAACTAAAAAAAGGTCATAAAAAAACTATTTACATCATTGAAATTTCTTCTTTTCAGCTTGAAATTAAAAGTTATTTAAAGCCTGAAATAGCTGTATTATTAAATATATCGGAAGATCATCTTGATAGACATGCCTCTATGACAGAATATAGGGATATTAAATCAAATATCTTTAAAAACCAAAACGAAGATGACTATTCGATCATATCTATTGATGATAAATATTCTAAATATATTGCTGATAAAAAATTGAAATCTAAAAAAGTTCTTTTTTCAAGAAGTGACTTATCTTTCAATAAAAATTTACCATATAATTTTGAGGCTATTAAAAAAGTTTTATCTATTTTGAAACTAGATGAGAGTATTATAAAAAAAAGAATTAGTGAGTTTAAAGGCTTAAAACATAGGATGGAATTTATTTACGATGATGGCCTAATAAAATTTATTAATGACTCTAAGGCTACAAATGTTTCAGCAACAAATTTAGCAATTAAATCTTTAAAAGATATTTTTTGGGTAGGTGGCGGCTATTCAAAAAATAGTGATCTTTCGAAGTTAAATCTATCTTCTGAAGAAATTAAAGGAATTTTCTTAATAGGTTCCTCTGCGAGTGAAATAAAAAAATTATCTCCAAAAGAAAAGATGCCATCGATTTATCAAAATTTATTTGAAGCAACAAAAGCAGCATTTAAAGCAGCAAAAAAAAATGGAAAAGGTTCAATACTTTTATCACCCGGATGTAGCTCTCATGATCAATTTAAAAGTTTTGAAGATAGAGGAAATGTATTTGTTAAGGCTATTGCTTCTTTATTAGATGAGGAAAAAAATGCTGAGAATTTCTAGAACAAATATGAGCGTACTTGGTGTCTGGTGGTATACAGTTGATAGGTGGATGTTATTTTCAATAATTTTTTTGGGATTTATTGGATTATTTTTCTCTCTAGCCATTAGTCCAGCTGAGGCAATTAGCATCAAAACTAATACTTATTTTTTTCTTACAAGGCATTTTATCTATTTCTCTATATCCTTATTTCTTTTGATATCAATTTCAATTTTACCATCTAATTTGATAAGAAAACTATCCTTAGTAATTTTTATCTTCAGTTTTATTGGAATACTCTTAACATTATTTATTGGAGTAAATAGTGGAGGCGCTTCAAGGTGGTTATCAGCCTTTGGTTTTACAATTCAACCCTCAGAATTTCTAAAGCCATCACTAATTGTCATTGTTTCATGGTTTTTTGCAAGATCAAGACTAGAAGGTGACAATAATCTTCAAGTTGTACCCTTAATAATTACTTTGATAATAATATCACTTTTATTACTTCAGCCAGATGTTGGTCAATCAATTTTGATAATTTTGACAATTATGGGCTTATTGTTTTTTAATGGGCTGTCTTGGAAAATAACTAGTGCATTAATTTCTATCTCTCTTTTAGGCTTTACTTTCTTATATTTGAATTTTTCACATGTAGCCTTAAGAATAAATAATTGGCTGGCTGGTTGGTTTTTTCCGGACTCTCTAGATAGCAGACCTACACAAATTTCTGCAGCAATAGATGCATTTGAGAATGGAGGATTGTTTGGTCAAGGAATAGGTGAGGGTTGGATGAAGTATAATCTTCCAGATGCTTATACTGACTTTATTTTTGCAGCTGTTGCTGAGGAGGGTGGGTTACTTTTAATTATAATAATTATTTTAATTTATGGATTTCTAATTATAAGAGGTTTTTCTAAAATTACATTTATTTCTGATTATTCTAATCAATTATCAGCATCAGGTTTATTATTAATATTTGGACTTCAAACATTATTTCATATGGCTGTCAATTTAAGTTTAGCCCCTGCCAAAGGAATGACTCTTCCTTTCATTTCATACGGAGGATCGTCAATTCTCTCGTTAGGAATTTGTATGGGTATGTTTTTATCTTTAACAAAAAAAGATGATCCTAGAGTAAAAAAAGCAACAAAAGAATACAATTTATCCGGAGTAAATTTTTAAGATGGTGAAATCTAAAAATAAAATTATTTTAGCTGCAGGAGGTACTGGTGGTCATTTATATGGTGCGTTAAGTCTCTCGGAAGAATTAAAAATGAGTGGTTACGAAGTTTTTTTATTTACAGATAAAAGGATTGAGAACTTAATAGAAGATTTTGATTTAAATAATATAAGAATTGTTCCATCTGGAACATTTACAAATGCAAGGTGGCCTAAATGGCCAATTATTTTTTTAAAAATATTAAGTGGTATAGCTCTCTCTCTTATTTATAGTTTAAGAATTGGTCCTAAATTGGTTATTGGATTTGGAGGTTATCCTACAATTCCAATTATTTTCGCAGGAAAATTTTTAAATACTAAAATAGTGATACATGAACAAAATAGAGTTATTGGAAGAGCGAATAAGTTAATGTTGAATTTTTGCGATAAAATAACAACTGGTCATTTAACAGTAAAAGGTATTAAAGAAAAATATAACGATAAAATACTCTATACAGGCAACCCCATTAGACCAGAAATTTTTGAGTATATAAGAGATTATAAATCATATGATAAAGACGGATTTTTTAATTTATTGATTTTTGGTGGAAGCCAAGGTGCATCATTTTTTTCAAAAATTATACCTCATAGTATAAATAAATTAGATGGTAAAAAGAAATCTTTATTAAGAGTTTTTCATCAAGTTAGAGAAAACGAACTTGAAAAAGTAAAAAAATATTATAAATCAATTAATGTTAAATCAGAGGTTAAAAATTTTTTTTATAATTTACCTCAATTACTTAATAACTCTCATTTATTAATTTCAAGATCAGGAGCCTCAACTGTAGCTGAGGTTACAGCTACAAAAACTCCAGCAATATTTATTCCTTTGCCACATTCTATTGACGATGACCAGAAATTAAATACTTTTGAATTAGAGAGTATTGGTCAAGTCATAGTTAAAAATCAAAAAAGTCTAGACTCAGAAAAATTATACAAAGTTTTGAATGAATTTATGGAAAAGCCTCATATACTAAAATCTATGGCAAAAGCCAACAAGGAAATAGTAACAAATAATTCCTCAAAAAAGATTAGTTTAATAATTGATGACCTTTTATTAAATAAGGATTTTTGAGTTGAAAAAAATTAAAAATATTTATTTTATTGGTATCGGTGGTATTGGCATGAGCGGAATTGCTGAGATTATGAAAAATCTTGGTTATAAAGTAACTGGTTCAGATCAACAAAAAAATTCAAATGTTTTAAGATTAAAAAAATTAGGTGTTAAAATATTTATTGGGCATAATTCAAACAATGTAGAGAATGCGTCTTTGGTTGTCTTTTCCTCTGCCATTTCGAAAAATAACCCTGAAATCAAAAGAGCAATAAAACTTAATATTCCAGTTGTAAGTCGTTCAGAAATGCTTAAAGAATTAATGAGGGTAAAAAGTACAATTACTGTTGCTGGTAGTCATGGCAAGACAACAACAGTTTCCTTGATTGCAGAAATTTTAGACAAAGCAAAATTAGACCCTACAGTAATTAATGGGGGTATTATAAATTCTTATGGATCAAATACAAAATTAGGTAAGAGTGATCTTATGTTAGTTGAAACTGATGAGTCAGATGGAAGTTTTTCTTTGCTTCCATCTTTTGGCGGCGTCATCACTTCTATTGATAATGAGCACATAGATTTTTATGGAAGTAAAAAAAAGTTAGTTGATTCATTTCATTCTTACATAAGGAATATTTCACCATTTGGTTTTTTAGCAGTATCTGAAAAAGATAAGAATATTCAGGCAATATTAAAAAATTATAAATCTTTAAATATTTATAAATATGGTTTTAGCAATAATTCGGATATTCAAGCTAAGATTGTTAAGAAAAATAAAGATGGAATTATTTTTGATGTTGAGATTAAAAGTTTAAATAAAAAGAATTCATTTATTAGAAACATTAATTTTCCTCTAATAGGTAATCATAATGTAGAAAATGCATTAGCGGCTATATCGGTTTGCATTAATTTTAAAATAAATAAAAGTATTATTAAGAACTCATTAGAGACATTTCATGGAGTCAAAAGAAGGCTTACAAAAATATATCATAAAAATGAGATCATTTTTTTTGATGATTATGCTCATCATCCTACAGAAATAAGAGAGACTCTTAAAGCCTTAAAAAGTAAAAGTGGTAGATTAATTTCTGTTATTCAGCCGCATAGATATTCTAGGCTCAATGAGAATTACGTTAATTTTATAAAATCATTAAGAGATGCTGATATGTCTATAATATTACCAATATTCAGCGCAGGAGAAATAAAGATAAAGGGTATAAATTCATTAAATTTGACAAAAGATATTAATAAAAAAAAATACACAAAAGCTTACTATGCAAGCAATTTCTTAAAAGCTAAAAATAAATTAAATCAAATATTAAAACCAAAAGATACTGTTGTCTTCATGGGAGCAGGATCAATATCTTCATGGTGCAATGATTATGCAAAACAATTCAAGCTTGAGGATTTGAATGTCAAATAACATAGATACTATTTTAAAAACACCTTCAGTTGCTAGGGAGCTTAGTGGTAAATTTTTTTATAAGAAATCAATTAAGAATTTATCATGGCTTAAAGCTGGAGGAATTTTGGAGTATTTATATATACCAAAAGATGAAAACGATCTATCTATTCTTCTTCAAGAATTAATTCCTGGATTAGAATTAAATGTATTTGGAAAACTTTCAAATATATTAATTAGAGATGGTGGTTTGTCAGGTTTATCTATTTTAATCCCTCCAGAATTTAAGAAAATAACTTATCAAGAACAAAATATTTTAAATGTTGGTTCTGGTGTTTTAGATAAGGAAGTAGCAAAAAAATGCATTGATCTTCAAATAGGCGGATTGGAGTTTTTATCAGGAATACCTGGAACAATCGGTGGAGGAATTATTATGAATGCAGGTTGTTACGGTTCTGAATTTAAAGATATTCTTCTGGATATAAATTTTTTGGATAAAAAAGGAAAAAAAATTAAATTAAAGGCTTCAGAAATAGATTTTAAATATAGGACCTCAAATATCTCCAAAGATTTAATAGTAACCTCAGCAAACTTAAAAGGTTTCAAAAAAAATAGTGAAGAAATTAAAAGAAAAATTAATAAAATTACTAAAAAAAGAATATCATCTCAGCCTCAAGGATATCCGACAGGAGGCAGTACTTTTAAAAATGATAAGAAATATAAAGCATGGCAGTTAATTAATAAATTAGGATTAAAGGATTTACGTTGTGGAGATGCAGTTATTTCTGATCAACATAATAACTTTATGATAAATAAGGGAAAAGCAAAAGCCTCAGATTTTGAAAATTTGGGTGAAATAATCATAGAAAAAGTTCTAAATGAATTTGGTATTAGACTTGAGTGGGAAATTCAAATCCTTGGTCAAAATGGTTAAAATTGATAAAAATACTAAAATTGTTGTACTTTTAGGTGGAAACTCTTCAGAGAGAGAAATAAGTATTTCTTCAGGAAAAAATGTTATCAAATCTCTGATATCAAAAGGTTTAAATATAATACCTTTTGATTGTAAGGGTGATTACATAAATAAATTAATTAAAATTCAGCCGGACGTTTGTTTTAATGCTCTTCATGGATTAGGTGGTGAAGATGGATTAGTGCAATCTTTATTAGAAAAAAATAATATTCCATATACACATTCAGGTATTACTTCATCAAAGTTATGCATGAACAAAGCTTCATCGAAAAAGATATTTGTAAAAAATAATATTAATACTCCAGAATATGAAATTTTAAAGATTGATAATATCAATGATTTAAAAAGAACAATACCCTTTGTAATAAAGCCAATTCAAGAGGGTTCTAGTAATGGAGTTTATGTATTTTTTAATGAATCAGATAGAAATAGACTTTTAGAAATTCAGAATTCTTGGATATACGGGGAAGAAGTTTTGGTTGAAGATTATATTGATGGAGTAGAATTATCCTGTGCTGTTTTTGATAACGAACCTAGCGAAGTCGTAGAGATCAAAACAAAAAATACCTTCTACGACTTTAATGCAAAATATAAATCTGGGGGGTCTGATCATATAATTCCTGCAAATATCCCAAATAAAATATATAATTTAGTCAAGAAAACGGCATATGACTGTCACAATCTATTTGGCTGTAGGGGTATTTCTAGAACTGATTTTAGATGGAATGGTGGAAGTAATAAAGAATCCCTTTTTGTTTTAGAAATAAATACTCAGCCAGGGATGACATCTACTTCCCTTGTTCCTGAATTATTAGAAAATAAAGGGATTTCGTATAATGACCTAATACTCTATTTATTGGAGGATGCATCTTGCAGAAGATAAAAAAATATAAATACCTATTAATTTTGTTATCGTTTGTAGTTTCTTTAATTTTTATTAATTTCTCTAATGATGGTAAAATAAGGAGAGATATAACTTCAGGGTTTATTGAATTATTTTCTATAAGTAATATTGAAATTATTGGCAGAGATCGTTCATCAAAAAATACTCTATCTAAACTTTTAAAACCTTATGAAAATCAGTCATTAGTGACATTAAATCTTAAAAATATTCAACACGAAATAGAAAAAATAACATGGATAAAAGATGTTACTGTTAGAAGGGTTTATCCTCAAACTCTTAGTATAAGTATTGAGGAGTATTTTCCTTCAGCAGTTTGGAGAAGAGGTTCTGAACAATATATTTTAGATGAATATGGATATAGAATTGAGAAAATTAAATCTAATGAATTCCAGAATTATTTTCAAATTAAGGGAATGGGCGCTGATAAAAAATTAAAAAATCTTTTGGACAAGTTAATTAATTATCCTGATATTTATAATCAAATTGATCATGCTAATTTTGTAAGTAGAAGAAGATGGGATCTTCATTATAAGAATGGGGTAAGAATACTGTTACCAGAAAATAATATCTCGGATTCCCTTTCATTATTAGATACATATATAAAGGAAACCAAGTTAATTGAAAAAGGTCATAAAAAGATTGATTTGAGAGTTGAGGGTAAAATAACCACTGATAGGATTAGTGGAAATGGCTAAAAAAGATAATAATCAACAAGATTTTTTTATTAATAATAAATCATCGTATCAATCTGAAAAAGTTATTACATCAATTGATATAGGCTCTGATAAGGTGATTTGCTTTATTGGTAAAATCGATAATATTTTAGACAGAAAAAAAATTAGGTTAATTGGATATGGTTATTCACAATCAAAAGGAATTAAAAACGGAGGTATTACAAATATTAATGATCTTGAAGAATCCATTAGGAAGGCTGTAGATCTTGCTGAAAATCAAGCAAATTATGAAGTTGAGAATGTTTCAGTAAATGTCTCAGGAAATTATATTAGAACAGAGAGAGTTTTTGGCGAATTTTCTATTGGTAATCAGATTATAAATCCAAATCACATTAAAGAAGTAATAGAAATTGCAAAGCGAAAATTTAATAAAGAAAATAAAAAAATCCTTCATGTCATCCCTTCAAATTATAT
>CACBCD010000018.1 GCA_902537725.1 uncultured PS1 clade bacterium
TGTTATTTTTTATATAAATGACACAAAAAATATTATTTAAAATATAAATAATAAAAAAAGGGCCGCAATTTGCGGCCCTTTTGATCTATTTGGTAAATTTTAATTAAATTTAAAATTCATATCCAAGCTCAATTCCAACAGCTCTAGGTCTCATACCAGCATTTGATACTGAGAAAAGAGGACCAGTTGTAAAGCTTCCACCAAGTAATGTAGGAACTTCATATTGATCATCTGTAAGATTTCTACCAAAAATAACCACACTCCAGTTATCTTGGTAATAGCCAATATTAGCACTTACATCTTCTGTACCGTCGAAAGCACCAGAAGCAAGATTAAGTAAGCTTGTTTGAGTTTCGCCTGTTTCACTATACTTAAAATATAATTCCATTTCACCATTAGCAATTGGAGCATTATATTGGAAACCAACGCCAAGAGTATACTCAGGAGCATTTCTTGGCTCTAGGAAGCTAGCGTCTTCAATTTCACCTAATCCATCAAATTGATTGATGTCAGTGAAAAATTCTTCATAACTAGCATCAAGGCTACCATAATTTAGGAATAGTTGAAGATTACGAGTTGCAGCGAAAAGAGCTTCTACTTCGAAACCTTCGTATAAAACTTCAGCAGCATTATTGAAAACAGATTGTACAGTTTTAGTATCAGGATCTAAAGCAACAAAAGATTCTTGTTTATCTTCAAATTCGTTTCTAAAAGCTGTCAGATTTAATCTAAGTCTATTTTCCATCAATGTACTTTTAAAGCCTAATTCAATATTTGAAGCAAATTCAGGATTATATTGGTCTCTCTCGAAGTCACGGATATTTTGGTTAACACCAAAGAAACCACCAGACTTAAAGCCTTCCGAATATGAAACATAAACCATTTTATCTTGATCAATTCTATAAGTTAAACCAACTCTTGGAGAAACCTCATCCCATTTTTTATATAAATCTGCATATCCAGGGAAATTTCTCTCTCTTTGTCTTTCAACATTTGAAAGATATGATTGGCCAGCTACGAATGCTTTCCATTCTTCAGTCCATCGAATACCAGCGTTAACAGCTAACTTATCTGTAATATCATATTCATAGTTTAAGAAGAAAGCTTCGGATTCTGTTTCCTGAGTTTCGTAAAGTATTTGAGTAACAATATCTGATGCAGGAATTCCACCTTGTATACCAAGGTCACAAGCGATAGGGGCAAAGGCACCATCTAAGCCATTAGTACCTTGACAAGCAGCCCATAGAGCTGGAGTTTGCGCTACAGCACCAAACAATGTTCTCCAGAATTCTCCACCAGTTACCCAATCCTGAGTAAATTCACTGTTCCAGAAGTAATAACCTGCAACAAGAGTAGATCTATCAGTCTGTCTCTCATATCTTAACTCGTGACTTGTCTGCTCATAATCATTCCATCTTTCAATAGTAATGAAAGGTGCAGCTGATCCATCATAGTCATAAATTCTATACTCAGATGTATCTCTTGTACTACCAACATAAACAAGTTGGGAATTTTCATTTATTTCATAAGTTGCATTAATTGTTATAGCATCAGTTTCAAGTGCAGCATCGTTATTTGTATCATTTTCAGCATAACTTGGGATTGCAAGACTATTTCTACAAGCGCCATAAATTGCACATGATGTTGTAGCTAAAGCAGTATTTACCTGTCTAGGATCTGTAGGAGCTGTATCAACACCTGTTGCAAAGTTGTAGCTATAGTGGAAAGCTGCTAAGTCACTTTGATCATCAAATGTTTCAACAGTTACAGTCGCTTCAAATTTATCATTAGGTGTAAATAAAAGTGTAAGACCATAATTCATATAATCTTTTTCAGGAACTTTTTTACCAAGAGTTATATTTGGAAGCCACCCATCATCTTCAATCATAGTTCCAAACACTTTACCTGCAACTTTTCCTTCAGATATTGGGAAATTAACAACAGCTCTTAATTCCTGTTGACCATCTTCACCAATTGTAGCTTTTAATCTAGCACCAAATTCGCCAGTTGGTTTGCTTCTAACAACATTGATAACACCACCAACTGTATTTTTACCAAAAAGAGTTCCTTGAGGGCCACGAAGAACCTCAACCCTTTCAAGGTCAAAATTTTCTAAAATCTGTCCAGCTGCAGTACCTAAATGAACACCATCTATCATAACAGCAATAGGAGCATCAAAAGAATTATCATCAGATCTTGGAGGACTAATACCTCTAATATTAAGATTAGCACCACCTGATCTTGAGCCAAAATTACCAATTATAACATTTGGCGCAAAACCTTGTAGGTCTGATAGATTTCTAATATTTGATTTACGAAGTTCTTCAGTTATAGCAGTAATTGCAACTGGAACATCTTGAGCGCTCTCCTCAATCTTACGAGCAGTCACTATAATTTCCTCAATACCAAAAGACTCTGAATCACCTTGATCCTGAGCAGATACTGAAGGGGTAAAATTCAATGTTAGAGCAAGAACTGCAAAGAACATCAAAAATTTATTAATTGTAGACATAAATTTTCCTCCCCGGATTAATTGATATCAATTATACATTAATATTATTATTTCATGAAAGATTACTAATTAATAACATTTTATCAAGTATTTTTTTAAATTTTTATTTTGTTTACTGCTATTTAAGCAATTATTATAGTATTAAATATGAAAGTTTTATTTCATAGAATAAAAAAAGCCTGTAATTGCAGGCTTTTTAATTGTTTTTTATGATTTTAATCTATACTTTTGGACCTAACCATAACCTTCCAATTATCAAATAACCTACAGATAGTAAAAATAGTATTACAATGGGTTCTGGCATCAATGAAAATTGAGGAACTTCTGTTGAACCATTCATGACTTCTATTGATGATAAAGCCCTCGCAGATAAATCTGCTCCAGATTCCTTTAAAACAGCGAGGCTGTGAGCCGCAGTTTCAAAACCAAACCTTACATAACTTGCAGAAAGGTTAAATTGAAAAAGGCTAACTAAACCAAAAACAGTAACAGCAATTTTCATTACAATACCTGCATCACTTTCTATAGCTACTGAAGCCGAACGACCTGCAACCCACAATAAAAAGGCCCACATAATACCAAATAATGCTGTTGTTGATAGAGAATTGCTTAACTGACTATATATTTCTACTTCATTCATAATTTTCTCCTCAATCGTTATTGGATTCACCCATCCATATTCCAGACAAAAGGCATAGGGCTAGTGAAATAACTAAAATTAAACCTGCTGGTTCATTAATAAGGCTAAATGTCGGTACTTCTGTGCTTCCATTAAAATTATCTATAAGACTTTGTCCTCTAGCACTTACTGATCCTGTTTCATCTTTTAAAACAGCCATGGAATGCGCAGCACTACTAATTCCTAGGGAAACATAGGAAAATTGCATATTTATATACCATAAGGATGTTAAAGAAAAAGCGCTCACAACTATTTTGCCAAAAAGATTAGCATTACCCTTTTCATGCATAATTACTGATGCTCGACCAGAAAACCAAGCTAGAAATGAAAAACCTATTAGAAAAAGACCATTCATTGCAAGACCTGAATTAAGCGTAGACCATATTTCAAATTCACTCATTGATTAACCCTCCATTTTGAAAAATTATGACATCATAGTAATTTAAATATGTAAAGAAATTTAAAGATATCGTATTTTTATTCTTGTCAAGATTAGTATACGAGGGTTATACGATGTAACGTATTTTTTTGATTCTATTTTTTGGGGCGTAGCCAAGCGGTAAGGCAGCGGGTTTTGATCCCGCGATGCGTAGGTTCGAATCCTACCGCCCCAGCCAAATTATAATTAATATTTAGAAATTTTTATATTATGCACATTGCTTGGTTTAAAAGGGATTTAAGGGTTTGGGATAATGAATCTTTTACAAATGCTTGTAAGAGCAGAAATGTTATGCCTCTTTACATCATAGAACCAGAACTTTGGAAAGAGGAAGATCTAAGTTACAGACAGTATATTTTTTTAACGGAATGCCTTAAAGATTTAGATATAGAGCTAAAAAAAATAGGGCAAAAACTAACAATTAGAACTGGAGACGCTTTAGAAATCTTCAATGATATTAATACCCATTATGGAATTGAGGAAATTTGGTCACATCAGGAAACATGGAATTTTTGGACATTTAATAGGGATTTAAGGCTCAAGAAGTGGTTTAATTCAAAAAATATTAAATGGAATGAAACCATACAAAACGGTGTTATTAGAGGTCTAAAAGATCGCGATGGATGGTCAAAAGAGTGGCAAAAAAGGATGTATGCAGAAGAACACATACCTCCAAAAAAAATTAAAGGGCATTCATTTCATTCTGAAAAAATACCAACACCTCAACAATTAGGTCTTAAAGATGATGGTATTGAAGTATTTCAGAAAGGTGGGCGGACTGAAGGATTAGAGCTTTTAGAGAGCTTCTTGTATCAAAGGGGTAAAAATTATTCTAAAGAAATGTCTTCACCTTTGAATTCTCATAAAAGTTCTTCAAGATTATCAACCCACATAGCTTTTGGAGCACTATCAATTAAAGAGATTATTCAAAAAACAAATAAAAGAAAAAAAGATATACAAAAACTTCCAAAGGAAGAGAGATATAATTGGCCACGATCTATAAGTACTTTTTCTAGTAGACTTAGATGGCACTGTCACTTTATACAAAAACTTGAGGATGAACCTGAGATTGAGTTCAAGAACATGCATTCATTATACAATAATCTTAGAAACGAGTCAGATTCTGACTTTTTTCTTGAAAGTTGGAAAAAGGGATTAACAGGTTATCCTATGGTAGATGCTTGTATGAGGTCGCTTATTAAAACTGGTTGGCTTAATTTTAGAATGAGGGCAATGCTTATGAGCTTTGCTAGTTATCATCTTTGGCTGCCTTGGCAAATAACCTCAAAATATCTCGCATCTTTGTTCACTGATTATGAACCTGGTATTCATTATGCTCAGTCACAGATGCAATCAGGAACAACTGGCATCAATGCTATAAGAATTTATAATCCTATAAAACAGGGTATTGACCATGATCCAGATGGTATTTTTATAAAAAAATGGTTACCTGAATTAAGGAAAATACCAAAAACAAATATTCATAAGCCATGGGAGAGTATTGAATATATTAAAGAGTATATTCCTCCAATAGTTGATGAGATTGAAGCAAGGAAATTAGCTGCAAGTAAAATATATAAACTACGAAAAGATAAACTACACAAAATTGAATCTAAGAAAATATATCTTAAGCATGGTAGCAGAAAACCTAGTATAAAAAAAATCAGTAAACTGGACAAAAAGAATAAAAATAAAATTCAAAAAAGTCTTTTTTAACTTTAATCAATTTTCAATTAATTATTAAATAAAATATATACTTTTATTTTTATTTAACTATTTTACCTTCATGACAAAAAAAGCACTCATTACAGGAATTACTGGCCAAGATGGAGCTTATCTCTCAGAATTTTTAGTTAAAAAAGGTTATAAAGTTTTTGGGGCTGTTAGAAGGACCTCGTCAATTAATACTTCCCGTTTATCATATTTGGGTATTTTGAATGATGTTGAAATTGTTCCAATGGACCTCGCAGAAATAACTAATATTCAACGGTTAGTTGAAAAAATAGAACCAGATGAAATCTATAATCTCGCTGCACAAAGTTTTGTTCAAACTTCATATGAACAACCAATTTACACCTCTGATATTGATGGTATTGGCGTAACAAGGCTTTTAGAGACTATAAGGAATCTAGGTGGTAAACCTAAATTTTATCAAGCTTCAACTTCAGAGATGTTCGGAAAGGCCCAAGAAAGCCCCCAAAATGAAAAAACACCTTTTTATCCAAGAAGTCCTTACGGAATAGCAAAGCTTTATTCCCACTGGATGACTATCAATTATCGAGAAGCATGGGATATGTTCGCATGCTCGGGGATTTTATTTAATCATGAGTCACCTTTACGTGGTACTGAGTTTGTAACCAGAAAAATTTCTCAAGGAATGGCTCAAATAGCTCTAAAAAAAATAGAAAAAATTAATTTGGGAAATTTAAATGCAGAACGTGATTGGGGATTTGCAGGAGATTATGTTGAGGCAATGTGGTTAATGCTTCAAAAAGACCAACCAGATGATTATGTGATTGCTACTGGAGAGACTCACAGTGTTAGAGAGTTTGTTCAATTAGCAGCAAATTCAATAGATATTGATATAGTCTGGGATAATAAAGGTGATCACGAAATTGGTATTTGTAAAAAAACTGGTGAAACAATTATTTCAGTTGATAAACAATATACTAGACCTTCTGAAACAGATCATCTTTTAGGGGATGCTTCTAAAGCAAAAAAGACCTTAGGTTGGAAGCCGTCTATTAATTTCAAGTCCCTTGTAAATATGATGGTTGAGCACGACTTAAAAAGAATGAAAGATAATAATTTTTGGTTTTAAATTTTATCTTTTCTGAATCATTTCATCAAAAGCTTGATTATATTCTTTTTCTATTTTGCCTATAAGATTATTTACAGATGGAGCATCTTTGATACCACCAATACCTTGACCGGATCCCCAAATATCTTTCCAAGCTTTTTGTTTGGTATTTCCTCCAGACCC
The DNA here is from genome assembly GCA_902537725.1 of uncultured PS1 clade bacterium. GTDB lineage: Bacteria > Pseudomonadota > Alphaproteobacteria > MED-G09 > MED-G09 > MED-G09. The sequence goes on from CACBCD010000018.1 coordinate 6,614, forward strand.
AAAATTCATTTTTGATTTATCTGCACTTGGAAGATTATCAGGATCTAAACCAGCTTTAGCAATTGAAGGCTTAAGGTAATTTCCATGAACGCCAGTAAAGAGTGATGAATAAACAATATCATCTGCGGTAGATTCAATTAACATATCTTTATAGCCTTGGTCCGCATTAGCCTCTTCAGTAGCTATAAATCTAGTTCCGATATATGCAAGATCAGCTCCCATTGCCAAAGCTCCAGCTATAGAATGGCCATCCCCTATTGAACCGGATAGCAGAATAGTTCCATCAAACCATTCTTTTATTTCTCTTACCAGAGAGAAAGGAGATAGACTTCCAGCATGACCACCGGCTCCAGCACAAACAAGAATAAGTCCATCAACACCCTGCTCAGCAGCTTTTTTTGCATGTTTTACATTAATAACATCATGAAATACTACTCCTCCGTAACTATGAGCAGCTTGAACTATTTCAAGAGGAGGTCTTAAACTTGTAATAATGACAGGAACTTCATGCTCTACACATGTTTCCATATCCTGCATTAATCTATCATTAGAAGCATGACAAATTTGATTAACAGCAAAGGGAGCTGATGGTGAGTCAGGATTTTTTTCGTCATGTTCAGCTAGCTCTTCTTTTATCCTACTCAGCCAATCACCAAGCATACTTTGAGGTCTTGCATTGAGAGCTGGGAAAGAACCGACAATGCCCGCTTTACATTGGGCAATTACTAGTTCAGGTCCAGAAACTATAAATAAAGGTGCTCCAACAACTGGTAGTCTTAATTTTCCATTTAATTTTTCTACAAGTGCCATAAAAATCTCCTAATTTTTTTTGCATAATAATGATAAATTTTATAATTGAAACATTCTTTTTTTGATAAGATAATATTAACGTGAAATATGAAAAAATAAATACTAAATCCGATTTAGGTGCTCAAGGCGGATATGAAGGACATGAAACACTTCTTCATAGAATTACTTTATCTGGAGATTGACCTTTTAGTTAGATTATTTCTCCATAAAATAAATGCATAAATAAATGCTATCTCTCTAATTTGATTATATCTTCCTGCCATACCCCCATGACCTGCTTCGGTGTATGTTTTTAAAAATATTGGATTATCATCAATTTTTTTATTTCTTAATTTTGCAATCCATTTTGTAGCCTCCCAATAGGTAACCCTTGGGTCTGTTAATCCTGATGTTGCAAGTATTGCAGGATAGCTTTGCTTTTTAATATTATCATAAGGTGAGTAAGATCTTATATAATCATAGTCACTTCTGTTTTTTATTGGATTTCCCCATTCTTCCCACTCAGGAGGAGTTAAAGGAAGAGTTTCATCAAGGATAGTATTTAAAACATCAACAAATGGAACCTCTGCAACAGCACAATGAAAAGTATCAGGACTTATATTAAGTGAGGCCCCAATCAAAAGACCACCTGCACTTCCACCGTGAATTGAAATATTCCCTGATATATTCTCTTTTTTTAAAAACTTAGCGCATGAGATAAAATCATTAAAGCTATTAAGTTTTTTTCTCTTTTTTCCGTCCTCGTACCATTTTTTTCCTTTTTCCATTCCACCTCTGATGTGGGCAATTGCATATATCATTCCTCTATCAATCAGGGAAAGTCTTGAAGCAGAAAAACTAGGTGGTATTGAAATTCCATATGATCCATATCCATATAACAAAGTCGGAGCATTTTTAGGGGTATTTTTTCTTTTTATAATTGATATAGGAATTTTTTTACCATCTAATGATGATGCATAAACTCTAGTCAAAATATAATTTTTTGGATTATGTCCAGTTGGAATTTCTTGTTTTTTTATAATTCTTTTTTTTTGATCTTTTAATTTACAATTATAAGTTAAAAGTGGAGTTGCCATTGAGGAATAATAAATTCTTATTTCTTCTGATTTATATTCATAACCTTCATTAAAATCTAAATCATAAATTTCTTCGTCAAATTTTATAATATTTTTTTTCTTATTTTTTTTATTTATTACTAAAATTCTGGGTATACCATTTTCTAGCTCTTGAACAATTATATACTTTGCCAAGCAAGAAAAATTTGTAATTAAAACACCTTCTCTATAAGGAAGAAAATCAGTCCATTTTTTTTTGCTAAAATTGTTTTCATCAGTCTTCATTAATTTAAAATCAATTGCATTATCTTTATTGGTTAGTATTAAAAATCTTGAATTTTCCTGATCATGCTCAATGCTGTATTCAATACCTTTCTTTCTTTTAGCTATTAGTTTTAATTTTCTATCTTTTTTTTGTTGATTAATTATTCTGATTTCACTTGTTTCATGATTATGAATAGTAAGAATTAAATATTTTTTACTTAATGTTTCGCTAATATTCAAAAAATAACCAGAATCTTTTTCATTATATATCTCAATATCTTGATCTTGATGAGTACCTAAAAAATGAAAACACAGACATGAAGGTCTGTGATTCTTATCCATTTTAATGTAGTAAAATCCAGTATCATTTGTTTCCCAGATTACACTTCCATCAGTTTCACTTATTTTATCATTAAGATGTTTTTTTTGATTTAAATTCTTAATTTTTATTTTGTAAAACTCTGATCCTTTATCATCATAACTCCATGCTAAAAGATTGTGATTATTGGAGTTATAGGCTCCACCAGGTTTGAAGTATTTGTATGGTATGCTTTCTTTATTCCAATCATGATAAATTAAACTATTTTTTCTTGTAGTAGTCGATTTATAGCGTCTTAAAATTGAGTATTCTTTATTTTTTTTTGTTTCTGAATAATAAAACCAGTTACCATCTTTTTGAGGTATTGATATATCTTCTTCTTTAATTTTTCCTTTAATTTCATTAAAAATTTTTTTTTCAAGTGGTTTTAGGAACGATAATTTTTTATTAGTCCATTTGTTTTCATCATCAATATACTTTCTTATATTTTTTTTTAAAACATTTGGTGAATGAAGAACTTCCTGCCAGTTATCATCTCTGATCCAGCTATATTGATCGGACAACTCAGTATTATGTACTTTTGTTTTGACAAGTTTTTTTCTTGCCTTGGGTGGATTAGCTATACTCATAGTGGGCATAAAGTATTATTCAAAAACTATAGATACTGTTTCTGCGATCATGGCCGGTCGATCTTGACCTTCGATTTCTATACTAACCTCAGAAATTAACTGTGTTCCTCCGGCTTTTGATTGAGCTTCAAGAAGTTTTGTTTTAGCCCTAATTTTAGAATTTACAGGAACCATATTTGTAAATCTAACTTTATTTGTTCCATAATTAATTCCTCTAGTAACACTCTTAATGGAACTAATTTTTGATGTTAGCATCGGTACAAGTGACAGAGTTAAAAATCCATGAGCTATAGTTGGCATGTTTAATTCGGATTTAGTCCTATCAGGGTCAATGTGTATCCATTGGTGATCACCTGTGGCATCTGCAAAATCATTAATACGATCTTGATCAATAGCAAACCAATCGCTCACACCTATTTCTTGACCAACGCATTCTTTCATTTCTTCAACAGTATTAAAAACTCTCATAATTTTCTCCTCATTTATACAATCTTAGAATCTTTTTTACCCCAATAACGGTCTTTTAGAAGTCTTTTATATAATTTCCCTGTTGGGTGTCTAGGGAGTTCTTTTTCAAAATCTACTGTCTTTGGGCATTTAATACTAGATAAATTATTTCTACAAAAATGAATAATTTCTTCTTCTAAATTTTTTCCTACATCATTCCAAGATATAGGCTGAACAACCGCTTTAACCTCTTCACCAAATTCTTGATTTGGGACACCTATAACTGCACAGTCATAAACTTTTGGATGAGTTATAATTAAATCTTCTGTTTCTTGTGGGTATATATTGACTCCGCCTGAAATAATCATAAAAGCCTTTCTGTCAGTTAGATAAAGATAATTATCTTCATCTAATTTTCCTATATCACCTAATGTAGTCCATTTTGGATTTTTAGGATGTCGGGTATCAAGAGTTTTTTTCTTATCATTGTGATATGAGAACTCAACATCACTCTCAAACCAAATAGTTCCTTCTGACCCAATAGGAAGTTCATTTCCTTCTTCGTCGCAGATATGCGGAATACCAAAAATTGGTTTACCAACAGTACCGACATGATCAAGCCATTCTTTTGAATTACATGCAAAAAAACCATTACCTTCTGATCCAGCATAAAACTCATTAATAATTTCTCCCCACCACTCAATCATTGTTTTTTTTATTTCAATGGGACAGGGAGCTGCAGCATGAATAGCACATTCATGAGTAGATAGATCATATTTCGTTCTTATTGACTCCGGTAATTTACACATTCTGACAAACATTGTTGGAACCCATTGGCTCATATTAATTTTATATTTCTCAATAAAAGAAAGAGACATTTCGGCGTCAAAATTTTCCATTATAATATTTGTGCCTCCTAGGTAGTTTACTCTCATAGTAAATCTCAAAGGGGCTGCATGATATAAAGGTGCAGGAGATAAATATTTTGTATTTTCATTTATATCGTAGAGTGGAGCAATAACTGACATTAATGCATCAGATTGATCAATTGGAATATGTTTTAGGGGAACTCTTATACCTTTGGGTTTACCGGTTGTTCCTGAGGAATAAAGCATATCTTGCCCCATTTCTTCATCAGGTATAGGGGTTTTTGGTAAATCCATAATGGCATTTTCAAATGATTGCCACCCTTCCTCTACACCGTCTACCATATAATGATGCTTTGTTTTTTTTGTTAATTGAAACGTTTCATTAGCAACATTTTTTAAATATTTTGATGAAATTAAAAATTGAGAGTTACAATCATCATGAATGTATTTAACTTCTGCAGCAGTTAGTTTTGATGAAATTGGCGTGAAATACAAACCGGATCTTTGTGCAGCCCAACAAATCTCAAGGAATCTTGAGTTATTTTCCATAAAAATTGAAATTCCATCTCCAATTTTTAATCCTTTCTGTCTAAATAAATGAGCAATTTGATTAGACCTTTCATCAAGCTCTTTGTAAGTGGTAATTTCTCCTGAAGATGCCATTATCAAAGCAGGTTTATTTGGATTTTTTTTGGCATGGATGTAGGGATGCATTTAATTCCTCTTTTTTTAAATTTAATTATTTAAAAATTATATTATTTTTGCAATATATATTTATGAAATAAAATCTTCTTGGAGAGAAAAATGAATTATGAAGCAATACTATATGAAATTGAAGATAACATTTTAACTATAACATTAAATCGTCCTGAAAAATTAAATGCATTTAATTTTAATATGCAAAGTGATTTAATCGATGCAATTGATAAAGCAAACAATGATGATGAAGTTAAGGCAATAATTGTTACAGGAGCAGGTAGGGGTTATTGCGCAGGTGCAGATTTATCCGCAGGAAAAGATACCTTTAATATGGATAAAAGATCCGACAGAAAAGGTGCAATTTCAGATAATGGTGATATTGACTGGTCTCACTCCGGGGTAAGAGATGGAGGTGGCAGGGTGACACTAAAGATGTTTGAATGTTTAAAGCCTATAATCTCAGCCTGTAATGGTCCTGCAGTGGGAGTTGGCATAACTATGCAATTAGCTATGGATATCAGATTAGCATCGAATGATGCAAAATATGGATTTGTTTTTGCTCGCAGAGGCTTGGTTCCTGAAGCATGTTCATCTTGGTTCCTTCCGAGAATTGTTGGTGTTTCAAAAGCCTTAGAATGGATATACTCAGGTAAAGTATTTGGTCCTGAAGAGGCTTTAGAAGGCGGATTGATTAGATCAATTCATAAACCAGAGGAATTATTACCAACAGCAAGAGAGATTGCTAGAGAAATCATTGATAATACTGCTCCAGTTTCAGTTGCGTTATCCAGGCAAATGATTTGGAGGATGGCTGGCGCTAATCATCCAATGGATGCACATAAAATTGATAGTAGAGGAATTTTTGCCAGAGGAAGAATGAATGATGCTAAAGAGGGCGTTCAATCATTTTTAGATAAAAGACCTGCAGAGTTTAGTGATAGTGTCAAAAATGATATGCCTGAATATTATCCTTGGTGGGATGAAGAACAATATTCTTAATTAGGTGATTTTATTTTCCAAATATTAGTTTTTAAGCTTAAGACTAATATAAAAATAATTCCTATTGTAGATGTAACGAAAATATTGGTTTGGAGACTGTATTTTTCAATTATATTACCTGAAACTATTGCTCCAATTGGACCTGATGCCATAAATGCTAATGTATAAACTGAGAGCATTCTGCCTCTGTGACTCTCAACAGCAAAAGTTTGCGTTATTGTTCTTCCCATTGCTATAACAACACCAGCACCGCAGCCCCATGAAAAAATGACTAAACAAAAAATGTAAAAAGGCATTTCAAAATATAGTGACCCTAGAATGGGTAGCCCGCTAGTCATGGCAACCATTAAAGCAGTTCCCCAGCGTTTTATATTTCTCATAACAGCCAGAATACTATTTGACGATAATGTTCCAATCCAAAAACATGCTGACACAATTGCAAAGCCAGTTGATCCAAATCCATATCTCTCCG
>CACBCD010000019.1 GCA_902537725.1 uncultured PS1 clade bacterium
ATTTTTTTAAATATATTTTTCTTTGATTTTTTTCAGATGGAATTGTTAACTTTTCATTGTGTTTAAAAATAAAATTAAACTTGTCAAAAATTCCTATATAAGTCATATATTCTGGAGACTCTAAAATTTCAATTGCTAGCTCTTTGTTTAAATAATGATCAATTGAAAATGGCTTCGTAAATAAATTGAAAAGGAAAATTGCTAAAACAATAAATAAAATTAATACAACATAGCTAATAGATTTAAAAAAAAACTTCATTAAGATAATTTCTTAAGGATAACACTACCAGCAGAATATCCAGCGCCAAAAGAACACAAGACACCTATATCATCATTACTCATATCATCACTAAATAATGAAAAAGCAATTATTGAGCCAGCTGAAGAAGTATTTGCATAATCTTGCAATATATTTGGTTGCTCATGATTTTCAGGAACTCTTCCTAAAACTTTTTTTCCAATGAAATCATTCATACTTTTATTAGCTTGATGAAGCCAAAGTCTTTTTATTTCATTGGTTTTAATTTTCTCATCACTAAGGTGATCAATAATTAATTGGCTAACCATTGGAACAACCTCTTTAAAAACCTTTCTACCTTGCTGCATAAAAAGGAGATCTCTATCTAACGGTGAGGATTTTTTTGCATTATTTAAAAATCCAAAATTATTTCTTATATTATTTGAAAATTGAGTAATACATTTTGTTGAAAGTATTTCAAAACAATTGTTCGATTGGGATAGGTCTTTTCTTTCAAGTATCATAGCGGTGCAAACATCTCCAAAAATAAAATGACAATCACGATCCTTAAAATCTAAGTGCCCTGAACAAATTTCAGGATCAACTATTAAAATAGTTTTGGCACTTCCTGACCGGATCATATCTGCTGCGGCCTGAATAGCAAATGTAGCTGAAGAACAAGCAACATTCATATCGAAGGCAAAACCTTTAATACCCAATAGCTCTTGAACCTCAATTGATATAGCGGGATAAGCCCTTTCAAGATTTGAACAGGCAGTTATAACCGCATCAACATCTTTTGGATTTTTACCTGCTTTATCAAGTGCTTTTCTAGCAGCTTTAATTGACATCTCAGCAAGAATTGACGGTTGATCATTACTTCTTTTTTCTAAAATAGGATGCATTATTTCTGGATCAAGTATACCTTTTTTATCCATTACATATCTATTTTTAATACCTGAAGCATTAAAAATAAATTCTTCGTTTGATAATTCTAAGGCAACTTTCTCTCCATGTTCTATTTTATTTTTATTAGTTAAATTATAATTTTCAGCATACTTATTGTAAGCTTCAACTAATTCTTTATTAGTTATAGATTCCTCTGGAGTAAAAACCCCGGTACCACTAATTACAATTCTTTCCATGTTTATAAAATAAAGCTAAATATAAAATTTTAACAGAAAAACATGATTAATATTTTTGGAATATTTAAAATACTTATTATTTGCAAATTATTTATTGTTTGCTCTCAATAAGAATTTTCGTTTTAATTTCTTCATCTGAATCACCAACTCTAATACCTGAAATTGGAATTACGTCTAAATAATCAAAACCGACAGCTAATTTTACATACTTATCATCAGGTGAAATGCCATTAGAAATATCGAAACCTACCCAACCTAAATTTTCAATAAAAACCTCTGCCCATGCGTGGCTTGCATCTTGTATTCTAGTATTATTGAGCATTAAATAGCCACTTACATATCTTGAAGGAAATCCTAGCAATCTAGTAGTTGCCAAGAAAATATGCACATGATCTTGGCAAACACCACAACCTAACCCTAAGGATTCTTCAGCAGTGGTTTTTATATTGGTTTTTCCTTTTAAATATTTAACTTTTTGCAATATTTTATTTGATAAAATATTTAATAACTCAATATCTGAAAAATTTTTTCCATCAATATCCTTAAGAAGATCAGATGCTAGCTTTTTAATTTTAGAACCTACATTAGTATAATAAGAAGAGGAAAACTTAAAAAGATCAATTGGAATATTGCCTTTGTGTGGACCCGTAATACCATTTGTATCGAATATTTCTAATTTACCGTAGCTTGTAATTTCTATTTGTTTAGAGTCATTAACTGTTTTACATAAATGAATTTTATTACCTTGAAAGTCATTAGTCTCTAATTCAATTGAACAGCCTATTACGTCAATATTCCAGTTTAATATTTTCTGATTACCATTATCAATAGGAGTAATCCTTAATTTTTGAATAGCTGATAAAGGAGCGCTATTATAGCTAAAAACAGTTTTGTGTTTAATATTAAAAATCATTTCCTATACCAGATTAAATTCTTTTGTGATCGTAGAGTGCAACTTTTCATTTTTTTGTGTGTACTCTTTAATAAAATTATAAAGTTTTTTATTATGAGCAGTTCTAATAATTCCGCTTGTGAGACTTTTTTGAGTATTCTTAGCTATATTAAATGATTGATATTTTTTTTCATATGTTTGCTGAAGATAACCCAAATTAGATAATATTTCCCTATTACAAAAAGACAAAGACCTGGGCATTCTCTCATCAAAAATTAAAAAATTAGTAATCGCAGCAGGGTCTAAATATTCTCCACTTAACCAATTAAAAGACCTCCAGGCAGATAGTGATCTCAATAATATTTCCCATCTGTTATAATCTATTTTACTCACCAAAACCGTTTTTCTTAATAATATTCGATAGTATTTTGTATTTAAGATTAGAGCGGTATTATTAGATCTCTCTATAAACGTACCAATTCTAATAAAATGGAACGTGTCATTTCTTAACATGGTTCCATAAACAGAGCCTCTAAAAACAGTTCCAGTATTTAAAATTTTCTCAATAATATCGGGTAAGTTATTTATCTTTATGGGCTTATCTAAAATTTTTTGGGTGGAGTTCCAAGATTGGTTTAAAGAATTAGAAACCTCTCTTGTTAGAGCGGTTCTAACTATTTTTCCATTTGTACGTGCTTTTTGTAAAAGATTTTTAATATTATTTTCGTTATCCTCATCATTTATTAAAAATTTTAATACATTATCTAACGAAAAATCATTATATTTTTTTTTAAAAATAACTTTATCATGTTCTTCAACTAGAAACTTTACAAGATCATTATTTTCTTCTCTAGAGGTGACTGAATAATGAAGACCAGCTTGTATTTTTCTAGCAGTATTCTCAGCTCTTTCTAAATACCTTGCCATCCAGTACAAATTATCTGCATATCGTCCCAGCATGATTAATCAATTACCCAAGTATCTTTTGTTCCACCACCCTGACTTGAATTTACTAATAATGAGTCCTTTTTTAGAGCTACTCTTGTTAAGCCTCCATTGGTGACATGAATTTCATTGGGTGACATTAAGGCAAAAGGTCTTAAATCAACATGTCTTGGTGAAAGACCTTTTTCTGTTAAAATTGGTACAGTTGATAATGCTATTGTAGGCTGTGCAATATAATCATAGGGTCTTGAGATTAATTTCTTTCTAAATTTATTAATTTCACTTTTACTACTAGTTGGACCGATTAACATTCCATAACCACCAGATCCGTGAACTTCCTTAACAACTAATTTTTCTAAATTATCAAGAACATATTTAAGTGAATTTTCTTCAGAGCACCTCCATGTTTTTACATTTTTTAAAATTGGCTCTTCAGAGAGATAAAATTTGATTATTTCAGGAATATATGAATAAACAGCTTTATCATCTGCAATTCCTGTACCTGGAGCATTTGCAAGCATTATATTACCTGACCGATAAACATCAAATAAACCAGGTAATCCAATTAAACTGTCTGGATTAAATGTTAGAGGGTCCAAATAATCATCGTCTATACGTCTATAGAGTATATCAATAATTTCTTTGCCTTTTGTTGTTTTAATAACAATTTTATTATTATCAATAATTAAATCTCTCCATTCTAGTAAATTTACACCCATTTCATCAGCAAGAAAGCTATGTTCGAAATAAGCAGAATTATATATGCCAGGTGTTAAGACAGCTAAATTTGGTGTACCTGAGTGACTGCCATAACATTTTATTAGTGATTTAAATAAAAGATCTGGATAGTCATAAACATTTTTAACATTATATCTCGTAAATAACTCTGGAAACATATGCATCATAGTTGACCTATTTTCAATCATGTAAGAAGAACCAGAAGGAACTCTGAGGTTATCCTCTAAAACATAAAAATTTTTTTTTGAGGTTCTTATTAAATCAACACCAGAAACATGAATATAAATGCCGCCAGGGGGTTTAAAACCACACATTTGCGGCTTAAATGCAGAATTATTATTAATTAATTTACTTGGTATTATTCCATCTTTTAATATTTTTTGATCAAAATAAATATCCTTTAAAAATAGGTTTAATGCTTTCAATCTCTGAATAATTCCTTTTTTTACAAATTCCCATTCTTTTTTTTCAATTATTCTTGGTATTAAATCAAAAGGTATTAATCTTTCCTCTGCCTTATCATTTCCATAAACATTAAAAGTTATGCCGACCTTTCTAAATAATTCTTCGGCCTTAATTGATTGATTTAATAGTGTTGATGAATTTTGATCATGAAGCCATGAATATAATTTTTTATATAATTTATTTGAAGCTTCTCTATTTCTATTTAACATCTCATCATACATGATAAATTACAGACATTTTTCATGCCAAAATAGAAATAATTACAAAATTAGAAAATTAAATGAAGTTTTAGGTATTTAAAATCACTTTACGGTTACAAGGCTGTTTAAAACTGTTACTCGTTATTCTATTAATTAAAATATTTAAAACTTGTAATATTTAAAATAAATTGGATAAGATAAATTATTACAATACTAAATAAATCCTGAATCATAAATGCTGATAAATGAAGACATAAAAATAGATTATTCAGATGTTCTAATAAGACCTAAAAGGTCTACTATGAACTCAAGGGGAGAAGTTTATCTAGGAAGAACACATAAGTTTCTTTGGAGTAAAAAAAAGTGGACGGGCATACCAATTATGTCCGCTAATATGGATACTGTTGGAACACCTGGTATGCATAAAATCTTGTCCAAAAATAATATGATTACTTGCCCAGCAAAACATTATCTAAAAAAAGATGTATCAAAATTTAAAGGTGGGCTAGAAAATATTTGTTGGTTTGGGGGAATTGATGACATTAAGCATTTATCAAAAATTAAAAAAGGTTTCATAGGCCTTGATGTAGCAAATGGATATACCATTCGTTTTGTTGATGCTGTAAAAAAATTAAGAGACAAATGTCCAGAAGCTACAATTGCCGCAGGTAATGTTGTAACTGCTGATATGACGCAAGAATTAATACTTGCAGGTGCTGATATCGTTAAGGTTGGAATAGGACCAGGATCTGTTTGTACAACTAGAATAAAGACAGGTATTGGCTATCCTCAACTTAGTGCAGTTATAGAATGCGCTGATGCAGCCCATGGACTTGATGCACACATAATTGCTGATGGAGGCTGTACAAACTCAGGTGATATTGTAAAGGCTTTTGCTGGTGGGGCAGATTTTGTTATGATTGGAGGAATTTTAGCAGGACATGATGAGTGTGATGGTGAAGTAGAAAATGGTGTTATGAAGTTTTATGGAATGGCTTCCGAGTCAGCAATGGATAGGCATGGAAATCATAATAACTATCGTGGTGCTGAAGGAAAAACTGTTGAAGTTCCATATCGAGGAAAAGTTGATGATACAATTAAAGATATATTAAGTGGTATAAGATCTGCATGTACATATGTGGGAGCAAATAGGTTAAAAACTCTTTCAAAATGTACTACATTTGTTCGTGTTCATAATACACACAACACTATTTATGAAGATTAAAAAACTCCTGATAAAAACCAATTATCATTTTGCTTAGTAAACAAATAGCTTGCTTTTCCTGAAAAAATGAGTGAATCGTTTTTTTTATCTTTTTGAGTATAAGTAACTATTAAAATATAGGTATCATCTCTCATTTTAATAATTTCTTTATTGTTCAAAGAAGTTTTAATTTCGGAATAATTTCTTCCACTTTTTGCAAACTTTGATTGCGGAGCCGCACTAATTAAATTTCTATAAATTTCTTTTATATCATTTTCATTTTTTGCAATTTGTATATTTTCTACGAAGCCTTTAAATGAAGAGGGAAAAGAAAATAATTTTGCCAAATTATCAAAGTCATCATTAAATAAGTATTTATAATAGCTGTTATGTTTTTCTTTAATTTGTTTAATATCGATTTCATTTGAATTTCCATAGTTATAGAATAGAAAAGACAAAATTAATCCAAATAGTATTTTTTTCATTTTTTTCCTTCAGAGTATCAAAATTTGCTAATACATTTAATAATATTTCTTATTGATTAAAAACTGATTTTAAACCTTTGCCAATTATACTTGAAACCATGGTAAAATGAGTTTCATCATCTAAAATTTTACCTCTGAAATTTAGGCTAGGATAATTTCTACTTTCTAGTAATTTAAACATTTCTCTTGAATATTCCTCGGTTTTTGCGTCTTTGAATAGAGGGACTATGGCATCAGGTAAGTTTGGATATAAAATATGTTCATCACCTCCAGTTGCCATATAAACTACGGCGCTTAAATCATTATGATTTTCTGAGTATTTTTTTTCATATTCAAAACAAAGAGGATAATCCCAACAAATCCACGGACTTCCAATTACATACCTTTTAAAAGAGTCTGGTTTGTGAAAAAGAGTGTAAACTCCAAATAAGCCTCCCATTGAGTCGCCTATATAAGTAGAGTCATCTGATATATTATATTTTGAACCAATAAATTCTCTTAGTTCGGTAGTTAAGAAGTTCAAAAATTTAGGAGCACCGCCACAAGCAATGTCCTCAACACTCATCTCAGCTAACTCAGCTTGCATAGGGGTTTGCCATTTACATAATGAGGGGCTAAAATCTCTTGTCCTCAACTTGATGAAATTATTAAAGTCACCTTCTAGTGGATAACCTACAGCAACTAAAATAACTGGAGGAATTTCTCCTCCAAGCATTAATAAATTTACTACATCGCAGCCTGTTCCTAGTGAGTTATTTGCATCAGTTAAATAAATTACAGGTAAAGGTTCATCAGAAACATCTTCTGGTTTCATGACAGTAATTTCAAAAATATCACCTACTATATCTGATTTAAGTTTGTAAACTTCTGTATTTTCAATTATGGCTTTTGGCATTTTAAAACCTTTTACTAGTTAAATTTACAAACTATTCTACCGTTACAGATTTAGCTAAATTCCTTGGCTGATCAACATCTGTACCCTTTAATAATGCTATGTGATAAGCAATCAATTGATTAGGTAATGTGTAGACAAATGGGGCTGAAATAATATCAGTTTCATCAAGTATAAATGTTTTAATTTTATTTTTTAAATGGCCAATATTATCTAAACCTTCCTGATCAGTAAGAAGAATTACCGAAGCATCTCTAGCAATAACTTCATTAAGATTTGAAACAGTCTTTTCATACAAAGTATTACTAGGTGACATTATAAAGACCGGTAAATTTTTTTCTAATAAAGCTATAGGGCCATGTTTCATCTCACCAGCTGGATAACCTTCTGCATGAACATAAGAAATTTCCTTAAGCTTTAGCGCACCCTCCATGGCAACAGGGTACATTTGCCCTCTTCCAAGATATAATGTTGTTGAAATATTAGAAAGATCATGAGCAAGATCAACAATTTCTTCCTCCTTATCTAAGGTATTAGAAATTAATCTAGGAATCGATAAAAGTGATTTTACATATTCTTTTTCAAGGTCATTTGTTAATGATCCGTTTGAGGTACCAATTTTAATAGCCAGACATGCTAAAACAACTAATTGACAGGTAAAGGCTTTAGTTGAAGCAACTCCAATTTCCGGACCAGCATAAATTTTTAAAGATGCATCTGAGTCTCTGCACATTGATGAATCGCCAACATTGACAATTGAAATAGTTTTCTGTTCAAGAGATTTACAATGTTTTAAAGCTGCAAGTGTATCAGCCGTTTCACCAGATTGAGATATAAAAATAGTTAACCCGTTAATATCCATAGGAGGCTCCCTATATCTAAACTCAGAAGCTATCTCAACATTAACCTTAATTTTTGTAAATTTTTCAAACCAATCCCTAGCAATTAAACCTGCATAATAGGAACTGCCGCAAGCAACTAAAGTAACATTGCTGATTGCAGATAGATCATACGGTAAATCAGGAAAATTCAGAACACCATTATCCATATCTATATAATTTGATAGAGATTTTGCTATTACCTCAGGCTGCTCGTGAATTTCTTTAGACATAAAGTGTTTGAAAATTCCTTTTTCAGATAGAGAAACACTTTCAATAATACTTTGCTTTTTTCTCTCGACTAACTCATTAAACTGATCGAATATTTCATAGGATTTATTTTTAATTACGGCTATATCGCCATCTTTTAAATAGGTAATATTGTCTGAATATGCACTCAAAGAATATGTATCTGACCCAATATAATTTTCCCCTTCAGTTGAACCAATCGCAAGAGGGCTGCCTCCCCTAACAGCGAATAATTTATTAGGTTCACTTGTAATTAAAACACCAAAAGCATAAGAACCTTTTATATCCTCCATAGTTGCCCTTATAGCTTCATAAGCACTTAATCCTGAATTGATATATGAGGTTATAATATGACAAACAACCTCGGTGTCAGTATCACTAGAAAATTTAACACCCGCCTCAATTAATTGATTTCTAAGCTGATTATTGTTTTCTATAATACCATTATGAACTACAGCAACTTTATCGGTAATATGTGGATGAGCATTTTTTTCTTCTGGTGTACCATGAGTTGCCCAACGAGTATGACCTATACCAACATTACCAGGTAAAGAAGTATTTAATAATTTTTCTTCTAGAAAGCTTAAATTACCTTTTGACCTAACTCTTTCAATCTTTTCATTACTAATTGTTGCTATACCTGAAGAGTCATAACCCCTGTATTCAAGCCTTTTTAGCCCTTCTAATAAAGTAGAAGAAACTTCTTTTTCACTCACTAAACCAATTATTCCACACATTTTTCTTCCTCTTTATTATCTTTTTTTAAATTTTTTAGACCAGTTGGTTATAAATCTTATAGGTGCTCTTGTTATGGCAAGGGAATTAGAGTCAACATCCTTAGAAATTGACGACCCTGCAGCGATGCTTGCATCATTTCCAATGTTTATAGGTGCAATTAATGAAGTATTTGAGCCTATAAAAGATCTTTTTCCAATAGTTGTTTTGTGTTTATTAACTCCATCATAATTACAAGTTATTGTTCCAGCTCCAATATTTGCGGAGTCTTGAATTTCAGCATCGCCAATGTATGATAAATGGCTAATTTTAACATCATTTTCTAAACTAGAATTTTTAAGCTCTACAAAATTGCCTATTCTTGAGTCTTTACCAACATTGACATTATTTCTTAATCTTGCAAAAGGTCCTATTGATGAACCATTGTTAATTATTGAATTTTCAATAGAACAAAATGATTTGATTACAACATTATCTTTAATTGTCACATTTTCTCCAAAAACAACATTAGCCTCTATTTCAACATCTTTTCCTATCTTGGTATCATGAGAGAAAAAAACTGTTTCAGGGTCTAGAATTGTAGTACCAGACTCCATAAAGCTATCTCTAAGTCTATTTTGATAGATCTTTTCAGCTTTGCTTAAACCCTTTTTACTATCGACGCCTATGGTTTCCTCATAATCACACTCTAAGAATGAGGATTGACCACCATCATTATTATTTATCTCAATTAAATCAGAGAGAATATATTCTTTTTTTACATTATTATTTTTTATAAGGCTTAAATTTTCTTTCAATTTATTAGCCTTTATAATCATTATTCCACCGTTACATAATGTTATCTTTTTTTCTTCTTCATTAGCGTCCAATGCTTCGACAATTTTTAATAACTTACCATTACTAACTAAAAGTCTTCCATATCTGCCTGGATCACTTGTTTCAAAACCCAAGACAGTTATATCGCTTTGATCATTAAAATTAAGTAAATCTCTTAATGTTTTAGATGATAATAATGGTGTATCACCAAAAACAACCAAAACATTTTCTACTTCAGATAAATCTAAATCCTTAACGCCTTCCCTTACAGCGTCTCCAGTACCTAATTGGTCTTTTTGAAAAGCAAAAGTTAAATCGGTATTATTTGTCCTCAGATAAGAGAAAAAACTCTCATTTTCCTTATTCAAAACAATAACTGAGTCATCATATCCAGCATCTTTTATATTATATAAAATATGCTCAATAATCGTTTTACCTGCAATTTTATGCAGTGGCTTAGGAATACTAGAATTCATTCTAGAACCCTTGCCAGCAGCAAGTATTATAGCTATATTTTTTTTATTCATAATAAAAAAACGCCTTTTAAATTAGTGTTTAATATCCAATGAATTGCTGCTAATTTGAAATAAACTCTTGTTTCATTATGTAACTTTAAAAATTAATTAGAATTATAGTATAAGTGATTGATATAAATGTTTTTTTTTCCATTTAAAGATGATAACCCAACAAAAAATAAACCTTTTATTTCATACTTAATTATTTTTTTATGCTGTATAATCTTTATGTTTCAATTTAGTTTATCCCCTCAGATAGGATATTCGATAATAAAAACCTTCGGGGCAACTCCTTATTTACTTACTAATGAGCTATTCCAATATTGGTATTCTATTTTAAGCTCAATGTTTCTTCATGGAAGTTTAATGCATCTAGTTGGAAACCTAATATATTTGTGGATATTTGGTGACAATATTGAAGATGAGTTTGGCAGATTTAATTTTATAATTTTTTATATTTTATGTGGTATAGGCGCCGTTATAGCTCAAATATTACTTGATCCTCAAAGCAATGTTCCAATGATTGGAGCCAGTGGGGCAATTGCAGGTCTTTTAGGGTCTTATATAGTTCTTCACCCAAAAGCCAAAATATATGTTTTTGCATGGATTGTTATATTTGTAAAACTTATAAAAGTTCCCGCTTTTATAGTAATAAGTATATGGATTGGCCTTCAATTTATGAATGTTTTTGATCAAGGATCATCAGGAGTTGCTTATTCTGCTCATATTGGAGGATTTCTTACAGGATTAATTTTAACTCCATTTTTCAAAAAAAATACTACAAAAATCTTTACACCAGATAAAAATAAACTTTATATTTCTAAAAATATTTCAGAAGAATTAGACAAAGACAGCATTTTAAGACATATGCCTTCAAATAAGAAAAAAGAAAGAAAGAATAAAAATCCATGGGATTTATAAATGGAATATCTTGATACAAAATATTTTAGTTACGCAGACCCTAATGATCCAATTCACAGGAAAGCATTAATTAGATCTATAGAATTTGTATCTGGTCAACCTTATCTATACAATATTTACAAAGAATATCAAAAAAATCCTAAAAGATGGGATAGCTTTTGGGATGGGTGTGTTGATTTATTAAAACTAGATGTTCAGTACGACATAGATAGAATGAAAAATGTCCCTTCCAAAGGTCCATTAATGATAGTAGCTAACCATCCTTTCGGTGTTCTTGACGGATTGGTGATTTGTTGGCTTACAAGTAAAATAAGATCTGAATTTAAGGTTCTTACTCATTCACTTCTATTAAGAGCATCAGAAACAAAAGACTATCTTTTACCAATTGATTTTAGTGAAAGTAAAAACGCAATGATTACGAATTTAGAGACAAGAAAAACCGCTAGAAAAATTCTTGATAATGGCGGAACAATAGTTGTTTTTCCTGGAGGTACCGTATCAACTACAAAAAAATTCTATAATCGAACAGCGCTTGATCCTAGTTGGAGAAACTTTACCTCTAGACTAATTAAAAGATCAAAGCCAACAATACTTCCATTGCATTTTATTGGGCAAAATAGTTTCTTATTTCAAACAGCAAGTCACTTAAGTGAAACATTAAGATCATCTCTCCTTTTTCACGAGGTAAGGAGAAGAATAAATACAAAAGTTCCAGTTATTGTTGGAGATCCAATAAAATACTCAGA
>CACBCD010000020.1 GCA_902537725.1 uncultured PS1 clade bacterium
AAGTTTTTTATTGGAGACGGAATTTCAATAACTTTATCTTCAATTATGATTCTCTTTTTTGTAATTTCAGAAAATGGCTCAGCTGTCTCAAGACATCTAATAAGGGGGCTAGAAAAAATATCATATGGTTCTTTAGCTATATTTAATAATTCTGTAGCAATTTTATTGGATTGTTTTTTTCCTATTATATCAAGATCAGGATTCAAATTATCCCAACCTGAAGAAGCCTTGCCATGACGTATTAAATAAATATCTATCATTATTTTATACTGACTATGCTAAAATCACTTTCAGATTGCTTGACATTACAATCTCTATTTAAGCATTCTTCATTCATTAACTTATCAAGATCATTATCATTTTTAGTGATAGCTATAAATCTATTATTATTTTTATTAAGTCGACCTATAACAATACCTAGTTCAGGACCATCTCTGCCATTAGCAACAGTATAAGTTTCAATTTTTGCTACTCCAGACGGTCTCTCATCAACTAAAGGTCTAGGGAGTTCATCGATGTTTTTTTGATAAATATTTGGTTTCTCCCTCTTCCACTTCCCTTCAAAGGGTTCGTTAGAATAGAGGCCTATTCCATGTTTAGTGGCAAACCAACCATTTGATGTACAAAGACCTTTAGATCCAGGATTTTCTCTAAGTTTATCCATCATTGTTGCTATTGAGTGTGTCACATAATTATTACCAGCCCCACCAAAATATGGAAGACCACCAGTAACTGTCAAATCTCTTTTATCATTGATTTCTATGCCTAAAGCCTCTCTACCAAGCTCAACCATGCTTGGAAAACATGAGTATAAGTCTATGAAATCAATTTCATCAATACTCCAATTAGACATTGCAAAAGCTTTTTCACCCATAAGCTTAATTGCCTGAGATGAATGTAACTCAGGTCTCTCTGTTACATTCCAAACCTCATTAATATCAGCACAACCATGCAAATATATTCTTTTTTCTTTTGGTATATTAAACTGATTAGCTTTTTCTTCGCTCATCATTATTAGAGATGCTGACTGATCAACTTCCATAATTGCATTCATAAATTTTGTATAAGGATAGCCAATATATCTGTTGTTTTCAGTTACACTTGAAATCTCATCAGCCGATCTCTCAATTGGAAACCAAGCATTAGGGTGGTTTTTTGCTATCTTGGTAAAAGGAGAAAATAATTTACCCAGATAACTTTGATGTTTTTCCATTGAATTTCCCATTCTTCCCCTAATGGCTGTTTCAAATAAAGGGTAGACATTTACAGGAAAGGCTATTCCGTGTTTTATTTCATTTTTAGTACCACCTGGCTTTTCATATCCTAAATCAATTCTTGTTCCTCCAGAATCCTCTCCCCATCCTGTTTTTTGACCATTCTTAGAAGCTTTTCTCATAGTTGAAAAACACTCAGCACCAGACAATAAAACTACTTCACTTTCTCCATTACTAATTCTCTCTGCAAAAATATTTAACAAATATTGAGGAGTGTTACCTCCGGTAGGTCCATAAAAGGTTTTAGTTTCACTAATACCTAATTTATCCGCAAGAGACTTAGGAGGATTCTTATAAATTGAAAAAGGTGGTCTTGCACCTGCACCAGAGTCAAAAATAAATCTAACTGTTACAACACTATCAATATAATTTTGTAAATCATCTATACCGGTATCTTGAATAGCAAGAATTGAAGCATCATGCATTAATTCTATAGGGTTTTTAGCATCAAAGAAATTTTCAATTTTTTGTGTTGTTTGACCGGAGCCTACTAGAACAGGTGTTTTTGGATTAGTCATTTATTTTCTCTCTAAAGGATTTGTATTTTATATATATTACCTTAAATTAATGAAATACTTTTTAATTAATTAAGCTTTAAAAAAATAGTGAATTAAATTTATAAATGGCACAAAATTTGCTTTTATGCGATTAGGAATATTAAAAACGGAGTGGAATATGAAAAAAATTCAAGCCATTATAAAACCATTTAAACTTGATGAAGTAAGAGATGCGCTTCAGGAAATAGATGTAGCTGGAGTAACCGTTACAGAAGCAAAAGGTTTTGGCAGACAAAAAGGTCATACTGAACTTTATAGAGGTGCAGAATACAGTGTAGACTTCTTACCTAAAATTTTACTTGATATCATTGTTGAAGATGGAAAGCTTCAAGAAGCTTGTGATGCCATTAAAAAAGCCGCCTATACTGGGAAAATAGGTGATGGTAAAATTTTTATAACCACTATTGATGAAGCAATAAGAATTAGAACAGGTGAAACTGGTGATGAAGCTATTTAGCATTTTTCATGTGTAAAATGCTTTTGTGTAATATGTGTAATTAAACTAAAAATATAAGCATTATAAGTATTTAAGGGCTAGTATTTTTTAAAAATAATGTTTTTAATGGTTTCCTGTTGAAATTTTTTTTACGGAATAAATTAAATTAAGATTTAAGAATAACTGAAGGAGAAGACATAAAATGACAAAGTATGAATATGTTTGGTTGGATGGTTATCAACCAGAACCATTTTTAAGAAGTAAGGTTAAAGTTACCAATGATCAAACACCCCCAGAGTGGTCATTTGATGGTTCATCAACTTTACAGGCTGATGGTGGAAGCTCAGACTGTATCCTTACACCAGTTCAAGAATACACCAATCCACTTTTTGGTGACAAACTTGTAATGTGTGGAGTTCAAACCGGCTCCAGAGAAGTACACCCATCAAATACTAGGCACGCAGCATCTGAAGTAGCATCAGATGAATGGTGGTTTGGCTTTGAACAAGAGTATTTTCTAACTAACCCTGATGGAACTATTTTAGGTTGGGAAGATGGTATTCCATCTAAACCTCAAGGTGAATATTACTGTGGTGTTGGTGCTGCTAATGTAAAAGGTAGAGAGGTTTCTGAAGCTCATCTCGAAGCATGTCTAGAGGCAGGAATTGAATTAACGGGAACTAATGCAGAGGTTGCACTTGGTCAGTGGGAATATCAATGCCTTGGTAAAGGTATAAAAGCTGGAGATGATTTGTGGATGAGTCGCTATCTGTTAAATAAAGTAGCTGAAGATTTTGATGTTTCTGTTAATATTCATCCAAAACCTCAATCAGGTGATTGGAACGGTTCAGGTATGCATACTAATTTCTCGAATAAAGAAATGAGAGAGAGTGGTTCAGAAGAATTATTTAACTCAATGTGTGAAAAGCTTGGTAAAGTTCACGAAGATGCAATTAATAATTATGGATCTGATAATGACCAAAGACTTACAGGTCTTCATGAAACTCAAAAAATAACTGAATTTTCTTTCGGCGTTAGTGATAGAGGCGCAAGTATTCGTATTCCAATATACACAGTAGAACATGATTGGAATGGATATTTAGAAGATAGAAGACCTGCATCTAATGCAGATCCATATAAAATAATAAATCATATAATTAGCACTTTAAGCTAATTGATTTAAAAAACTATGTTTTTAAAATAGCCCTCTAGAAGGGCTATTTTTTTTATTATTTATACGAATCGTATAGTTATTATTTTTTTAATTATATTAATTTTTAGGATAAATCTTGCCAAGTAATAATTCATATGATGCATCTGATATTGAAGTTTTAGAGGGACTAGAACCCGTCAGAAAACGGCCAGGAATGTACATTGGGGGAACAGGCAAAAATGGAATGCACCATCTTTTTTCAGAAGTTATTGATAACTCGATGGATGAAGCAGTTGCCGGCTATGCAAATAAGATTAATGTCGAAATTTTAGAGAATAATATAATTTCCATCTCTGATAATGGAAGAGGTATACCAGTTGATAAACATCCTAAATTTCCTAGTAAATCTGCTCTTGAAGTGATTTTAACAACTCTACATGCAGGAGGAAAGTTTAATAATAAAATCTACCAAACATCAGGAGGCCTGCATGGTGTTGGTATAAGTGTTGTAAATGCATTATCAGAATTTTTAAATGTTGAAGTTTATAGAGATAAAAATATTTACTCACAAGATTTTAAAAAGGGGAAACCTCAGGGAGAACTTTTAAAATTAGATCAAAAAACTAATAAAAGAGGAACCAAAGTTACCTTTAAACCAGATGAGAGTATATTTGATAAAAATATAATTTTTAATATCAAAAGACTTTATGAATTTTGTAAATCAAAAGCGTATTTATTTGCTGGAACAGAAATTAAATGGGTTTGCGATAATAAATTAGCTCTAGATAATAATATTCCTAATTCGGAAGTATTTAACTTCTCAAATGGTCTTGAAGATTATCTTAATAATGAAATTGAACCCTCTTCATTTATTGGTAAAGAATGTTTCTCAGGAAAAAAAGAAAAGGATGATAATAATAATTCAGTAGAATGGGCAGTTAATTGGACAATTAATTCTGACGGATTTTTAAAATCTTTTTGTAATACTGTTCCAACACCTGAGGGCGGAACCCATGAAATGGGCTTAAAAAACGGTCTTTTAAAAGCGTTAAAATCACATTCAGAGAGAATTGGTAACAAAAGAGGCTCGTCAATTAATTCTGAAGATTTATCAAAATCAATGGTTTGTGTAATATCACTTTTTATACCTGATCCAAAGTTTCAAGGTCAAACTAAAGATAAATTATCGAATACCTCTGCTCAAAAATTTATTGAAAATATTATAAAAGATAGATTTGAAAATTGGTTATCGAACTCACCTCAGCAAGCTGAAAAATTGTTAGAGTGGATAATAAGTTTTACAGAGGAGAGATTAAGAAGAAAAAAAGAAAAAGAAACCTCAAGAAAAACAGCTATTAGAAAAATTAGACTTCCTGGGAAACTCTCTGATTGCTCGCAGACATCAAAAGAAGGAACTGAATTATTTATTGTTGAAGGAGATAGCGCTGGAGGATCAGCAAAACAAGCTAGAGATAGAAATTTTCAAGCAATACTTCCTTTAAGAGGTAAAATTCTAAATGTAGCTAATTCAAATCAATCAAAGATAAAAGAAAATCAACAAATTGCTGATCTAGTATTAGCTTTGGGCTGTGGATTAAGAGAATTATATAATGAAAATGATTTAAGATATGAAAAAATAATTATAATGACTGATGCTGATGTTGACGGAGCGCATATAGCATCCTTATTGATTACTTTTTTTCACGAAGAAATGCCTCAAATTATCTCAAATGGAAAATTATTTATTGCTGTACCCCCTCTTTATAAGTTATCTCAGGGAGGTAAGATATTTTATGCAAGAGATGATGAGCATAGAGAATCTTTAATTGACAAGAACTTCAATAGATCTAATAAAATTGAAATCAATCGTTTCAAAGGTCTGGGGGAAATGATGCCTTCACAGTTAAAAGAAACCACCATGATACCCGGCAACAGAACTCTTCTAAGAGTAATAATACCTGCAAATAAAAAAAATATAACACAAAAAACTATTTCTAATTTAATGGGAAATAAACCAGAACTTAGGTTTGAGTTTATTCGAGAAAAAGCTAACCTAAGCAATAATTTAGTTTCGTAAAAAATTAAAATCTGTTTTTTTTTATTTTTTTTCATTATAAAGTTTAAATTGTTTTTTCACTGGAGAAAATTATGCAAGAATTTAAAAAAGTAACTTTAGAAGTAAAAGATAATGTTGGCATCATGAGATTAAATGATCCAGGTGCTATGAACGCTGTTTCAGACGAAATGTTGGAAGGTCTTTGGGATTGTTTAAACGCAGTTGAAGAAAAGGAGTCTAATATAAAATGTTTGGTCTTTACTGGAGAAGGTAGAGGGTTTTGTGCTGGAGCGAATTTAGCTGCAAGACCAGGTCAATCAAATCAAGGAAGGCAAGATGCTGGTGAAAGATTAGAGACTGGATATCATCCAATTTTAAGAAGACTTAAAAATTTAAAAATCCCTTTAATTACATCAGTTAATGGACCAGCTGCAGGCGCTGGTATGTCGCTTGCTTTGATGGGTGATATGATTGTAGCAGGAAAATCAGCATTTTTTTTACAGGCATTTAGAAGAATTGGATTAGTTCCTGATGCAGGATCAACCTGGATTTTACCTAGACTTGTAGGAATGGCTAGAGCAAAAGAGCTTGCCGTCTTGGGTGAAAGACTAAGTGCTGAAAAAGCGCTAGAATGGGGTCTAATTAATAGGCTCTATGAGGACAGTGATTTACTAAATGAAACTATAACACTTGCTAAAGAGCTTGCAATGGGACCTATGTCACTAGGTCTTATAAGAAAAGCTTTCTGGGATAGTTTTGATAACTCATACGAGGAGCAACTTAATTTAGAGAGAGATCTGCAGTTTATTGCTGGTCAATCCGATGACTTTAAAGAGGGTGTAAAAGCTTTTCTTGAAAAAAGAGATGCTAAATTTAGCGGGAAATAGAACCTTCTTTATTAAAGTCTACTGGGATATCTGCTTCTACTAATGTTACAGACTCACCACATCCACATGCATCTGTTTGGTTAGGATTATTAAAAATAAACCCTGAATTCAAGGTAGACTTTTGATAATCCATTTCTGTTCCTAATAGGAATAATATTGCTTTTGGGTCAATAACAAGCTTAATACCATCTATTTCGATACATTCATCTGTATCTCTTACTTCGTCAATATAATCCATCGTATAGGCCATTCCAGCGCATCCACCATTTTTTACCCCAAGTTTTACAGCCATATTAGTTTCTGGAGAGTCTTCAAGAACAGATTTTAAATGCTTAATAGCGCTAGGTGTTAGGCTTAATAATTTATTTTTACTATTTTTCATTTTAATACATATTTAGAGTTAATCTAGCCTCTTCAGACATCAAACTCATATCCCATGGAGGATCGAAAACCATTTCTACATTAACATCTTCAACACCATCAACTGTTTTTACTGCTGTTTCAACCCATCCAGGCATTTCTTCCGCAACTGGACAACCTGGTGCAGTAAGTGTCATCTTTATTTCAACAGTTTTATTGTCAATAATATCAACATTATAAATTAATCCTAATTCATAAATATCAACTGGAATCTCAGGATCATATACAGTCTTAAGTGCTGTAATTAAATCATCATTATTAAACAATAACTTACTAGCATTATTGTCATTTTTACTTATTATTTCAGAATCAATCTTATTCATATTTAAATTTTATTCTTTTGTTCTAATTTAGTCAAAAAATGAAATGGCTTTATTTAAAGCTTTTATAAAAATATCTATATCATTTTTATTCGTATACATTCCAATAGATGCTCTTGCAGTGGATGATAAATTAAAAAAATCAAGCAATGGTTGAGTACAGTGTTGACCAGCCCTAATAGCAACACCCTCTTTATCAACAATTGTAGCTATATCATGTGGATGAGACCCATCAACAGTAAAAGAAATCATCGGGCTTTTTATATTTTCTTTGCCATATACTTTTACCCTTGGTAATTTACTGATTTCATTATGGAAATATTTTGCAATTTCTTCTTCATAGTTGAATAAACCTTGTTTCTTTTTTTCAGCAAAATAATCAATTGCAGCTCCAAGTCCAACTGCCTGCACAATATTAGGTGTACCAGCTTCAAATTTAGCAGGAGGCTTAGAATATGTTACTTGATCTTTAAAAACCTCTTTAATCATCTCTCCACCACCTCTCCATGGGTACATAGATTCTAAAAGATCATATTTACCATATAAAACCCCCACGCCTGTTGGGCCATATAATTTATGACCTGAAAAAACGTAATAATCACAATCCAAATCTTGAACATCAGTATCCAAATGAGCAATCCCCTGACATCCATCAACTAAAACTCTAATATTATTCTCATGAGCAACTTTAATTATTTCTTTTAAAGGAATTTCAGATCCTAAGACATTGGACATTTGCGTAATTGAAATTAATTTCGTTTTATCAGTAATTGTATTTAGAAAATCTTCAACCTTGATAATTCCGTTGTCATCGCAATCAATCCATTTGATTTTTACGCCGCATTTTTCTCTAAGAAAATGCCATGGAACAATATTGGAGTGGTGCTCCATAACAGTTAAAATAATTTCATCGCCCTCATTAAAAAAATTATATGCTAGAGATTGAGCAACTAAATTAATTGCATCTGTTGCCCCCATTGTAAAAATAATTTCATCTTCATTATTTGCGTTAATAAAATCTTTAACTTTTTTTCTTGAAAGCTCATATTGATCCGTTGCCAGATTTGATAAATAGTGAATTCCTCTATGAACATTAGCGTATTCTTCTTCCTGAAAACTTTTCATTGAATTAATTACAGACATAGGTTTTTGTGCACTAGCTGCACTATCAAGATATATTAATTTCTTGTCGTATACCTTCTTTTCTAATATTGGAAAATCACTACGAGTTTTATCTATATTAAAGCTCATTTATAACTCTCTGGTAAAAAATTAATTAAGGGTGAAGTATCTGAAATATATTCACGAATGATTCCCTGCAGTAAAATTTTCTCAGCTTTTAATTTAGATAAACCTCTAGAATTTAGGTAAAAAATCTGATCTTTATTAAGAGAACCAATAGTTGTTCCATGTTTGCAGACGACATCATTATTAAATATTTTCATTTCTGGCTTTGCATTCATAGATGATTTTTCATCCAAGAGAATTGCCTTACAATCCTGTTCTGCTTTACTATTCTTTATTTTATTTTCAATATCTATTAGAGCTTGAAAAGAGCATTCCACTTCTTTGTTTAAGATTGACCGCATTCCAACAATGCTGCTACAGTTTGAACTAAGATGATTATTGTATACAAGAAAGTCATCTTTACAGCCTTCAAAAGGAATAGAGACAGATTTAAATGATGATGATGAATAATCTTCTTCAAAAGAGTTAAATGCTTGAAATCTAGATTTATTTTTAGGCAAGGATAAATTATTTAAAAATAAATTTGAATTAGCTTTTAAGTAAGCCATAAAAGTTTCAGAATGAATTGAGGATGACTCGTTAACTCTGAAAATATTTACTGTTGAATTTCTATCGATATTAAATTCTATTAATTGGTTTACAAAACCATCGCCGCCTCTAATTAAAAAATGAATTTCTACATTAATATCTGGTAAAATATTAAAAACAAACCTTGGAAAAGTCATTCCCTTTCCAAAGGTATCTATTTTAACAAAGATAGGCTTTTCAGGTGTCTCTTTAATAGTTATCACTCTAAACAAATTAGAATAAGATAGATTCAAATAAATTACACCTTCATCATTAAGATATTTGGTTGGTTTTAAATAATCATCCTTATTATTAGTAAAATAGTCAATTTCATTAATCTCAATTTTTTCAGAGCTATTTTTTATATCGATTGATGTTTCACATAATGAAAAGTTAATATTTCTTATATCATTTTTAAGATCAGTATACTTCCATCTTTCATTTCTTTTTGAAGGAATTCCGATATTTTTTAAATTTTTATAAGCTTCAATTCTCTCATTATTCAATAAAGTGATATTATCAAAAGATAGATCAAGTTTTTCTGAATTTAAAAAATTAGCCATTGTTAAATCTTTCATATCCATTTTTCTCAATTTCATCTGCAAGGCTTGGTCCACCAGATTCAATGATTGAACCATTAACAAAAACATGAACAAAATCTGGACAAATTCTCTCTAAAAGTCTCTGATAATGTGTAATTATAAGCATGCTGTTATCTTTACTTCTTGTTGAATTGACAGCATCAGCAACTATTTTAAATGCATCAACATCAAGACCAGAGTCAGTTTCATCTAAAATTGCCAAAGATGGATTTAACATCATAAGTTGAAGAGCTTCATTTCTCTTTTTTTCTCCACCTGAAAAATCAACATTTAGTTGACGCTTTAATCTATCTTCAGGAATTCCTAATATTTTGGCCTTTTCTCTAATAAGTTTAAGAAAATCTGCAGGTTTAAGAGGGTCTAAACCATTAAACTCTCTTTTGCTCTCTAAAGCAGTTTTTATGAAATTAATATTAGTAACCCCTGGAATTTCTACTGGATATTGAAATGCTAGAAAAATTCCTTTATTTGCTCTTTCATCTGGAGAAAATTCAAGTAAATTTTCTTCACAAAATGAAATATTACCATTTGTAATAGAATAACCATCTTTACCTGCTAAAACATTTGAAAGAGTAGACTTACCAGAGCCATTTGGCCCCATAATCGCATGTATCTCTCCCTGATTAATTTTTAAATTTAAATTATTAATGATATTTTTCTCATCAACCGAAACTGATAAATTATTAATATTAAGAAATTCTTTCATTAGCCTACACTTCCTTCTAAACTAACACTAAGAAGTTTTTGAGCTTCTACTGCAAATTCCATAGGAAGCTTTTGAAGAACATCTTTACAAAAACCATTTACTATAAGTGATACAGCCTCTTCTTCATCCAAGCCTCTTTGTTGACAATAAAATAATTGATCCTCAGATATTTTTGAAGATGTAGCCTCATGCTCAACTATTGAGTCAATATTCTTTGACTGAATGTATGGGATTGTATTTGCTGAACAATTATCAGTTAATAATAGAGAGTCACATTGAGTAAAATTCCTACTGTTATTAGATTTAGGATGAATAGATACAAGACCTCTATAAGTGTTTGAAGAATTACCCGTTGAAATACCCTTAGAAATAATTCTACTGGATGTGTTTTTTCCTAAGTGTATCATTTTAGTACCACTATCAACTTGTTGGTAATTATTTGATACGGCAATTGAATAAAATTCACCTGATGAATTATTACCTTTTAAAATACAACTTGGATATTTCCAAGTAATAGCAGATCCTGTTTCAACTTGTGTCCATGAAATCTTTGAATTATCACCTCTGCAGTCACCTCTTTTGGTAACAAAATTGTATACACCTCCTTTACCCTCTTCATCTCCTGGATACCAATTTTGTACTGTAGAGTATTTTATTTCTGCTCCCTCTAAAGCAACCAACTCTACAACTGCTGCATGAAGTTGATGCTCATCTCTCATAGGAGCAGTACAACCCTCTAAGTAACTAACATAAGAGTCTTTATCAGCAATTACTAGGGTTCTTTCAAACTGTCCTGTGCCAGCTGCATTAATACGGAAATAAGTCGATAATTCCATAGGACATTTTACTCCCGGAGGAATATAAACAAAACTTCCATCAGAAAAAACAGCAGAATTAAGTGTCGCAAAGTAATTATCTGTAGTTGGTATAACAGTACCAAGGTACTTCTTCACTAAATCTGGATATTCATTTACTGCCTCTGAGAATGAACAAAAAATGACACCATCCTCTTTTAGTCTTTCTTTAAAAGTAGTTCCTACAGAGACACTATCAAAAACAGCATCCACAGCAACGCCAGCAAGCCATTCTTGTTCTTTAAGAGGAATACCAAGTTTATTATATGTCTCAAGTAATTTAGGATCGACATCATCAAGACTCTCAATCTTTTCTGCTTTCTTGGGAGCTGCATAATAGTATGAGTCCTGATAATCGATAGCTGGATATCTTACACTTGCCCAATTTGGTTCTTCCATAGTCAACCATCTTCTGTAAGCAGCAAGTCTCCATTCTAGAAGCCATTTTGGTTCGTTTTTCTTATTAGAAATAAACTTAACAATTTCTTCATTTAAGCCTTTGGGAGCAAAATCTGAGTCAATTTCAGTTTCAAAACCGTACTCATATGGATCTTTAAAATCCTTTTCTGTTAATTTTTCTTGGTTGTCTGACACTTATTGCTCCAATACTGATTT
>CACBCD010000021.1 GCA_902537725.1 uncultured PS1 clade bacterium
GAAGATTTCTTTGTTATTACTTTTTTAGTTGCGGTTTTTTTTACTGCTTTCTTTTTTGGATTAATTGCAGTTTTTTTTGGTTTTGCTTTCTGTGTCTTTTTTTTTACACTCATCAAGGGATCCTTAATATATTGATATTAGAGGAAAGCCTTTAGCAGAATAATCAAGCTTTTACAAGATTTTATAGACTAATCACCTTCTCCAGGTTTTTCGCTGAAGTATTTCTCAAATTTATTTTCTTCACCGTTAAAGTCTTCTGCATCTTCAGCACTATCTCGCATAATTGTAATATTTGGCCATTTGTCTGCATATTCAGTATTAATTTTTAACCACTTTTCCATACCATCTTTTGTATCAGGATGAATAGCCTCTGCAGGACATTCTGGTTCACAAACACCACAATCGATACATTCCTCAGGATGAATAACAAGCATATTTTCACCTTCGTAAAAACAATCGACAGGACATACATCAACGCAATCCATAAACTTACATTTGATACATTCCTCTGTTACCACATAAGTCATTGCATATCCTTTTCTTTCATAACTTGTTTTTTTATTATCCCCGCTTCTTTATCAGAAATGTAAAGAAGGCCCGATAGTCTTCTAATGAAATTAGATTCAAAGGGATCTATTAATCCATCGGCACAAATTATTTCACACATCATACTGAAAACAATTTTTTTACTGTCTAAATCATAATAATCATTAATAATTTTTGACCATTCGAATAGATCTGTTGAGGACTCCTCCTTGTCACTAGCAGAGTCTATTAATGCATTAGTTTTTTGCTCATCATAATTAAATTGTTTAATAATTAACTTTTTGATTGCATCAATTTCTTTAGCATCTTTTTTTCCATCAATATTTGCTGCACGCAAAAGTAGAACTGCAACAGCTTCTTCGATTAAAGAGCTACTTGTTAAGTCCTCATTTTTATTTTCTGATGACTTTCTTTTAAAAAGCTTTTCTATAAATTTTTTCATTGAAAATTTTTTCCTAAATTATTTTTATTTCTTTATATAATTTTAATGCTTCCTTAGCATTAAGTCTTCTTTTTGCAAAATCTTCTACAGAAATAATGGAAACATTGTCAAGTTTAGATAATGTTATGATATCTCCAACTCTAATTTTAACTGATGTTTTTGATGTTCGTATTTTATTAATTTTAATAAATCCTTCATGAATAACTTGTTGTGCTTTTGCTCTAGATTTGATTAAGCGTGATCTGAAAAGCCAAACATCAATTCTTTGTTCGTCAATAATTTGATCACTAAAGTTTTTATCAATCTTATTCAAGCTTAAGTCTTTCTTTTAATTTTTTAAGTTCATTATTTTCAGCAAAGAAATTAGAGGCTGTAACATTTTTTGATTTTTTCCTGTATTTTTTAGATTTTTTTTGATTTTTTACTCCATAATTATATTTCTTTTTATACCAAATATTAGTTTCATCAGTATCACTTTGATCTTCATTAGGTTGGTTTATTTTTTTATTATTTTTTACGAAACCAAGTTCATTTATAATTAGCTTCATATTATCTCTGGAGCATCCTAATAAAGATATCATTTCGTCAGTTACTAAAAAACTTTTATCTTTTTTATCTTTATCAATTTCAGTATAGATTATTTTATCTAGTCGCTCAATAATGTCTGCTCTTATAATCATTTTGCCGATAACTAAATAACCAAGTAATTTATATATTTCATGTGATATGTTTTGATTCAACTTGCATGAAGTAATTCCTGGTCTTGGTAAATTATCTCTTATAAACTTAATATCTTTTTGGTTGTAATTTTTTCCAGAGTAATTTATCCACAGAGATATTAACAATTCTGTAGCTTTTGGTTTAACTGTTGCTGGAAAAAATATAGAAAATTTTCCAAATTTTACACCCATCTTTCTAAGCTCTTGCCTTGATTGTTGGTCTAAAATTTTTATTTCACTTTCAATCTTATTTCTTCTAATTAAACCAAGTTCTTCAACTAATCTAAAAGCTATACCTTTTGCACCTGATGACATATTATCTGTATTTTTAAGTAAGAGAATCTCTTTTAAATTTAATTTAATATAATCATCTATC
Source organism: uncultured PS1 clade bacterium (assembly GCA_902537725.1). Classification (GTDB taxonomy): domain Bacteria; phylum Pseudomonadota; class Alphaproteobacteria; order MED-G09; family MED-G09; genus MED-G09. The sequence goes on from CACBCD010000021.1 coordinate 2,084, forward strand.
CATTCAGTAAGTTTAATTTCTAAATTTCTTTTAATATTTAAATCTAAATATTCATCGCAAATTATATTAATTTTAGGATTTAGGGGGTCATTACCAGGTTTTAATCCAGCGATTTTTTGATTGTTAAAATAAATATGAAGATCAGGATTTAGTATGAAATCATCAAATTTTGAAGATAAAATTTTAATTGATGTTTTTCTGATTTCTAGTTCTACAGACTGAGATATAGCAGGCCTAATTTGTTTGAGATATTGTTCAGAGTATGTTTTTTCAATAATTAATTTTAAGCCTTGGATTTTTCCAAAATATTCACCTTCGACTGTTATTTCTCCAGTATCATTAATTCCAGATAGAATATCTTTTTTATCCTTATATTTTATTCTTAATTTACTTGAGGATTTTTCAACAAACCTCTCAGTAAGTGCATTATGGAGTGCATCAGATAATTTATCTTCAATTTCACGCGTTTTTTTTTGCCATAGAGTTGGATTTTCCAACCACTTTTCCTTTTGAGATACATATGTCCAAGTTCTAATACCTGATAGTCTCATCATTAAAGAATTAATATCTCCATAAAATTTATTAAAAGGTTTAATATGTGAATTAAGCCATTCATCTGATAGTTTTTTACTTGAACATAATTCATTAAAAATTAAGGAGATAATTTTTGAATGTTCGCCCTCGCTAATATTCCTAAAGTCAGGTATTTGAGAAGCTTCCCATAATATTTGAATATCTTTTTTATTGTTTGCTCTCTCTAATATTTCTTTATCTTGGCTTAACCTTATTAATGCTCTTAGATCATCAGCCTGTCTCGAGATACCAAGCTCAACTTTGCTCGGAATGGCCTTAAGACTTTCTATTAACTTATTCACAGATGAAAAATTAAGATCCTTATTTCTCCATTTTGCAGAATTAAGTGGAATAAATCTATGATCTTCTATTCTTGCAATAACCTCATGATCAATTTCATTTGCTTGACCGGTGACCCCAAATGTTCCATTCTTTTGGTATCTTCCAGCTCTTCCAGCAATTTGTGCTAATTCATGTGGATATAATTTTCTAAAATTTTCTCCATCGTATTTTTCAGTTTCAGCAAAGGCAATATGATTAAGATCCAGATTTAAACCCATTCCTATTGCATCAGTAGCGACAATATAATCAACATCGCCATTTTGGTACATTTTTACTTGAGCATTTCTTGCTTGAGGACTTAATGATCCCATAACAACAGCAACTCCACCTTTTTGTCTTTTAATAATTTCTGCTATTGCGTAGACAGATTGAATTGAGAAAGCAACTACAGCTGATCTTTTGGGTAGATGACTAATTTTTTTATAGCCAGTATAGGTTAATTTTGAAAATCTCTCTCTATCATGAAACTTTACATCACTTATTAATTTCTTAATTACTTTTTTGGAAATGCTTGATCCCATAAAAAGAGTTTCACTCATTCCACGAGCATTTAAAATTCTATCTGTAAAGATATGGCCTCTTTCTGGATCATCTATTAATTGTATCTCGTCAACAGCAAGAAATTCTACAGGAATATTTATCGGCATAGACTCTACTGTACAAACCCAGTATTTAGGATTATCTGGAATAATTCTCTCTTCGCCTGTAATCATTGCCACTCTTGAAGGGCCTACTTTAGAGACCATTTTGTCAAATACTTCTCTTGTTAAAAGCCTTAACGGTAAACCTATCATTCCTGATTTATGTGCAGCAAGTCTCTCGATTGCATAATAAGTCTTACCAGTATTTGTTGGACCTAAAGCGGCAATAATAGTCATAAAATTCTTTTACAAAGTTTTTTTGAATATTTAAATTAAATAAAATAAAAAATTTATACTACATATAGTGTTGATAATGATTAGTGATTTAGATCACCTAAAGAACATATCATGACCGAATCACTTACATGCTTAATTTCATGTTATGTTCTATACTACATATATGTAATATTAATGGTCATAGCACAATACATAAAAAATAGATTTTATAACTAATTAATGTAAAATATTGCATATTTTTATGATTATGGAGGTTAAAATGGATTTTTCGATACCAAAAGAAATTTCAGAATATCTAGATACTTTAGATGATTTTATCGAAAAGAAAATAAAACCATTAGAAAATGAAGACGATAACATTCGTTTTTTTGATCATAGAAGAGAACATTCAAGAACCAATTGGGACAATGGTGGTCTTCCTACTGAAGAGTGGGAGGAGCTTCTGGGTAAAATGAGAAAGCTTGCAGACGAAGCTGGTCATTTAAGGTTTGGATTACCTAAAGAATATGGTGGCAAAGATGGTTCAAATTTAGCAATGGCCATCATTAGAGAACATTTAGCTGCAAAGGGGTTGGGTTTACATAACGATCTACAAAATGAAAATTCTATTGTTGGAAATTTTCCACAAGTTTTAATGTTTAGAGACTTTGGGACTGAAGAACAAAAAGATGAATTTATTAATGGTATGTTAAGTGGTTCTCACAGGATTTCTTTTGGTTTAACCGAGCCTGACCATGGTTCAGATGCTACTTGGATGGAGACAAATGCAGTTCCGGAAACTAGAGATGGTATTGATGGATGGCTTATAAATGGTCAAAAAACATGGAATACAGGAATTCATAAAGCTAACTATGATATGATTTTTGCAAGAACAAGTGGCGACAATGGTTCAGCAATTGGTATAACATGTTTTTTAGTACCTTCATCTGCTGATGGTTTTGAGGTTGAAGAATTTATGTGGACATTTAATATGCCAACCGATCATGCTTTAATAAATCTTAAAGATGTTTGGGTTCCCAATACATCTGTATTTGGCGAACTTGATAGGGGATTAGAACTTGCTCAACATTTTGTTCATGAGAATAGAATTCGACAAGCTGCTTCGGGAGTTGGCGCAGCACAGTATTGTATTAATATGAGCGTTGAATATGCTAAAGAGAGAAAACCTTTTGGTAAGGCCCTATCAACAAATCAAGCAATTCAATTTCCATTAACTGAGCTTCATACAGAATGTGAAATGATTAGAAATTTAGTTTATAAAACTGCTTGGCAAATGGATCAGATGACAAAGCCTGAGGTAGCAATTCATTTATCTGATAAAGTTTCTATGTGTAATTATCGATCAAATAGGCTTGTTTGCCAAGCAGCAGATCAAGCCATTCAAGTTCATGGTGGTATTGGTTACTCTCGTCATAAACCTTTTGAGCATATTTATAGGCATCATAGGCGTTATAGAATAACAGAGGGATCGGAAGAAATTCAGATTCGTAAAGTAGCTGGATACCTTTTCGATTTCTTAAAACGATAAGATTAGGAATTAATTATAATGAGATTTTTACTATCATTAGCTTTTTTACTTATTTTTACTATTTTCTATAATAGTGAAGTGAAATCAGAGCTTTCTATTGATACAGATATAAAAATTTTAAGAGCTCAGTCTGAGGAAGGAAATCCTGATGCTAAATTTTATTTAGGCAGTTTGTATTATATCGGTAGGGATTTAAAACAAGATTATTTAAAAGCCATAGAATTGTTTAAAGAAGCGTCAGAAAGAGGAAATATTGCCGCGACTTTTAACTTAGGAATTATTTATGCGAAGGGTCGAGGGGTTGAGATTGATGAAAAAAAAGCTTTTGAATATTATAAGAAAGCTGCTTTTGGTGGACTTCCTCAAGCACAATATAATTATGCACTTTGGCTGAGAGAGGGAAGGGTTGAAGATCCAAGACCTGTAGAGGCAATGGAATGGTTTAAAGTATCTTCCAACAAGAATTTTGATAGGTCACTTATTGAGTTAGCAAAAGGCTATGAAAATGGAACTGCTGGAAGAAGAGATTACAGAGAAGCTGTAAAACTTTATAGAAGAGCAAGAGCTAATGAAGATAATAGAGATAATTCACCATATTTGAATTCTACCTTTTATTTGGGCAAACTTTATCTTAGAGGTTTAGGGGTAACTAAGGATGAAAAGAAAGGATTAAGATTTGTTAGAGAAGCTGCCAATGGCAATGTAAGTGAGGCCGTATTAGAAATGGCTAAAATTTATGAACAAGGCAGGTATGTTAAGAAAGATCTTAAGGTTGCATTAAATTATTATTCTAAATTACAAAATAATGACTTATTTGATGTTAAGGATGATATTGATAGAATTAAGGCAGCTCTGAATTATTGATTATAAAACTTTCTTGACGAAATCTTTTAGTCGATATAGAAACCTGACATAAAGTATAATTAACAATTGGTAACAAAATATGTCTAGACAATGTGAATTAAGTGGAAAAGGAGTGATGACTGGCAATAACGTTAGCCATGCAAAGAATAGGACTAAAAGAAGATTTCTTCCTAACTTATGTAATGTCAGCCTTGCAAGTGATAAACTTAATCAAACAATCCGTTTTAAAGTTAGTGCTCATGCACTAAGGTCTGTAGAACATGTTGGTGGCCTTGATAATTACTTAATTAAAGCTAAAAATTCTAATCTCTCCGTTAAAGCAAGAAAGATTAAAAAGAAAATCTTAAGCATTTAGTTATTAACTTTTATTTTTTTTCTAACATTTGAAGTTTTAAATTCTTCATCAAATAGACCGGCTAATTGCTCAGTTATTGCACCGCCTAATTGCTCCGCATCAACAATTGTTACAGCCCTTCTATAATATCTATTAACATCATGGCCAATACCAATTGCGGTTAGTTCTATTGAAGGGTCTATTTCAATTTTTTGAATAATTTGCTTTAAATGTCTCTCAAGATAATTACCAGCATTTACTGAAAGTGTTGAGTCATCAACAGGAGCTCCATCAGAAATGACCATTAAAATCTTTCTTTGTTCGGGTCTTGTTATCAATCTACTATATGCCCATTCAAGTGCTTCGCCATCAATATTCTCTTTTAGCAATCCCTCTCTAAGCATTAAACCCAGATTTCTTTTTGAGCGTCTCCATGGTTCATCAGCGGTTTTATAAATGATATGGCGTAAGTCATTTAACCTACCTGGAGCTGGTTGCTTTCCACTTTCTATCCACTCTTCTCTTGATTTTCCACCTTTCCATGCTTTTGTTGTGAAACCGAGTACTTCAGTTTTAACTGAACACCTTTCAAGTGTTCTTGCAAGTATATCGGCACACATGGCAGCAATGGTAATTGGTCTACCTCTCATAGAACCAGAATTATCAATTAAAAGAGATACGATCGTATCTCGAAATTCAATATCCTTTTCCATTTTGAAAGATAATGGTGATGTTGGATCTATAATCACTCTAGTTAACTTTGATACATCTAAAAGTCCCTCTTCTAAATCAAACTCCCATGAACGATTTTGTTGCGCTAATAATTTTCTCTGAAGTTTATTTGCAAGCCTTGTAACTGCACCTTGTAAATGATTAAGCTGTTGATCTAAATACTCTCTTAACTTATCTAGCTCATCAATTTCGCATAGATCAATAGCTTTAATTTGTTCATCATTTTTTTCTGTAAAAATTTTATAGGGTAGTTCTCTTCTGGCTTCATTATCATTACCTCTACCTCTTGCGGCTTGAGCCATGCTATCATCATCATTATCAGATTCTTCTCCCATTTCTGACATATCAGCATCCATTGAGTCATCCTCTTCAGGAATACCGTCATCAATTTCCATATCATCGGATTGAGTTTCATCTTCGGATGAAGAGCTCTCTTCAGACTCTATTGTTTCTTCAGGTGCATCTTGATCATTATCTTCATCTTCATCATCTTCCTCTGGATCTTCACCTAGCTCATCGCCTAATTCTAAATCACCAATTAGTTTCCTAGTTATTTTTGCATATTTAGATTGGTCATTAAAGGATTTAACAAGTTCATCAATCGAAGTATTTGCTCTTTCCTCAATCCAATCCTTCCAGGGTTCTATAAATTCTTGTGCTTCATCTATTTTATTTCCAGTCAATCGCTCCATAACCATATAGGATAAGGCATCAATCATTTTTGTCTCAGGATTGTCGTTATTAACTGATAACATTTTTCTTTTTATCTTATTTACTTCCATTTGGTGTAAGTTTTTTGATACACCTGACATCGCATTAGCACCAATAGCATCACACCTTACTTTCTCTAAAATATTATAAATTCCTCGAGCATTTTGACCTTGAGGTTCATATTTCTTATCAATAATTTCTTTATGATGGGCGAGGTAAAGAGCTAGTGAGTCAGCTTCACCTCTTAGAGAGTTAATTTGGTCATTGTCCATATTTTTATTAGGCATAGGTAGTCTAGCTTTTAAACCGCTTAAATTACCTTTATCTGCCCCAAAGCTGACAGTTAATTCGTCTTGTTTAGAAATTGAACGCATTGCCATTGTTAACGCACGTTTAAATTCATCTATATCAGAAAATTTATTTGTCACTTTTACTTTCAGGATTTGATATTGGAGTTTCTATTAATTCTTCGCCAAAGCATCTTTGATAAAATTCAGCTATTGTTTGTCTCTCTAGTTCATCACATTTATTAAGGAATGTTAGTTTAAAGCTAAGACCAACATCATCTAAAATTTCGGTATTTTGTGCCCATGTTAGTACAGTTCTTGGACTCATTACTGTTGATATATCACCGTTAATAAAACTATTTCTTGTTAAATCTGCAACTCTAATCATTTTAGAGATAGTCTCTTTACCATTTTTATTGTTAAAACTCTTTGCTTTAGCGGAAACTATATTTAACTCATCTTCGTGAGGGAGATAATTTAGAGCGCTAACAATAGACCATCTATCCATTTGACCCTGATTAATTTGTTGGGTTCCGTGATACAAACCAGATGTATCACCAAGGCCGACTGTATTAGTTGTTGCAAATAATCTAAAAAATTTGTGAGGAGTAATAATTTTATTTTGATCTAAAAGTGTAAGTTTACCAGATATTTCCAAAACTCTTTGAATAACAAACATAACATCAGGTCTCCCCGCATCATATTCATCAAATACTAAAGCAACAGGATTCTGAATTGCCCACGGTAATAAACCTTCTCTAAATTCTGTAACTTGCTGTCCATCTTTAAGGGTAATCATATCCTTACCAATAAGGTCTATTCTACTAACGTGGCTATCAAGATTTATTCTTATACATGGCCAATTTAGCCTTGCAGCTATCTGTTCAATATGGGTTGACTTACCTGTTCCATGATAGCCCTGTACCATTACCCTTCTGTTATGAGCAAATCCTGCTAAGATAGCAATTGTGGTTTCATGGTTAAACAAATATTCTTCGTCAATTTCAGGTACATATTCATTCTTTTTTGAATAAGCCGGAACTGTTAATTCTGTATCGAGACCAAAAAATTTTTTAACTGATATTTCTGTATCTGGACTTCCTATATCTAAGGTTGATTGTGTGTCAGTACTCATAAATTAATCCTTTAAATTTTTATTCTTAAGTTGTGTAGCAAATTAAATTTAAATTTAACAGTGCCCTTGTGATTTTAGATATTTATAAGCACTTATAACCTCTTTTAAAAGGTCTTCTTGAGAAGAATCTCCGCCATTAGTATCTGGATGAAGCTTTTTTACAACTTCTTTAAACTTTTTCCTAATTTCACTTTTTGAGGAATTTGGTGTGTATTCAAGAATTTCGAATGCTTTATTTGATTTTTTATTTTTTTTCCTAATATCTTTTTTTTGTTTTGTTCTATCTTCTTCATCAAAAAAATTAAAGGGATCATTAAAGGCGCTTCCATCCTTTTTAGCAAAATTAGAGAAATAATTAGCCTGGGGATTTGTACCTGATTTCCAAGTTGGCCTATGTCCAATAATTGATGAAATTTGATAATCAATTATCTCTTCCTCGCTCATTCCTTCAAAAAAATTATAATTTTTGTTAAAATCTTTTATATGATCAAGGCAGTAATAATATTCATGCGATGTTTTAGTTTTAGCAAGAAATTCACCTTTTTTGTTGCAGCCACCATATTCACATTTTCTTTTAAAGTTACTTTCTTTAGGTTTAATTCTTAAATTATTAAAATATTTAGAATTTAATTTCATTGAGAATTCTTTCCTTTAATTGAGTAAGTAGAATTTAGTTTTTTATATAATCTGGTATAGTAGAAAAATAAAAATGGAAATTAAAGCAAATATTATAAAAAAACTTTCTGAAAAATTTCTTCCAACTGAGCTTGAAGTTGAAGACCAATCACATCTACACGCCAATCATAATGAGGATGCAAAAAGAGGTGGTACTCACTTTAGAATATTTATTCGTTCAGAAAAATTTACTAACATTAAGCCAATAGATAGACATAGAATGGCTATGGAAACTCTTAGAGATGAATTTAAAAATGGACTTCATGCGGTTTCATTTGATTTAAAGGCCATTGAAGATTAAAACTCCTAGTTGATAACTTTTTGGGGAATAAATGCTTATTTTAATCAATAGATTTTATAAATTTTCTTTATTAATTGCTTCTTTATTTCTAACTCAATTTACATTTGCTCAAGAAGAAGTAATTGAAGAAATTGTTGTTACCGGATCATTTATAAAAACAGCCTCTAAGAGTGATACATCACCTGTAGACATTATATTACGTGATGAAATTGATGGAATGGGTGCTTTTTTAGCTTCCGATATTACTAGAAATCTATCAATTAACTCGGGTTCAGAAAACAATACAGATGCTTTCACTTCAGGAAGTACTCAGGGTACATCAAATATTAATCTTAGGGGACTTGGTTTATCATCAACTTTAGTTTTAGTTGATGGAAGAAGGCAAACTGTTACTGGTGCCACAGCTAATGATGGAAGTGTTTTTGTTAATACATCTATAATACCACTAATCGCTGTTGAAAGGGTTGAAATACTAAAAGAAGGGGCTGCATCAATTTATGGATCCGATGCAGTTGCTGGAGTTGTAAATTATATTTTTAGAAGAAATTTTCAGGGTTTTGAGTTAGATATATCAAGTAAGAAAACAGATACTGGAAACCAAGAGGATCAATCATTAGGTTTTATTTTAGGTAATCAAAATGACTTTCTGCATTGGGT
>CACBCD010000022.1 GCA_902537725.1 uncultured PS1 clade bacterium
CCAATTTTATTAGCCTGATCATCAAAAATATCTATAAATTTAGAACCGATGATTTTTCTTTTTCTTTCAGGATCGCTAATACCATTTAAATCACCCAGAAAATCCTGTCGAGCGTCAACATGTATTAAAGGAATATTAAAATGATCTCTGAACATTCCAACTACTTCTTCAGTTTCATTCTCCCTCATAAGACCAGTATCTACATAAATACACATTAATTGTTTTCCAATTGCTTCATGAAGAAGAACTGCCGCGACAGATGAGTCCACTCCACCAGATAAACCGCAAACTACCGTTCCATCACCCACTTGTTTTTTTATTCTTTCAATAGCAGTTTCTCTAAAAGACTCAATTGTCCACTCACCAGAACACCCACAAATATGGTGAGTAAAATTTTCCAACATTTTTGAACCATTTGGGGTATGAACAACCTCAGGATGAAATTGAACACCATAAACTCGTTTATCCTCATTAGCTATAGCCGCAAATGGCGCATTTTCACTTTTGGCTATTACAGAAAAACCCTCAGGTAATTCAGTTACTTTATCGCCATGGCTCATCCAAACTGGCTCATTTTCTCTATTATTTTCAAAATCTCTAAAGAAATCAGACTTTCCTATAATTTTAATATTTGCACGGCCAAATTCACGTTTTGCTGAATGCTCAACTTTTCCACCAAGTTGTGAGCATAGTGTTTGTTGCCCATAACAAATTCCTAAAACAGGGACATCAGAATTTAAAATTTCTAAAGATACTTGAGGTGAAGAACTATCAATAGTTGAAGCAGGGCCACCAGATAATATAATACCCTTGGGTTTAATTTTTTTTAGACCCTCCTCCCATTTTGTATATGGAAAAATTTCTGAATAAACACCACTTTCCCTGACTCTTCGTGCTATTAATTGGGTAACTTGACTTCCAAAATCTAAAATTAATATTTTTTCATTTTTATTGCTGTTTTTCATCTAGTTTGTCTTTTGTAGAAACATCATTGCTATTCGTTTGCTCTTTTTTATTATCGATAGATAATTTTAACATTACTGATTCATTACAACCTGAACAGGAATTTATAAGAATTTTTAATTTTTGATTAGCTTCATCGAGTTTATCTAAAGAAATGTTATTCTCTGCACCCCAATATAATCCCTCTTTTAATAACGGATTGAGTTCTAATGATTTTTTAAAAAAATTCTCTGCTGCTTTAAATTGCTTATTCTTTCTTAAAATGTTTCCAGCTACTGCCCAAGCATAAGCATTTGATGGATCGGCTGCTAATGCCTGCCTGGATAGTAAAATAGCCTCTTCTTTATCAGTTTCATAAATCAATAAAGCATTATTTGATATGTCAATTGATATTTGATTTAAAGACGTTTGCCCAGACAAAATTAAAGTAAAAAAGCATAGAAAAAGAGAGAGTTTTATAATATTCAAGCCTAACCTCTAACAGGATAATTTGGTGCTTCGCGTGTAACTAAAACATCATGGGTATGACTTTCTGTTAATGAAGCTGGAGAAATTCTTATAAATTTAGTTTTTGTTTGAAAATTCTTAATTGTCTTACAGCCTGTATATCCCATGGAGGCTCTTAAACCACCTACCATTTGATGAATAATATCTTGCACTGACCCTGTGTACGGAACCTGGCCTTCAACACCTTCAGGAACTAATTTTTCAGTATTCCCCATATCAGATTGGAAATATCTATCAGCAGATCCCTCTGCCATTGCAGCAACTGAACCCATTCCTCTATATGATTTAAATCTTCTACCCTGGTATAAGAAAATTTCGCCTGGAGCTTCTTCTGTTCCTGCAAATAGAGAACCTATCATTGCTACATCTGCACCTGCTGCCAATGCTTTCGCAAAATCACCTGAAAATTTAATGCCACCATCAGCTATAATAGGTACTCCAGATTTATGTGCTTCATTTGCACAATCTACTATTGCTGAGAGTTGAGGTACACCAACCCCAGCTACAATTCTTGTAGTACAAATAGACCCTGGTCCAATACCCACCTTAATACAATCTGCACCAGCTTCAATTAATGATCGAGTAGCCTCTTTTGTTGCAACATTTCCTGCAACTAGTTGAACAGATTTTGATATTTTCTTTATTTTTTTTACAACGTCTGCGACTTGAGATGAGTGACCGTGAGCAGTATCAACCACAATTACATCCACATCAGCATCAATAAGAGCCTGGGCTCTAGCTAAACCACTTTCTCCTACAGATGTCGCCGCAGCAACTCTTAATCTTCCTTGATCATCTTTACAGGCAGTAGGATGTAATTGAGATTTTTCCATGTCTTTTACAGTTATCAAGCCAATACATCTATATTTTTTATCAACAACTATTAATTTTTCGATACGATGTTTATGAAGTTCTGCTTTTGCTTTTTTTTGAGTTACACCCTCACTAACAGTTACTAAATTTTCTCTAGTCATAAGCTTGGAAACTTTTTGATCTTGGTTGGATGCAAACCTAACATCTCGATTAGTTATTATTCCCTTAAGTTCTCTCGTTTTTGAGTCTGTAACCGGAATACCAGAAATATTATGTATTTCCATAAGACTAAGGGCCTCTTTGAGGGATTGATTAGGACTAATTGTTACAGGGTCTACAACCATACCTGACTCAAATTTTTTAACTTTTTTAACTTCGTTTACCTGTTCATCTATAGATAGATTTCTATGAATAACGCCAAGTCCACCTGCTTGAGCAATAGCTATGGCCATTTTTGACTCAGTAACAGTATCCATCGCAGCAGAAATTAAAGGAATAGATAAGCTAATTTTTTTTGTAATTTTAGTTTCTACGTCTGCCTTTGCAGGCAATACTGAAGATTCACCGGGTTCAAGTAAAACATCATCAAAAGTAATACCTTCACGAAACTTCATATCAACTCCTTAAATAGGTTGTTGACGTCTGCTTATAACCTATCCTGAAATAAGTTCAAATAAATTTTTATAATTTAAAAATCACCCTTTAAAATCTTTAGCAATTACATATGTTTCAGGTGAGCCTTTCCTACTTGCATCAGGTTTGAAATGCTTGATTGAATTAAAATTACTTTTCAGATTAAGCAATAGATCTCCATGGGTCCCACCTTGAAAAACTTTTGCACAAAATACTCCGCCGGGCCTTAAAAACTCTACAGCATATGAGGCTGCTAGTTCTGCTAAAGCTTGGGTTCTAATATGATCTGTTTGCTTATGACCAGTTGTTGAAGCTGCCATATCCGATAAGACAATATCAAATTTTTCATTATTTAATTTTTTTATTAAATTTGAAGAATTTTCATCTGATAAATCTGCTTTAAGGATAATTGCATTTTTAATGTCTTCCATTTCTAATATATCTACTGCAACTGTTAATCCTCCAGCTCTATTAAGAGCAACCTCTGTCCAACTTCCTGGAGCAGCTCCTAAATCTAAAACTGAATTACCCTTTTTAAAAATATTAAATTTCTCATCTATCTGAATAATTTTATAAGCAGCTCTAGATCTTCTTCCTTCAGCTTGTGCCTGTCTAACATAAGGGTCATTAATTTGTCTTTGAAGCCAACGAGTAGATGAATTTTTTCTTCTTTTGGCAGTTTTAACAACTTCTTTTGTTGTTCTAAAAATTTTTTCTTTTTTAGTCATATTTTTATCTTATATGTTATTGTAATTAAGGAAAATTAATTAACTCAAAATAATATAATTAGAAATATGATACCTGTTGATAATTCCTCTAGTTTTGGTCAATATGAACCGAATTTTATTGTTAAAATAATTATCTATATTACAAGAAATATTGGAACCAGTTGGTTTTCTAAAAGGTTAATTTTTTTATTCAGAAAAATTGCTATTTTTATCTCGAAAGATTGTATTGATACTCACTTATTTGGTGCAAAATTAAGACTTTATACAAAAGGAAATGTTAGCGAAAAAAGAGCTCTTTTTTCTCCACAAATTTTTGAAAAAGACGAGAGAGACTTTATTAAAAGTAGGTGTAAGGATAACTCTGTCTTCATAGATATTGGATCAAATATAGGATTATATTCGTTTTCAGTTGGTAGTGTTTATAAAGAATTCAAAAATACTAAAATTTTTTCAATTGAACCACATCCATCACTTTTTCAGAGACTTAAGTACAATGCCTTACAAAATAAAGATATACCAATTAACCCTAGAGAAATTGCTCTTATGGATAAATCAGGGGAATTTAAACTAGACACACCAGATGAAAATTTAGGACAAGGTAAAATCTCAAAAACCGGCAGCCAAAAGGTTATTGCAAAAAATTTAATTGATTTTATTAAAGACGAAAAAATTGAAAATATTTCAGCAATGAAAATAGATGTAGAGGGAAATGAAGAAAGTGTTATCATTCCATTTATAGAAAACGCAAATAAAAAATTACTTCCATTAATAGTTATTATCGAAAATAATAAAAATTCATGGAAAACTGATTTGATTAAATTATTAGTAGAAAAAGGATATTTGATAAAAAAGAAAACAAGGATGAATTATATTTTAGAATTAACAATATAATTAGTAATCCTTTATGAAAAACTATTGGAGAAGAACTTGACAGAATATAAATCTATAATTGTTGACAATCCTATTGAGAAAATATCTAGAATAACTCTTAATAGACCAAATAAAAGAAATTCTTTAAGCGCAAATCTTAGAAGTGAGCTATTTGAGGTATTAGAAAATAATGATCAAGACGAAAATATTAGCGCAACGATTATCAGAGGATCAGGGAAAGCCTTTAGCGCTGGTTATGATTTAACAAAAGATCCAAAGGAGAAGGATCCTTATTATTCAGCTGGCGGTTTGGGATACTGGCCAAGACATGTAGTTGATGGATGTTTTAAAATTTGGGATTTAGCTAAACCTGTTATAGCTCAAGTTCATGGATATTGTCTTGCTGGTGGGACTGAATTAGCTCAATCATGTGACTTGATATATGTAGCTGATGATTCAACTATTGGTTATCCCGTTGTAAGAAATATTTCTCCACCAGATAATCAATTTTACCCCTGGGTAGTAGGAATGAGAAAATCCATGGAACTAATGCTAACAGGAAATTCTATGAATGGAAAAGAAGCGGTAAAATGTGGTTTTGCCAATCAATCTTTTCCTATTAATAAACTAGACGAAGAAGTTCTAAAAATTGCAAAAAATATTGCTGGAGTTCCCCAAGATGTTCAACAGTTTAATAAAAGAGCGGTCCACAGACAAATGGAAGCTATGGGTATAAGATCAGGTATAAGGGCTGGTACAGAAATGCAACAATTATCTATGCATACAAAATCGGCAAAAAATTTCTTCAAAATGGTTAAAGAAGAAGGTCTAACAAAGGCATTATCCGATAGAGACTCAAAATATGGTGATTATCGTGAAAATAAGAAAAAATCTGATGGATAAATAGATGGATGATAAAGAACGTGTTTTAACTCTAGCTTCCGCATCAAGAATGACAGGTGTAGAGCAAAAAAAACTTCAGTCTATGATTGATGAAGGAAGACTAGAAGCAGTTAAAACAGAAGGAGGTAATCTATTAATTAGTGAAAGCTCTTTAAAACTTATCTTAGAAGAAAGCCAAATTGTAGAAACCAGCCATACTGAAAATATTTTATCTGAAGATGTGAAAAAATTACTCTCACAAGCAGCTTTTTTTATTGAAAGACAAGAATCTGAATTAAAAACATATAAAGAAAGAGAAAGAAAACAAATTTCTCTTTTAGAGGGAGCAGAAGTTCATATTAATAAATTTTTAGACCAATTAAATGAGCTTCAAAAACAAAATATATCTCTATCTAATGAAAATAGAGACCTCTTAAAAACACTTATGGAATTAAAGATTAAAAAATGAGGTAATAAAATGATATGCATTCTAGCTACTTTAAAAGTTAAAAAAGGAAAGGAAGAATTATTTGAAAAAATATTTGTTGAGCTATCTGAAAATGTAAGAGAAATAGAAAAAGGTAATATTTTTTATCAAATTTCAAAAGATAGAGAAATAGAAAATACATATATTGTTATGGAACAATATATAGACCAAGATAGTATTGATGCTCATGGTAAAAGTGATCACTTCAGAACAGCAAGTGCAAAACTTGCAGAGTGTCTTGATGGGGCACCTGTGATTAAAAGATTAGATTCTATTTACTAATTGAAATAAATAGTATCATCTGCTAATTCAGCTTCCGCAGCTTCTGCGGCTAGTCTATCAGCTTCTCTTCGGGCTTGCTTTGTTTCTATAACTTTTACCCAACGTCTAGCATCTGCTTCCATATCCTCATAACCAGTTGAACGTTTAAAAGCAAATAGTGCTGAATTTTCGAAATCAATACCTTTTTTATTTCTTGTAATACCGAGTAATAACCAAGCTCTTCCTGGATTCTCTAGATCACCCTTCTTAATGGCATAACGAATATACTTTTCAGCATTTTTCCAATCTTCCTCTTGCATATAAGTTTGACCTAAACGAAGGAATAATCTTCCATCCTCTGACATTTCTGCTGCTTTGGTTAAAGGTGGTATCGCCTTCTTCCATTCACGTGCAGATAACCAAGCATTTGCAAGTTGTTCCCAATTCTTTTCCTCATCTTTTATTCTTTCTGCTTCAAGCTCTTTTTCAAGAATAATTGCCGCCTTATAAGGAATCTCGTAATATAAATATAATTGAGCAAGTCTTAACAATTCATTATGTTTCTCAAGCATGTCTTTTGAATACATAATTTGTTGAATAGCAAAGGAGTCTTCCTCTCTTTTAAGTTCTGCGTAAAGCGCAGCCAATTGCCTATAATAGGTCTTTTTGTCTGGGAATCTATAAACCATAGCTTCTAGTAAAGGAACAGATTCTTCATATCTATCATCAAATAAAAGAACTGATAGGTAAATCTGATACCAATTTTCTCTTGGTTCTGCAGCTTGAAGAACAGCTATCTCTGCATGAGGCTCAGCTTTTCTGTAAAATTGTTTTTCTTCTGGAGAATCTTTTGGTGTTTCTGAAGCAAAATATAAATATATTTGTGCCAACAATGCATGAGCGGATGGCCCTGGAGGGCTTCCTAATGCTTCAGCATTATCAAACCAATCTAAAAGTTCTTTTAGACCTCTGTTCCATTGATCAATAGCAAGATAAAGTTGAGCAATACCAAATTGAAGATCTAATTGAGCTTGAGGCTCAAGTGCATTATAGGAAAGAGATTGTTGTAAAAAATCCATAGATTTAGGATAGTCTTCTTTTTCTGCATATACATAGCCCTTAAGCCTGTAAATAGTAGCCTTTTCAAAATCAGATAATTCTTGATTGCTTAATAGTCTGTCTAGTATTTTAAGAGACTCGTCTGGTTTTTCTTCAGCAAGTGCTTCTTGGGCCTTCAAGAAATCAGTACCAACTTTTTTTGATAATGTTTGAGTTCTTCTAGCTTTAGGTGGCTTCTTTCTCTCCTTTTTTTGGGCATATACTTCATTAAAAGTAATAGCTTCAAAAACAGTAGATACAGGTATAGCTAATGAGAGAATTAATACAAAATAGATAAATTTTCTTAAAATATTTTTCATTTTATCGAGCGTCCTCTAATTCATAAGTTATTAAATGTTGTACACCAGGTCTTGGTACAGCTTTTCCACCAACAATCCTCGGTTTATATTTCCACTTAACAATTGTTCTCATAGCTGATCTATTAAAAATTCCAGGAGGATCAGCATCAATTACGATAGGGTTAATTACTGCACCTGTCTCTGTAATTGTAAATTCAACTAAAACCCAACCTTCTATACCTCTCTGAGTTGCTCTTCTTGGATATTGAGGTGGGACTTTTACAATTGGAAGAACATCAGCATCAGTTGATGCGGAAAATGCTCCGAACTGAGGACCACCAAAATCAGGAGTAGATACTCTTTCAGAAGACATCTCTGGTCTAGGAGTTTCAGGAATATCCATTTCAGGAGGATCAGGTTCTTGTTCTTGCTCAGGTCTATTCGGTTTCTTTTTTGCTGTTTGTGTCTCAGTATCCTGAAGTTGTCTTAAAAAACTGATATTAATACTTGCTGTCTCTTCGCCTAGATCAAATTCATTACTAGAGACAAGAGCCTGCATAACTAAAAATAAAAACACAGTTATAAGTGCTGCAATTGGTATAGCAGATGCTCTACTATCAATTTGACTTAATGATCCTTTTACAGTTGTATCACCAACCTTAATGTCTAGAATAGCATTAATTTGAGTTTTTATTTTTTCAATTAATTCGTTCAATTTATGTATCCTATTTCTCTGATGCAGCTATTGAATATTGTTCAACACCTGCAAGTCTTACAGCATCAATGACCTGAACCATTAAACCAACTTCTGATTTCTCATCAGCTTGAATAACCGCTCCACCCTGAGGATTCTCGGCATGAAGTTTTTCAACATTTGCCTGAACAGCATCCATATCAACCATACGTCTATTAATCCAAATCTCATTTTTATCACTTATAGCTATTAAGATGCCTACTCTATTTTGTTGTTGAGCTGTCTCAGAGTCTGGTCGAGTAACATCAATACCAGATTCTTTTACGAAGGTTGCTGTTACAATGAAAAATATAAGCATTATAAAAACAATATCGAGCAATGGTGTGATGTTAATCTCACTCTCCTCTTCTACTCTTACTCTTCTTCTCATTATATTCTCCTTATCTTTTTAACCTTATGATAAAGGTAATTCATCCTCTACATTCGCAATGGCTTTTCTTGTTTTGGATTCAATTTGGGCTATAAAAAATATTCCAGATAAAGACGTTACCATGCCAGCCATTGTAGGTAATGTTGCCTTTGAAATACCTGCAGCCATCGCTCTGGCATTTGAAGATCCAGTTATTGCCATAACATCAAAGACCTCAACCATACCAGTAACTGTTCCTAGTAATCCAAGTAAAGGAGCTGCTGCTACTAATGTTTTAATATATATCAAACCTCTTTGACTTGATTGTCTAACTTCACTAATAAGTCTCTCTCTAATTCTTCTAGCGTACCAAGAGTCATGATCAGATCGTTTATTCCAAGCATCTATTGTTGAGCTTGCAATAGTTTTATGCGCAGTAGCAAAATGCCAATAACGCTCGATAATTAATATCCACATAACAAATGTTGCCAACATTAAAGCTAATAGCACGTCTCCACCAAGCTCTAGGAAGTCTCTAATACTGCTAAAAGCTAGATCTGGTCTTATAAGTTTTAGAAGAAAGTCACCCATTTAAATCCTCAAATTAATTATTAAAAATATTATTTAGATTCTGCTCTTTCTGCAATTAATCCAGCACTTTGTTCATCAAGAATTTGCTGTATTGATCTGCTTCTAGTTTGTGCAACAGAATGTAATAACACTAGAGGAATAGCGGCTGTTAAACCTAAAACAGTTGTCACAAGCGCTTGTGAAATACCACCAGCCATTAGCTTAGGATCACCAGTACCAAATAAAGTAATAGCTTGGAAAGTAACAATCATACCAGTCACTGTACCAAGAAGGCCTAATAAAGGTGCAACTGAAGATAACAATTTAATAAAATTAATACCTCTTTCTAACGAAGGTAATTCTTTTAAAATTGCATCATCAAGCTTCAACTCTAATGTCTCAACATCAGCTGATTTATTTGAGTGATAAGCACTTAAAACTCTACCTAGAGGGTTAGACTCATTTGGATTATCGACATCTTTAGCTTGCGCGTTTACCGCCCTTGCAGTGATCGTCAATCTAAAGATTCTCTCTATGGATAAAACAAGACCAACAGCGAGTAATCCTAAAATGATATAACCAACTATACCACCTTGTCCTATTCTCTCGCTTAAACCAGGTGTCTGAATAAGAAGGCTTAATATTGCACCACGTGATGGATCAATAGCACCTTTAACAATATCACCCTTATCACCATCAACAATATTATCACCAAGATCTAAAAATCTTGCCTGAGGTTGACGACCAAGTACACGATATCTCTCATCATCAGGAAGATAACCAAGAA
>CACBCD010000023.1 GCA_902537725.1 uncultured PS1 clade bacterium
GGTTTGCGGTTCCTGTCATATTGCCTGTTCCGTTATCATTATATAAAACTGCATATTTCCTTAATTTAAAAAGCCATTCACCATTTTCTTTAATGTATTTATCTTGGTAAACTCCAATATTAAAAAATCCAACAGGATTATCATCAGCATCTTTTTCTGTAGTTTGAATATGTTCAACAATATACCATCTGCCAGTTGCAGTATCACCATCAACTTCTGTAGTACCATTTTGAATTAATTGAGCAACATAAGGAAAGCCAGCCATTGCATTAACCCAAAGTTCTACAATTGCATCTTTCCCTTTTACTGCTGGCATACTGCTTAAATCCCACTCAGAATCCTCACACCAAGTTGAAGACCAATCTTCTTTGTCTACTCGGTTTACAGCATCAGCATATTTCTCAACTAAACTTCTAATTTCTTCTTTATCACTCATTTATACTTTCCTTTATAAAAAATTTTATGAAAAATCTGCTCTTGCAACACCTGTTTCGTCATAAACAGGCTCTTCTTTTGCAATTTTGTATTTTGCAGAAAACGCACTTAATAAACCAACTTCGTTAAGTGTAGCACCCATATTTTTATACCAATCATCTTCAAAATGTTTTTTGAGAGACTCCTCGCTCTCCCATCTTTCCATGACCCAAATTCTTCCCGGAACATATGGATCTAATGTCCAACTATAATCTTGACAGCCTTCTTCGGTCAAAGCACCATCAATTAAAGGTTTACATCTTTTCATTAAATCATCAATTTTTTCAGGATCCACATCAAAAGTTGCAGTAATTATAATATCTGTTGCCATTCTTACCTCCAAATAAATTAAACAAAAAATATTAATGCATTAGAAGATGAAAAAATAAAGAGTTTTATTTTTTTAATGATTAAAAAAATTGTATTTATATATAAAGAAGCGAATCTGATAGTAATTTTTTATGGGTAACTTTTTTAAAAATTTGTTAAAACCTGAATCTGGCATAGCAAAATTTCTTTTAATAGCTTTTGTCCTTTTTTTCTTTTCATTAGAATTTTTACCTTTTCTTGAACCTATCAAACAATTTCTTGACGCTGACAAGCTCTCAATCAGTATTGGTGAATCAAAGTTCTCTGCCTATCTAATAATTCAGGGAATTTTAATAATTGCAACGCTTCTTTGGCTTACAGGAATATTATCAGATATTGCAGCTAAATTTGTAAAAAAAATACCTGGAATTAATTCAAATAATAGAAATTTAATTACCAAAGGATTACAAATTTTAATTTATTTCATAGCATTTCAGGTAGGAATGAATTTTCTTGGAATAGATCTTACAGCTTTAGCAGTTTTTAGTGGTGCTTTAGGTATTGGTATAGGTTTTGGCCTTCAAAAAATTACGTCAAATTTTATTAGTGGAATTATTATTTTATTTGAAAAAACTGTACAAAATGACGATTTAATAGAACTAAATGATGGAACATTAGGTTTTATTAGAAATACAGGATCGAGAGCTTCACTCATCGAGACATATGATGGAAAAGAAGTTATGGTCCCTAACGAGGATCTTATTACTAATAGAGTGATCAACTATACTCATAGTAATAAAAAAGCCAGAATAACTATAAATATTGGTGTATCATATGACTGTGATATTAAAAAAGCTCAAGAATTAATATTAGAGGCTGCAAGGGAACACTCTAAAACAGCTAAAGAACCAGAACCTTTATGTTTTTTGAGAGAGTTTGCAGATAGTTCAGTAAATTTTCTTCTATTATTTTGGATTAATGATGTGATTGATGGTCGTTATGGACCGCAAAGCGATGTATTATTCTCAATTTGGGAAAAGTTTAAAGAAAATAATATTGAAATCCCCTATCCTCAAAGAGATATTCATATCAAAGAGAGTTTGATTAAATAATGCTTAATGCAAGAAATATCTTTTTATTTTACTTTCTATCAATATTTACTAATCAAATTTTATTTGCACAAATAGTAAACATGGAGTCTGCTCGAAAAGAAAATTTATCTGGTTTTCATTTTCAAGCTAATTTAGGTTTAAATGGTTCTAGTGGAACTGTTGATAGAACAAATTATAGTGTTGAGACTAGGATAGATTATAATTCAGATAATTGGCAAAGATTTGGTGTTTTTTCATATAAAAGAGAGGAAAAAGATGACTCAATCACATCAAACAATACTTTCTTTCATTTAAGAGCTGTTAGAAAAGTTAATGGATTATTATCTCTTGAAGTATTTACGCAACTTAGCGAAAAACCTCTTCAAAAAATAAAAAGAAGAGAACTTTTTGGTGCAGGATTTAGGTTAAGTCCATATAAATCTATTAGATTAGGACTTGGTCTTTTTGATGAAAATGAAGAAAGAATTTTATCAGATACAAGAAAAACTACTAGATTAAATACCTATATTACAAATGATTTTAAGATTTCAAATACAGCAACATTTGAGTCAACGCTATATGTTCAGCCTGATATTGATGATTTTTCTGAACTAAGATCATTTTTTGTTACAGGACTTAGATTAAAAATATCTGAAAAATTTTCTACCATCATAAGTTATGAAAATACTTATGACTCTTCACCTCCGCCAAATACAGATAAATCAAATTCATTTTATGGAGTAAAATTTAGTTTCGAATATTAAATAATTATTAATTTTCAATATAATAAAGTATTAAATTAAAGTATTCATAAACTAGAGACTTGAACTCAGGGGTTAAATAAAAACTTACAAAAATACCAAATAGAAAACCAATTAAAAATTTAATCACAAATTTTTTTCCTTTTTTCTATTATAAATCTTCTTACTTTTTACGACTCTCTGATAAGTTCCTTGTTTTTGCCTTACAACTCTAGGTTTCTTAGGAGCTTTCTCTTTCATCATCTGAATTCCAAAGACCAGCCTCTTTTAATCTTCTTCTCTTATTTTCGAAATAATCGATTAGGGATGGGTTTAAAGCGACTGCTTTTTCATAAAAATCAACAGCTATTTGAATATTCCCAAGGTATTCATGCGCCATACCTTTGTTAAAATAAATTGCAGAAATATCGTCTAAATTATTTTCAAGAGACGCCTGGTATTTTTCAAGGGCACCATTATAGTCCTTTAAAAGTAATAAACTATTACCTTGATTTAAAAGGGTTTCAGCTCTTATATTTTCATTATTGTAAGCAATTTCAAATTGTTCTAAAGCCATTCTAGGTTTTGATTTATTATTATAAATAATGCCAAGATTAATTCGGGTAGCATCATGATCTTTTTTCGAAATTGTATTATCAGATAGGGCTTTCAAACAAGTAAAAACAGATGATTGGGATGTGTAGCCATACTTTGCGTGTTTATAACAAATTAAAGCATCACTACTACCAACAACTGTAACAGCCGCATTTAAATTTAAAGAACCTAAAGATACCAAAAAAGAAAGTATTAAAATTTTTTTAAACATTATTTATCCTTAAAAATCAGTTGAAAAACCCTCAGAAACATGGCGCTCAGGCCAGAAAAACTCTAAATTCATATTTTTAATTTTCCATTCACCATCAATTTTTACATATTCTTCATCATATAGGGCAAACCATAAAAAATTACTAGAACCTGGTTCTATATCTGATCCATCACTATTTTTAGTAATACCATCTAAAAGATAAACCCTGCCCCTCGCAGTATCAGGACCAGTAATTTTAATAAGATGATTGGTATTAACATGCATACTAACAAAGGGTGTATCGAGGGATCCCTTAAAAGTTTCTTTATAATTATTATAAATCACTTCTTTCCCAACCCAATCACCATAAGGTCCATATCCGCAAACTGCGCCTTCTGCAAAAACATCCATTAATTTATCTAACTCTCTAGCATCCATATGATAGGAATATCTCAATCTTAACTCTTTAATTCTCTCAATATCAATTAAACTTCTAAGAGACTTGATCTCCTCTGAGGATAAATTTTCTTCATTACTCATTCTTCTCTCCTTTTGAATATTGCACATATTTTGCTTTACCTACTGAGTTAATCTTTATTGGCGGATGTATAAAATCCATATTGGTATTTTGTACAGGAGGTAAAAAAGATATTGACCCAAATGATGTTTCTATAACACCTGGATTTGCTATAATTGATTTCCAATTATCGTTATTTGATGACATACATTTATAATAAAATAATTTTCTAAATATATCAAAGAATATCATTTTCTGTTAATTTAAATTATGAGCATTACAAAAGAACTAGAAAAATTTAAAAAATGGTACGAAACTGAACCATTCGAAGATTTTGTTGGTCCTTTTTTTTATAAAAGAAATACAGAAAATAATCATATCTCTGCTTTTGAATGTAAAAAACACCATCTTAATGCTATGGGTACTCTTCATGGAGGCATGATTATGTCTTTTATCGATTATACAATGTTTGTAATATGTCTTGATAGCATTAGAGAACAGTCTTTTGTTACTGTTTCTTGCTCAACCGAATTTCTTAATCCATCTATTAGTGATAAAATTATTTATGGAGATGGTGAAATTACTCAAGAAACTAAATCAATGATTTTTATTAAAGGAAGAATTTTTAATAAGAAAAATATTAATATATCGACTTTTAGCGGTATTTTAAAAAAAGTGAAACCTAAATAATAATTGGAATAACTAAAAAAACAGATACAAGAAAAGTTATTAAAATTCTTGTATTAACATATTTTTTCTGAGTTATTTCTTTTCTATAAATATAGATGTCTATAAACAAAAGAATAATCAAAATCAAAATCTGTAAAAGGAAATAATTCTTTTCTTCCAGAAGCAAAATTCCAAAAAAACTTAAAATTGTCAAAAAATTACTTAACAGAAATAGATTAATTCTTAAGTTACTATTTGATAAAAAAATACCCCAATGACTGCCACAAATAAAAGAAATTATAGATAAACTATATATTGATAAAATAAAATTTATTTCTATTTGAAAAAATTCTTGGTAGTTAAATAATTTTAAAAATGAAAAAAATATAAATGGAACACTTCCAAGCATAATTAATATGTATGGTAAATCTTCTTTATACATTTTGATTTTTATTTCTTCTGCATCTTTCTGAACAATACAAAACCTCATCCCAACATGATTTCCATTTTTTTCTCCATGAGAAATCTTTTTTACATGTTTTACAAACTTTTGTTGGTAAATTTTTTTTATTCATTTTCTAACTATTAGACCTTACTCATTTTTTTTCTTTCATTTGGATCAAGATATTTTTTTCTTAATCTTAAGTTATTGGGTGTTACCTCCAATAACTCATCATCTTCTATATAAGCCATCATTTGTTCAAGTGACATTTTTTGGTGAGGCACTAGAACTACTGCCTCATCTGCTCCGGAAGATCTCACATTAGAATGTTTCTTTCCTTTTAAAACATTTATACCTAAGTCATTATCTCGATTATGCTCTCCGACTATCATTCCCTCATAGACCTCTGTTTGAGGACCTAAAAACATTACTCCTCGGTCCTGAAGATTAAATAATGCATATGCAACTGCAGAACCTGTCTCGGTTGAGACTAAAACACCGTTTCTTCTTCCCTCAATGTCGCCTTTGTAAGGTCCATATTTATGAAAAACTCTATTAATAACACCAGTACCCTTTGTGAGTGTTAAAAATCTATTTTGAAAGCCAATCAAAGCTCTTGATGGTGCATGGAAGATAATTCTGGCCTTTCCTTCTCCTGATGACCGCATATCAACCATTTCACCTTTCCTTCTATTCATATTATCTAAAACAGCGCTAGAAAATTCATCATCTACATCAATTGTTACTTCCTCAATTGGTTCTAGTTTCTCATTTTCTTTACCTATTTTATACAAAACTTTAGGTCTTGAAACTGTGAGTTCAAATCCTTCTCTTCTCATCGTTTCAATTAAAACACCGAGCTGTAATTCACCTCTTCCTCCAATTTCAAATGACTCTTTTCCACCAGCCTCAGAAAATGTTATTGCAACATTTGTTTCAGATTCTGCAATTAACCTATCTCTAATTACAGTCGAGGTAACTTTTTTTCCATCCCTTCCGGCAAAAGGAGAGTCATTAACGGTAATTGTTACTGACATTGTTGGGGGGTCTATTGGTGTTGATTTTAATGGTGTAAACACATTGGTATTACAAATAGTATCTGATACAGAGGCTTTTGTTAGACCAGCAATACAAATAATATCACCACAAAAAACTTCATCTACTGGGACTTTTTTTGTACCTTCAAATTTGAAAAGCTTTGTAAGACGCCCGTTTTCAATTAAATTTGAGTTCAAGTCTATAGCTTTAACTGGATCATTAATTTTAGCATTCCCTGAAATTACTTTTCCAGTCAAGCATCTACCTAAATAAGAGTCATAATCAAGCAGTGTGGCCAACATTGCAAAATTATTTTCTTCATCAACCTTTGGTTCAGGAACATGATCAATAATAAGGCTCAATAAAGGTTTTAAATCAACTAAGTCATCTTTTAAATCAGATACACACCATCCCGATCTACCAGAAGCATATAATATAGGAAAATCCAGTTGATCATCATTAGCGTCTAAAGAAACAAAAAGATCAAATACTTCATTTACTACCTCATCAGGTCTTTTATCAGCTCTATCAATTTTATTAATAACAACCATGGGTTTTAAACCGAGTTTTAGAGCTTTCCCCAAAACAAACTTAGTTTGAGGCATTGGACCCTCAGCAGAGTCAACAAGTAAAATAACTCCATCAGCCATTCCCAAAACTCTTTCAACTTCACCGCCAAAGTCAGCATGACCAGGTGTATCAATAATATTTATTCTAATATTGTTCCAAGTAATTGAGGTCGGTTTAGCTAAAATTGTAATTCCACGTTCTTTTTCAAGATCACCTGAGTCCATTAACCTCTCATCGACTTGCTGATTATCTCTAAATAATCCACTCTGCTTCATCATAGAATCTATAAGTGTAGTTTTTCCATGATCGACATGAGCTATAATAGCAATATTTCTGATTTCTTGATTCATTATGTCCTGATTTAATTTTTGAAAAGGTTTCTATATCTTTATTATAAAAATAGATAGTTTTTTATACGAAGCAATTTAAATACCATAATAAAATTATTAGAGTTAAAAGTGGAAAAGCAAATAAAGATATAATTCTAAACATTGTTACTTAATCATAGAAATCATATATTATTGCAAGTAAAATATATAAAAATTAAAAAGGGTTTTTATGAAAAAAGAAATTTCAGAAATTGCTTCTCCATGTATTGGTATTTGCGCCCTTCATGAAATAGATAACGAAACCTTATGCGCAGGGTGCAATAGAAACCCTGACGAGATAAGAAATTGGATAAAATTTTCTGATAAAGAAAAATTGAATATACTTGAAAAATTAAAAACAAGATAATCAGTATATAAAAGGAAGTGAAGAACCACATTCAATACATAAATTTCTTTTCAAGTCTTTAATTGGGTTGATATGATTGCAATCATAGCATGTAATGTGACCATCAATTTCTATTAGTTTTTTATTTTTCTTTTTTTTTAAAACCTTCATAAAACTATATCCATCTACGTACGTTGGAGCAGTATTTCGTATATTCTTCATTGTATAACTTTTTCAATGCATCTTCCTCAGGGAGGATTTGAAAAATAGTTATGTAACAAATAAATAGTGGAAAATAAATTATTACTCCAAAAAAAGAATTAAAATAAAAACATGCTGACAATAAAATAAATGCTAAACCCAAATACATTGGATTACGAGTATACTTAAAAACCCCTTCTATTACCAAAGTAGTCGACATTTCAGGTTTCAAGGGATTAACTGTAGTTTCATATTTCTTAAACTCTTTATTAGCTAAAAAAATTATTATGAAACCAATAGCCAAAGATAAAAGAGACAAAGTGCTTTTAAGAAATGGATGTAAATAAAGTATAAAAATATATTCTCTTGATAAATATGCTAAAAGAATTGCAATCAAAGTAACTATTGGTGGTGGAATTTTTGTATGCATAAAAACCTCTATATTTAGATAATTATTATCCAAATAATATAGCTTATCAATAACCATAAAATTGAACCTGAAAATAATTTTAAGAAAAACATAAGAATACTTTTTAAAAATCTTGTGCTGTTGGTCTAAGAACTATCTCATTTGCTGCAACACCTGGCTTTTGTTTTAAAGCATAAAGAATTGCTTCAGCTATTCTTTCAGCGGGCTGTGCTAAATTAACATATTTTGCTTCACTTGCTAAATATTCAAGCATTGAGGTATCTTTAATTGTTGTCCCCAGTTCAGTTTCAAATGCCCCAGGAAAAATACAGGTAACTTGCAGTTTACCTGCACTTTCTATCCTCAGGCCTTCAGAGATTGCTCCAACAGCAAACTTTGTACCTGAATATACTGCGCTTCCAGGAATAAGTCTTTTGCCTGCAACGGAAGAGATATTTATTATTTGGCCATTACCTCTTTCAATCATGTGATTATAAACAGAGTCAATTGCATACAAAACTCCTTTTATGTTTACATCAATCATACTATCCCATTCATCAGTTCTGCCTTGCTCAATAAAAGATAGCGGCATAATTCCTGCATTATTTACTAATGAGTCAATCTTACCAAATGTATCAATGCCAAAATAAGCTAAATCATTTACTTGTTTCTTATTTGTTACGTCTGTAGCTTTAAAAATTGCGTTTTCATTGCCTAATTCATTGCATAAATCAGACAACCTATCTTCTCTTCTAGCTCCTAAAACTACTTTTGCGCCATGCTCAACACATTGTTTAGCTGTAACCATTCCGAAACCAGAACTTGCACCGGTAATTAAAATAACTTTTCCTTCAATACAACTCATAATAACTCCATAAAGAACCTAGTAATTTAATAATGGTTGTTAAAAACATACAAGCTATAATTAAAAAAATTTAAGAATTTTCTTTTTGACGTTTTTCGGATTCAACTTTTTTTATTTCATAATCTTCTTCACTAAGCGCATGCCAACCAATATAATTTTCAACTGGCAAACGACTACATCCACATTTTTGTGACTCTGCAATAGTAATCGCCATATGCTCTATTAAAATGCTCTATTAGAAAATAAGAAAGTTGTTAAGAAAGCTTTAACGACTCTTAAAACTTTTTAATTAAATTAAATTTTTAATTTTTGATTTAATATTATTAGGAAATTTAATAGGTTTTGAATTTTTATTTAAAAGTGCAAATTCTATCTTTGTAGAAAAAACTTTTTTATCATTTTTAAAAATATCCTGATCTATTTTCAGTCTTACGCCTTTAATACCTCTAAATACAGACCTAACTTCAAGTATATCGTCAATTGAGGAGGTTCCTAAGAATTTTGACTCCATTTTATAAACCACAAAAAATTTAGGATCTTCGGAATTAATTAATTCCGAATGATTAATATCCAATAATCTTAAAAAATTTGTTCTTCCTCTCTCTGCAAATTTCAAATAATTTGCGTGATAAACTATACCAGTAAAATCGGTGTCTTCGTAAAAAACTCTAACTTTAAAAAAATGAGTATTTTGTCTAATTATCCCCGATAAATCAGAATCCAAATTAATATCTCCTATCCTAATAGAAAAATAAATTTTTAATATAAATTATAATTAAAACAGAAAAGTGAAGTTATCCACAGTTTTTTGTTTTCTGCCTATTGTAATGCTTAATATTTTATGCTTTCA
>CACBCD010000024.1 GCA_902537725.1 uncultured PS1 clade bacterium
TCTAAATCATATGTATGATATCCCCCTAAAGGTTGATAAAAAAGTTCTTTACCTTCACCTTGAACAAGTAAATCATACATAACTTCCATTACATCAGTATTTTGTTCTTGTGCAATTCCAGCTACACTATCTTTAAATTCTGGTTCGTAATTAGGATTTTCACCAAGTGGAAAAACCTGTCCCATCAAGGATGGCAAATCCTGCATTAATTCATTTTTAATAGTGGTTTCCTCAGAGAGGATTTTCTTTTTTATTTCTGGATCAAGTAATTTATTAACTAATTCTTCATGGCTAAGAGATGCAAGCTCTTTCTTCCATGTTGGATGACCTACAAAAGCGTGAAAACTTGATTGAAGACCGTGTAATACACCAGTTGGTCTACCTGCTGCCTGGGGTCTTATTTCATGCCCTTCAAGACGTGCTTGCTCTGCAAGATTATACATTTTATTATTTCTATAAGCAGGAGCTGTAGTAGCAATTAAAGTAACAGTCAAACCTGTTTGTTTTTGGAAATCTTTTACCCACTCCCATTCTTCATCTTCTCCAAGATGATCGGATACCAACTCAAAGACTGAATTATTCAAACCCTTCATACCTAATCCGAGCGCCAACATTTCTTCATTACCTGAAAAAGTACCTGGCATATATTCGCCATTGATATCTTTGTGTAATAAAGTTTTTGAACTCGAAAAACCTAATGCGCCAGCCTCAACACCTTCTCTGACTAAATCAGCCATTTGATTAACTTCATCTTTTGTTGGCGCGTAATCAGAATTACAGCGCTCACCCATAACATATGCCCTTATAGCACCATGTGGTACTTGAGTAGCTACATCTATTGCTCGAGGGAAAGACTCTAAAGCATCAAGGTATTCGGGAAAACTTTCCCAGTTCCAGTCAATACCTTCCGATAAAGCAGCGCCAGGGATATCCTCGACACCCTCCATTAATTCAATAAGAAAATCTCTATCCTTTTCCTTTACAGGAGCAAAACCTACTCCACAATTACCCATAACTACAGTTGTTACACCATGCCAACTTGATGGTGCCAAAATTGGATCCCAGGTTGCTTGTCCATCGTAATGAGTATGAACGTCAACCCAGCCTGGAGTAACTAGCTTACCTTTAGCATCAATCTCTTTAATACAAGTATCAAGAATTTGTCCAATTTTAGCAATTTTACCATCCTTTATAGCTATATCTGCACAGTATCTATCTTTTCCAGTGCCATCAATGATAGTTCCATTTCTAATAATAATGTCATACATAACTTACTCCAATCATTCCAAAAATTACATTAACAAACATATCAGTTGGTTAATTTCCCAGCAAGTGAATAACATTATCTAATAAATTAAATGAAAAAATTTATTTAGTTATATTTCAAATTATTTTTAAATAAATTTATTTGTAGCTTTTATTAGCTCATGAGTAATTTCTTTCTCAAAGGCAGAATGACCTGAAAAAGGTGCAATTACCAACTCAGACTCTGGCCATTTGGAGTGTAGCTCATAGGCAGTTGTAGGTGGACAAACAACATCATACCTTCCTTGAATTATAACAGCAGGTATATTTCTAATAATATCAATATTTTCCAAAAGTTGATTTTCGTTATCCAAAAAACCCTTATTAATAAAATAATGATTTTCTATAAGCGCAAAAGCTAGAGCAAATTCTGCATTAAGAGAGTCTTTTACTGCGTCAGGATTATAGTTAATAAAACTGCAAGATGCTTCCCATTTAGACCAAGCTTTTGCAGCAGATAATTTTTTTTCTTCATCATCTCCGTAAAAAATTTTTCTATAAGCTTCAATTAGGTTATCTCTCTCATTTTCAGGTATCTCCATTAAAAAACCTTGCCAAGCTTCAGGATACATTTCACTTGCACCATATTGATAAAACCATTGAAGTTCTTTTTGTCTAAGCATAAAAATTCCTCTTAAGACTAACTGGCTTACATTTTTTGGATGTTTCTGAGCATAGGCTAATGCTAGAGTGCTTCCCCAAGACCCTCCAAAAACTAACCATTTTTTGATATCCAGTATTTCTCTAATTGACTCAATATCCTCAATTAGATGCCAAGTTGTATTATCCTCTAAACAGGTATGTGGTTTGCTCTTTCCGCAACCTCGTTGATCAAATAAAATAATTCTATATTTTTTTGGATTAAAAAATCTTCTAGAAAGCGTACCACAACCTCCTCCTGGTCCACCATGAAGAAATATAGCAGGCTTACCTTTTGGATTACCGCACTGCTCGTAATATATTTTATGTTTTCCCTTTTTTAAGAATCCAGTATCATAAGGCTCTATTGCAGGAAATAATTTATTTTCTTTTTTAAAAAAACTCATTCTACTTATTTTCTCTTCATCGCTACAAATTATAAGTTAAGATACATATTATTTATAATTATTTCAAAAATGTTTGTTGAAGTATAAATATACCTGATACATGATTTAAATATACTTTTTTTGGGGAATTAATTATGGAAGATAATTTTGATTATATTATTGTTGGTGCTGGAAGTGCAGGTTGTGTTTTAGCAAATAAACTATCAGAAAATGAAAAAAATTCTGTCTTACTTATTGAAGCAGGTGGAAAAGATACAAATCTTTTTATCCATATGCCATCCGGATACTCACAAATAGTTCCAAAATCAAACAAACAAAACTATGGGTTTGAAACAGAGCCAGAAGATAATACAACAGGAAGAAAATTATACTGGCCGAGAGGTAGAGGCTGGGGAGGATCATCATCCATTAACGCAATGATTTATATAAGAGGTCATTCCTCAGATTATGATCATTGGAGACAACTCGGTAATCCAGGTTGGTCATATGAAGATGTATTACCTTACTTTAAGAGAGCTGAAAATTATGAAGGCGATGGTGACTCAGAATTTCACGGAAAAAATGGACCTTTAAATGTTAAAAAATCAACTAGAGATGATGATATACTCCTTGATAAATTTATTGAAGCTGGTGCTCAAGCAGGCTTTCCATTAACAAATGACTTCAATGGAAAACAGCAAGAGGGTTTTTCTCGTTATGAACATACTATAAAAGGATCAAAAAGATTTAGCTCTGCTAGAGCTTATCTTCACCCAGCTCTTAAAAGAAAAAATTTAAAGACAAAAATAAACATTACGGTTGATAAGGTAATTTTTGAAAACAAAAAGGCTATTGGTGTTGAATACGTTGAAAAAGGTTTAAAGAAATTCTCTAAAAGTAACAAAGAAGTAATACTCTCTTCTGGTGCAGTTAATTCTCCACAGATTTTAATGCGAAGTGGGATTGGAGACCCTAGTGAAATTAAAAAGCACGGAATTCAAGTTAATCATGAATTAAAAGGTGTTGGAAAAAATTTACAAGATCATATTGCTGTAGTTAGTCAATTTCAATGTACGCAACCAGTTACACTTCATAGATCAGCAAGTTTTTTAGGAACAATGCTCGCTGGAATAAAATACTTGATAACAGGAACTGGTGACGCATCAAATCCACCATGCGTTGGAGGTGCATTTATCAAATCAGATCCAGGAAAAGAAATACCTGATATACAAATACATTACGTTTCTCTTGCAATGCAAGATGTTCACGGAAGATCTGGTGTTCCTCAGGAACATGGATTTTCAAACCTTGTATATTTGTGCAGACCACAGAGCAGAGGTCATATTGCACTTAAAAGCTCTGATCCAAATGATGACCCGCTTATGTTCCCTAATTATTTTTCAGTTGAACAAGATCTAATTGATACTCGTAATGGACTTAGGGAGGCAAGAAGAGTATTTATGCAACCTGTTTTTGATGAATATAGGGGTAAAGAACTTAAACCAGAAAATAATATTAATATAGATAATGATGATGAACTAGATATGTGGATTAGAGAAACAAGTGAAACACTCTATCACCCGGTTGGAACGTGTAAAATGGGTATAGATGATTTATCGGTAACAAATGAACATGGTCAAGTTCATGGAGTTCAGAATTTAAGGGTTGTTGATGCTTCTTTAATGCCAAGTTTAATAGGAGGGAATACTAATGCTCCAACCATTATGATGGCTGAAAAAATATCAGACCATATTAATGGTAAGGCATTTTTATCGAACTAATCAAGGACAAATTATGAAGAAGTTAGTCAAATATTTATTTTTTATTATTCTTTTTTTTGGTGCAGTTAGTTTTTTTCTTTTAAGACAGCCATCATTTCAAGATAAATTACTAGATAGAGCTGTTACAAGACTGTCTTCACCTAAATCTGTTTTACCAAAAAATGATGCTTTAACAGGTTTAGTATGTGGTTCAAGATCTCCACTATATGATCCAAATAGAGCAGAAGCATGTATATTGGTAAAGGCTGGAGATGATATTTATATATTTGATACAGGAAATGGTAGTTTAAAAAATCTCACAGATTGGAATATTCCATGGAGCAAGATAAAAGGTATTTTTTATACCCATCTTCACTCAGATCATATTTCTGAATTAAATGAATTTCACCTAAATACTTGGATTCAAGGCCGAAGAAATGAAAAACTTAAAATATATGGGCCAGAAGGAGTTCAAATGCTTACTGATGGAATAGAGTTAGCTTATACAAAAGATTATATTTTTAGAAATGAACACCATGGTGATTTTATTGCCCCTCTTGATATAGCTGGTTTTAATACCCAAACAATTAATTTAAATAACCCTGTTTTAATTGACGATGGTAATCTAAAAATAACTGCATATAGCGTTACCCATGATCCAGTTGATCCAGCACTTGGTTTCAGAATTGATTACAAAGGAAGATCAATAAGCATCAGCGGAGACACATCATATGATGAAAATCTTATAAAGAACTCAAATAACGTAGATGTTCTATTCCATGAGTCAATGTCCATAGAATTTTTAAATATTTTGAATAGAGTTTCTAAGGAAACAGGTAATATAGTTGGTGAAATAGTTACTATTGATGTTCAAAATTATCACACACCAGTTATTGAAGTTGCTAAGGCTGCAAACAAAGCAAATGTAGGGCATTTAATTTTTTATCATCATGCCCCGGCTCCAAGAACTAGTTTGATGGAAAAAATTATGTACAGAGGTGTAGACGAAATTATTAAAAATTGGACTGCGTCACATGATGGTACCATGGCAGTATTACCTGTGGATTCAGATGAAATTATAATTTCATTAATTAAGTAATTATAAATCTAGCAAATATGATCTAAATATAATTATATATTATTCAAGACTATTACATTTTTTACCACTTAACATATCTTTAAATAAATCTATCTGACTTTGATCTAAATCTCGACTTGTCCACCAAATCGCATGCTCATTTATACTGCGCTGGTCATCTATAATTAATCCCCACATTGGTTTAATCTGGTTAGGTATCATTGAATAGCGAATATCTGTTACAAGATTTTCTTCTTTTATAAATCCTAAATAATCTTGAGAGAACCATCGAAACCTCTCAATATCTTTCCTTTGTAGACTATCTTTATCTAGATTAGGTAAATGATTTTGATAATTAAATATTTTAATAGTTTCTCCTAAACACCAGGTAATTGATTTAGCTGTTCGAATTGCATCGACATAAAAAACTTCTTCATATTGATAAATTGACTTCCATAAAATCAAGTTTCCAAATGATGGCTTAAGAGTCATGCGCTCAGCATTATGTCCTCTTGAATTAGCAAGCTGCATGGCAGCTGATAAAGCTCTTTCGTACTGAAAAAAACCAAAAGATAAATAAAGGATAATCCACCCGATAGCGAAAAAGCTAAAGATTTTTTTTCTTGTTATTATTGTTATTGCTATCAGTATTAGAATAGGAAAAGTAAAAATTGGATCAACAATAGATATATTATTCCAGGTAACTCGCTCATTTGAAAAAGGCCAAAAGAGAAGAGTGCCGTAAGAGGTACATGCATCAAGTAACCCGTGAGTTGCGTATCCCAAAAAACATGCAATATAAACAGTTTTTAGAGTCATTGACCCTTTAACAAAGGGAAATATAAAAAAAGCAACAATTAGAGAGCCAAAGGGAATAAAAAAAAGTGAGTGGCTGAATTGCCTATGATACTCAAGAAATAAAATAGGGTCACTCTCTGATCGTATCAATACATCTAAATCAGGCGCCAATCCTGCGAGAAAGCCAATAAAGCCAATCTTAATAATATTACTTCTATTAGCCGAAGACTGAGCAAAGGCTGCACCAACTGTTCCTTGAGAAATTGGATCCATTTTTAATTCCTTAAATAATATAGTAATTATAAATTTAAATTAGTTAATTTCTTTTTGTGATCATTTTCCAAATTTTAGTAGCAATTTTTAAATTTAAAAATGGCTCTACGGCCTTATATACCCTACCAGGTACAATTTCTGATTTTCCTTTTAATGATGCTACCTCCGTTTCTAAGACTACTTGTTCAGGGTTAACCCACATCCAACTTGGTACCTTTTTTTATTAGATGATCTAAACCTACTCTTTCGTGAGCTTGAGTCCTAACATAGCCGGGAAGACTTACTGTGACTGAAATATTTTTATTTTTAAGTTCTGTTGATATCGATTTGCCGTATGCATATATACCTGCCTTTATTGATGAATAAAGTGAAGATTTTGGCATTGGGGCTTTAGCACCAATGCTTGAAATTATAATAATCCTTCCATTTCCTTTATTAATCATTTTCGGAATAAATCCCTCAATTAAATCTATAACACCTCCGCACATTAGGTAGTAGAAGTACTCTCTTTCATCCTGCATAATATCACCAATTTTACCATTAATTGCTTTTCCAGCATTTGCTACAATAAGATCAGGAGTTTCAAAATTATTCACTATTGAATTTATTGACTCTTTCATGCCTAAATCAAATATATGAAACTGAGCCTTATCATAGGATAGTTTATTTTTTGACTCTAAAGATCTAGCTTTGTTCTGTGAAATAAGATCCAGACTCCAT
Source organism: uncultured PS1 clade bacterium (assembly GCA_902537725.1). Taxonomy (GTDB): domain Bacteria; phylum Pseudomonadota; class Alphaproteobacteria; order MED-G09; family MED-G09; genus MED-G09. The sequence continues at coordinate 6,960 of CACBCD010000024.1, forward strand.
CCTTCTTTAGATAAATACTTTGCGTATTCAAAACCTATGCCAGTTGAGGATCCTGTAATTAGTGCTCTTTTATTCATAAGATAATATTATATTAATAATTCTTTTCATCAATTTTTAAGAGAAGCTAAATTTATTTTATCTGATATTATTAATAATCATTTTATTTGTGGAGTAGTTCAAATGTCTAATATTAATAAACAAATTGTTACTTCTAAATTTCTCAACATTATTGTCTTTAATTTGTTATGGTTAGGCCTTGTTTTAGGAAGAGACTCCCTAATACATATAACATTACCCAGTTTACTAATTTATTTAGGATGTCTTTTACGTTTTAGTGATCTCAAGGTACATCAGATATTACTGCCAGCCTTAATCGGAATTACGATCGACAGCAGTCTTACTTTTTTTGGAATTTTCATCTTCCCTGAATCAAACTTAATTATTCCCTTCTGGCTAATCGTATTGTGGATTAATTTTAGTACAACTCTTAACCTATCCCTCTCATTTATAGGTAAGAGTAAACTAGTTGCATTTGGACTTGGCGCAACTGCCTTACCTTTCAATTATACGGTTGGTGAACGCTTAGGTGCTGTTATATTCGGCGAGCCTTACTTTTTCTCTATACTTATCCTTGTTCTTGTTTGGTCTGTAAGCTTTCCAATTTTATTTATAGTATCGCATGAAAATTTTATCAAAAGACTAAATATACGATAGCTTTTTATCTTTTTAGAACTTTAACAATTTCGTCAACTTTAGTGTCAAAATCATTCCTCGCAAGAGACTCTTTTAAAGATTTAACTCCAATAGATAGATGAAATTTTTCAGTCAATTTATTCCCACTCAATAGTTACACTTTTACAAAGCCTTATGTAGCAACGGTTTGCGAGGGGCAAAACTGAGTTTACAAGTAGTTTACAAGTTTCGTTCTTCATTTCTGCTTTTGTAACTCCCTCAAATTCCTAATGTAATCAGTATTTTAGCACTTTTAGACTTGTAAACTTTACAAGTGCTAATGCCCTACTCCAAATATTTCTTTCTAAAAAAGTTACGCTATAGGAACTTAACTGGAAGGATTGGCTACTCTCTTTCAGTTTTCCACCATTTCTCCGCAACATCTACTCGATTAGTTGATCATTCAGAGGCCTAAAATTGAGATTTACTAGTTTCCGCCATCGCATTTGTCTATAGGAGTAAAAAATGAATGCGTAGATATAGATTGGTAATGTGAAAAGACCAGCATCGATAGAAACCTCATCTGTATATCGAGTTCCGCCTCCCTCCGATTCTAAAAAAATTAGATGATCCCAAGTTTTTGCTATAGAACCACTTCCATTATCTCTGAGAACCCAATGATCGGATTTTTGTGGAAATTCTATACCTACAATTTGTTTTCCGATGGGTAAAAAATGAAATGCGAACATTTTTACAGAGAACTTCCCCTCAACCCATTTTGACGGAAAGAAATTTGGTTCGATAGGATGGAATTTCATTAAACCAGCCACCACATAATTGAGTAGCGCTGGCGTCATTAAATAACTCTTAACCGTCTCTAAATCTGCTGCTAAATAGGTGCTGATTTTTAGCGTACGCATCATTACTCCCACTCAATTGTCCCGGGGGGTTTTGATGTAATATCATACACAACTCTATTAATACCCTTTACCTCATTTATAATTCTTGTGCTGACATTAGCCAAAAACGACTGATCATAAGGATAGTAATCTGCTGTCATACCATCTAAAGAAGTAACCGCTCTTAAAGCACAAACATATTCATAAGTTCTTTCATCACCCATTACTCCTACAGTTTGAACTGGTAAAAGAACAGCAAATGCCTGCCAAATTTCTTTGTAGAGACCTGCTTTCTTAATTTCATCTATGTAAATTGTATCCGCCTGACGAAGAATATCTACTTTATCACTTGTAATTTCACCAGGTATTCGTATTGCTAGACCAGGACCAGGAAATGGGTGTCTATCAATAAAATGATCTG
>CACBCD010000025.1 GCA_902537725.1 uncultured PS1 clade bacterium
TGTCCACCAGTTAATCCTATTAAATATGGAGTATTTTTTTTATTAAATGAATTTAAGTAAAAGGATAATGGGATAACAATTTCTAAGAAAAAATCATCAGAAATATCTTCAATGTATAGCTCTTTAGCTAATCTAATAAGACCTGGTTTAGATTTAGTTAAAATTTTTTTAAAATCATCTTTTTTTGAGAAAGTTAAATTCATATTTAAAATTTATTTAGATCTCAATAAAAGGATCCAAAACATTTGGAACTTGAATGTTTTCAGGTAAATTATCTCTTCCAATCCAATCATCTATAACTTGATGGTAGTAATAAATTCTTCTTTCTTGATAATTTAATGGCATAGACTCAAAAACTCCAGCGTCATGAGATCTTTGCATAGGTTCTAAATTTTGAAAATCTTCATCCATAATGGAGTCAAATGAAGTCTCCTGCTCATTCCAATAATCAGGTTTTTCATCTCCGGGCCATTTAGGTGCTAACTGAGTCCACTCAAATTCTGTTTCCCTAAGTCCCTTTGGCCAAAATAGAATTGCTGGATAGCCTGAAGTATCAGTTGGCGTTATAAAGTTTGGAAACATTCCATAAGCAACATTTGTTTGGGCATGAATCTTATCACATGTCTCTATGTATGGAACGTAATCAGACTCCTCTGCACCTAAGAAACCTCCATCTAAATTCATTTTCTTAGGAGTAACCATTCTTGAATGACCATTTTTTAATAATCCTGCCGCCATGGCATTACCATCAAGTAAAATATTTACAGTATCCTTATGAATAGTTGGAGCATGATAGACCTCCATAAAAGCATCTAAACATGTTTTCCAATTAGCTTTGACTGTTACATTTTTTTTATAAACTGTTATTAAATCTGAGCTATTAAAACACTCTAACTCTTTTGCAACTGGATTGAGAAAATCAATTAAATCTCCAGGATCATTGTCAGATAGAGAAATATAAACCCATCCACCCCACGTATCACAGAAAACCTTTTTAAGTTTCTTACAAGATATATCAAAATCCTTAAAGTCCCTCATATCAGGAACTTTAACTAAATCTCCGCTCAAATCATATGTCCAGCTGTGATATTGGCATCGTAATAAGTTGGTATTACCTTTGCTATCCCTTACAACAGGAGCGCCTCTATGCATGCATGTATTATAAAATGCCTTAATGGAAAGATCTTTTTGTCTAACAACTAAAATATCCTTGCTAAGTTTATTCCAAATTTTATAATCTCCAGGGTTGGGGATCTCATCTTCCCTAAAAACCATCAACCAGGACTTATAAAAAATTTTCTCCATTTCAAGATTGTATAAATTTATATCGGTATACCTCTTGCCTGGAATTTCTGGGAGCTTTGGAAAACCTTCGGGAGGCGAATTTCTAGTTCTCTCATAATCTATATTATCCCATATCTCTTGAATTTTTTTAGCATCCATAGCCTAAACTCCCACCCAGTAAGTTACTATAAATTTACTTTAATACAAGAAAATTGCCAAAGGATAAAATCCTATGTTCCACAGAATGTCTTATATGGTTGATTTGTTATAGGTGCAGGTAAGGTGTATTTCTCAGAATTTGGTTTCTCATTATATGGATTAACCAAAATATCATAAAATTCGTGGAAAGGCTGAAAGTTTTTTTCGAATAATGCTTTAGACAAAACATCCTCAACAATATGATTTCTTGGAATATAGAGTGGATTATTTTTATTCAATTTTAATGAAAAAGATTCATCTAATTTACTATCTTCTTTAATTCTACCTTTCCACATTATAACCCATTTGTTAATTTTTTCTTTTGATTTAAACAAATTATAAAATAAATTTTCATCACCAATTATAAGCTCAGACAAGTATCTGAAGGTTAGGGTAAAATCAGTATCATTATCATTCATAATATCTAAAAGGTTATTTAATAATTTTAAATCATTATTTTTAATAACTGTAATACCAATTTTTTTTGCCATTATTTTAAGCCATTCTTGCTCATAGGAAGATTTAATTGAGATTATTTTTTCTGATAATAACTCAATAGCCTTATCTTGGTCTTTATCTATCAAGGGAATTAATGTCTCTGCAAATCTAGCTAGATTCCATGATAGAATTAATGGCTGATTCGAATAAGCATATCGTCCTTGAGTATCTATTGAGCTAAAAAAAGTATTTGGGTCATATCTGTCCATAAAGGCACAAGGCCCATAATCAATTGTTTCTCCAGAAATTGTCATGTTATCAGTATTCATTACACCATGAATAAATCCTATACTCATCCATTTTGAAATTAAGCTTATTTGAGAGTCACAAACAGCTTCAAAAAATTCTAAATATTTATTCTTTTTTTTGGGTAACTTTAAATAATGACGATTAATTGAATAATCAGCCAAAGCTCGAATTTTATTTAAGTCTCCTGTTGTGCTTGCATACTGAAATGTTCCTATCCTAATATGACTTGAAGCCACCCTAGTTAAAATACCTCCAGGTAAATTACTCTCTCTAAAAACATCCTCGCCTGTAGAAACTGCCGCTAAAGCTCTTGTTGTAGGAATACCAAAAGAATACATAGATTCACTTATCAAGTACTCTCTTAAAACAGGTCCAAGAGATGATTTACCATCACCGCCTCTTGAAAAAACAGTTCTACCAGAACCTTTTAATTGAATATCCCTTCTAATTTTCTTTTTATCGACAACTTCGCCTAACAAAATAGCCCTACCATCTCCAAGTAAAGGAGAAAAGCCTCCAAACTGATGTCCTGAATATGCCTGAGAGATAGGCCTTGAACCATTGGGAACAGTATTTCCTGAAAAAACAGAAAGACCTTCATCAGAGTCTAATTTAAGCCAATCAGAACCAAGATCTTTAGCAAGTTCTAAGTTAAACTTTATTAGCGATGGAGAAGGTGAATTATTGGCCTTAGAGGATTCATAAAAATCTTTTAATTCATTAGCAAAAGTGTTCTCAAAGTTTAGTTTCAAAATTTTAATCCTAAATTACTTAAATTCTGATAAACGTTCATTAGTATCTTTTATTTCAGGATATTCTCTATCAAGTTCTGCTTTCAGGGCTTCATCTAAACCCAATCCAGATTGAGCTAAATTATATAAATCCTTAAAAGCAGTAACAGCCTCTTTAGAGTTGGAGGAAATTTGAGAAGATATTTTATCAACCAAACTATCTAAATCTTCTTTATTTTTCTCTGCTCTATTTGCAAGTCCAACCCTTACAGCCTCATCTCCTAAAATAATTCTTGCGGAATAAGACATCTCTTTTGCTAAACGAATTCCTATAGCTTGTGATAGAGTCTGTGACATTCCCCATGTTGGTCTTAGGCCAAATTTAGCATGTGTATCGCCAAATTTTGTATCATGTGTAGTAAAAATAAAATCACAATGAAGTGCCATTTCTAAAGCGCCTGTAAAACAAGCTCCATGAACTTTTGCAATAACTGGACATCTACTTTTTCTAATAGCATTCCATGTTAGCTCTGCGGGTTTATCAAAAATATCACCAATTTTTCCTGCCTTAGGATCAATTCCTTGAAGAACCTTTAAATCAACGCCAGCTGAAAATGCCCTGCCCGAACCCTCAATAACAATAACAGATATATTTTCGTCATTTTCTGTATTCACAATTAACTTCCTTATACCGTCTAGCATTTCAGGCCTTATAGAATTTAATGCATCTGGTCTATTTAATGTAATTGTTAATACTTGCCCATTCACATTTGTTAATAAAAAATCTGTTGGGCTTAAATATTTTTCACTCATTATAATTCCTTTAATTTTTGCTTTCTCTAATCATTGGGAATGCTGGAGGGGAGTCATTAATTTGTATTTTTCCTATACACTCAAAACCATGTCTTTCATAAAGAGACATATTTCTTTCACTTGATGCCTCTAAATAGGCTCTTTCCTTTTTTTCATCAATCATTTTCAAAGCTTCTTTTAAAATAAATGATCCTATGCCAGATCCTTGTTTGGATGGATCAACAGCAATGAAAGCTAAATACCATGCATCTTTTGGATGATATTCAGAAAACTCCTCAAAAAATTTTAATGCATCTTCCAATCTATTATCTGGAATAGACTCAAATGTTGAGTGCAAGACATTATCATCAAATTCGAACCTAGGTGGATGCCATAGTGAAGCTCCATGAAAATTTTTCTCGGAAAATACAATGTTATTTTTAAAAGACTCTTTTGAAAACTCTTCCATCCAAAGATCAAAACTCTTCAAAAATGAGTCTGCTGATGGAAAAACCCACCTTAATAAATCGTCATTAGAAAATCCCAGCTTAAGTACACTTTTAACTTGCTCTTTATCTTTTTCTTCAGCTCTAATGATTTCAGGTAATTTCTTTTCCATTACTGAGCCCTATAAAATATTGTTCTTACAAAAGCTATAGAACCCTGTATCAAAAATAGCATTAAACAAAAAACATAAAAATTTTCTTTTGCCTCTATAAAATCAATAATCATTAGACCTGAAATTAAAAAATTTACAGCTAACACACCCATTTGAATTATAAACAAAGGTAATGGAAATAAGTCTGAATATCCTTGTATCCTTAAACTAATCACCCTTTTGGGGAAGATGAAAAGTCCTAATACGGAATATAAACACAATATCCAATTAACAATTAACCATGATGTTTCATTATGGATATTACCAAAAACAGCAAATGGTATCAGTGCACAAAACATAGCCCCAATAGAAGAATATGATAGTAATTGAATGCGAAAATTATCTGGTGCACTGAATCCATCGCTTTTTCTACTTAAACCAATTAATATTGCTGAAAAACCAAGAATACCAAGGGCAATTTCAGCAATTAGTTGTAAAGCATGAAAATTAGGATCCATTAAAAGCTAACCAGCAGTTGTATCTAACTCTTTATCAAAACTTTTTAATCTAAAAAGATTGATTTCCAATTAATGAGCGTAGGCAAAAAACATAAATAAAGGAGTTAAAAAAATTTTTATTTGTTAATTTTTTGCCAATCCTCTAAGGGTTGATTAACAAATATAGGTTTTTCTCCATTAATTAAGGCTATTAAACCATTAATCATATTATTTAGTGCTGTAGTTAATGCTTCTGCTACATCATCTTCTTTAAGCCTTTTGTCTGATGAAACTTTGCCCGTCCATTTAATTTCAGACACTTGATCATTGATTGGAGTAATTTTTGCAACAACAACATAATCATGCATTCCGACAGGTTTTCCACCTGTAAGTTTATAAGAAAATGAATAATCATTATCGTTATAAGCAATTAA
>CACBCD010000026.1 GCA_902537725.1 uncultured PS1 clade bacterium
CTTTATGGGGTTCGGATGCAATTGGTGGTGTGGTAAATATCTACACAAAATCAGCAGAGAAAAACTCTATAAACTTACTTTCAGAAATCGGCAGTTTTGGTTTGAGAAAAATAATTAATGTTAATCCAGGTCCGTTTATTACTCTTTATGAACTAGAACCAGCTCCAGGAGTAAAATCATCTCGAGTTATTTCTCTTGCAGATGACATATCAAGATCGATGAGTTCTACCTCAGCAAGAATTGCTGTTATACCTGGTAAGAATTCTATTGGTATTGAGCTTCCCAACAATGATAAGGAAACTGTATATTTAAAAGAAATTCTTGAGAGTGATAAATTTGAAAACAAAGAGGAAGGTATTGCTCTTAGCTTAGGTAAAAATATTGGGGGTGAACCTACTATTACTGATTTATCAAGAATGCCTCACCTAATGATAGCAGGAACAACTGGCTCAGGTAAATCAGTTGGGATAAATGGAATGATTTTATCTATCTTATATAAGTTTAAACCTGAAGATTGTCGCTTAATTATGGTGGATCCAAAAATGATTGAGCTCTCGGTTTATGATGGAATACCTCATCTTTTAACACCAGTAATCACAAATCCTAAAAAGGCTGTAGTAGGGTTAAAATGGGTCGTTAGAGAAATGGATGATAGATATAACAGGATGTCAAAGCTATCAGTACGAACAATGGATGCTTTTAATAAAAAAGCTGAAGAATATCAAAGAAAAGGTAAAAAATTTAAAAGAAAAATTCATACTGGTTATGACAATGAAACTGGACAACCACTTTATTCAGAAGAGCAAATAGAACCTAAAAAAATGCCTTTTATAGTTGTAGTCATTGATGAAATGGCTGATCTTATGTTAGTTGCAAGAAATGATATTGAGCATTTAGTCCAAAGTCTTGCTCAAAAAGCAAGGGCCGCAGGCATACATCTAATAATGGCAACACAAAGACCTTCGGTAGATGTTGTTACAGGTACAATAAAAGCTAATTTTCCTACAAGAATTGCTTTTCAGGTTGCATCGAAAATTGACAGTAGAACAATTTTAAATGAAATGGGAGCTGAACAGCTTCTTGGAAGAGGCGATATGCTCTATATGTCAGATGGAGGAAAAGTTATAAGGGTGCATGGCCCATTTGTATCTGACAATGAAGTTGAGGATGTCGTACGTTTCATTAAAGATCAAGAAACTCCTGAATATATAGAATCATTAACAAAGGAGGAGGGTGAAATAAGTTCAAGCACCCAAACAAATGAGTCTAATGATGAACTATTTAACCAAGCAGTCGAGGTTATTTTGAAAGATAAAAGAGTATCTACTAGTTACATTCAAAGAAAATTACAAATAGGTTATAATAGAGCTGCGCGTATAATTGAGGAGATGGAAGAAAAAGGAATTATATCAGAACCAAATAATCAAGGAAAAAGAGAAATTTTAGAAAAATGATAATAATAAAAAACTTTTTCAGAATAATTTTAACACTAATTATTTTAACGATTATTGCTCAATCAAAAGAATCCGACAAAATTAATAAAAATGAATGGGTTATTTCTTTAGAGCAATATTTTCTAAGCCTAGGTAATATAGAAGGTAGCTTTACACAAATAGATCAAATTGGAAATATAACAAAAGGTATTTTTTATTCAAACGGTAAAGGATCTTTAAGATTTGAATACTTTAGCCCTTCTGAAATGTTGATAATTATAAATAAAGGTATTTTTGCAATTAAAGAGAAGAGAAATAGTAAAATAAATTATTATTCATTAGAGGATAGTCCTCTTTCAAAACTTCTTTCAAAAGATTTATCCTTGGAAAGCTATCATGTTAATGGATTAGAAATACAAGGTAGGATAGCAACCTTAGAACTAAGAACGAAAAAAAATTCTGAGAGAAATTCAATCTTTATTTCAGCCGACTATCCTCAGCCGATCCTTAGACAGTGGAAAATCATTGATGCACAAAAAAAAGAGACAACGATATTTTTTTCAAAAATTAGAACGATTAATCCATTATTGGACAATTTTTTCGAAATAAAATAAAACTTATTAATAAAAATATAGAAACTCTTACTTATTATTGGTAAGAATGTACATCGTTGAAAAGGTGGGTAAAAATGATTAAGAAAATGAAAATAACAAATACTACAAGAAGAAAATTTATTTCTGGAATAGGCTTAATATCAGCAGGAATTATTCTACGACCATCATATTTATTTTCACAGGAAGAAAATCCAATTTTAAATATTGGATCTCCTATTGATTTTTTATCAGAAAAATTAATATCAAATTTTCAAAAAAATATTAATTCATCAATTAACTCCATTACTTATACCTCAAACACAAATACTAATTTTAACGATAATAATTATGATATCTTAATAGGAAGAGACTCCTATATTGAAGGTCTAATTGATGATGGTAAAATTGCTGAACTTAATAAAGATCTTATACCTAATAGCTCTTTTATTGATCCAAAATTCAACAATTCTGCCTTTGATAAGGATAGAAAACACACTATTCCTCTATCCTATGGGGCAATAGGTATTGCTTACAGAAAAAATCAATTTTCTGAACCTCCATCAACTTGGAGATGGTTGCTAGACTCAGATAAATATGCAGGAAAAATTGCTCTTTTAGGTGATGGAAGAACATTAATTCAAATAGCACTAAAATATATGGGAGTTAGCTTAAATACAAATGACCCTATGTGGATTAATCAAGCTGAAAAACTTTTGAAACGTCAGAAAGAAAATATTAAAGATTTTGGAAAGAAAAATGGTAAAGAGCTCTTAATTAACGGCGAAGTTGATTTAGCAATCCTAAGCAATGAAGAATTTAAAAAAATTAATAACGATGATATTGGATTTACATTTCCTAGAGAGGGAAGTTTAATTTGGCAAGACTGTGCTTGTATCTCTAAAGCATCACAAAAATATGAAGAGAGCCATTCAGTAATAAATTCAATGCTTGATCCAAAAAATTCAAGATCAATTGTTGAAAATCTTCAAACTGCTACCCCAAATATTATGGCACTAGATATAGCAAAGAAAAGCTATAAAGAGGACTCAACGATTTTTCCAAATGCACAAATTATGGAACGTTACGAAGATACCTCAGCCATATTAGACTTTGATTATGAAATGATGATCGAAGAAATGTGGGATAATATTTTAGACTCATAATTAAGAGCATACATGAATATTCGTTTACTAAGTTGGAATATTAACTCTGTTAGACTCAGAATAGATACATTAAAAAAAATTATCAAAATTTATAAGCCAAATGTAGTTTGCTTACAAGAAACCAAATGCCCCAATGAGCTTTTCCCATTCAACGATTTAGAAACATTGGGTCTTTCAAATATACATACAAATGGTATTAAAGGTTATCATGGTGTTTGCATAGCAACTGATCTTCCAGTTAATAAAGTTGAGCAAAAAGACTTTTGTAACAAACACGATGGTAGACATATTTCTCTTCAATTAAAAATAAAAAATAGTTTACTTAATGTTCATAATTTCTATGTACCCGCTGGCGGTGATGAGCCCGATCCAAAGATTAATGAAAAGTTTAAACACAAATTAGATTTTCTAGATGAGGCGACAAATTATTTAAAGACACATCATAAGTATCCATATACCGTACTGGTTGGCGATCTTAACATTGCCCCCCACGAAAATGATGTTTGGTCACATAAACAGTTATTAAAAATTGTAAGTCACACACCTATTGAAGTAGAAAAACTTGAAAAATTTCAAAGTTCAATTGATTTTATCGATGCGTTAAGAAAATTTCATCCCCTTTCAGAAAAGCTTTATAGTTGGTGGAGCTATAGGTCAAAAAACTGGGAAATATCAGATAGAGGAAGAAGGCTTGATCATATTTGGATTACTCCAAAATTAAACAAAAAATTAATAAAAGCCTCTATTAAAAAGGAAATAAGAGGATGGGATAGACCATCGGATCATTCACCACTAATTGCAGACTTTAAGCTATGATTATTTTAAATAATATCCATCTTCTGAACTTTCAACAGACAAAATGTCTCTAAATGGAATAATTTTCTTTCGAATTGTATATATGTGTGTTGTTAATGTTTTTGTTTCGATATTTTTTTTATAACCCCAAATTTTATTTAATAAATAGTCATGAGTTATTGTAGCACCTTTAGCATCGATTAAATGCCAAAGAATTTTTGATTCTTTATCAGTAAGTCTTACTGTTTTATTCAGGTCTTTTATAATCCTAGCATTCATATCTAAATTTAATTTTTTAAATTTTAAGTTAGAGTATTCAATTATATCTCTTTGAAGAATTATATTTTCAATATTTTTTAATAATTCAAAAAAATTAAATGGAGTATCAAAAAATATAAAAGAATTTTTTTCCAAAGCTGAAACTTCCTCGAAAGATCCAAAAATAATTGCAGGAAAAGAATAAGAACTTTGAGATAAAAAGTTTTTAATTTTTAGAATTTCATTTTGTTCCATTGAATAAAATAAAACGATATCATCTTTTTCAAACTGGTGAGCCTTTGTAGTATTTGTTATTTTATTAAAAACAGTTAAATCATATCCTTGTAATGAAGAAAATTGTTCCTCAATAATTGAGTTAAAAAATTCGTCGTCAGAAAAAAGGAAGGTTTTAATTGTCAACTTTTATTCCCTTGGCCCCATTATAGCCTCCCCAACCCTTATGTGAGTTGAGCCTAGTGCAATTGCTGTTTCAAAGTCACTGCTCATACCCATACTTAAGTATTTTAGCATATTCTTTGATGATAGTTTATTTAATAGCGCGAAATACAACGAAGGTTCTTCATCTAGCGGAGGCAAGGTCATTAAACCACTGACACCAATCTTTGAATATTTTTTCGCTTCGTTAAAGAAATTGTCCATTTCTTCGATATAGATTCCGCTTTTTGAGCTTTCTTTGGATATATTAACCTGAAGAAATAGCTGTTTTAACCTGGAATCTGTAGATAGACTCTCATTTATTATTTTTAGGGTCTTAATTTTCTCAATAGAATGAATAACGGAAAAAATTTTAATTGCCGACTTAATTTTATTTGATTGAATTGGACCAACCATGTGCAACTCAATATTTTTATTCCTGGACAAGGTATCTGACCACTTTTTTTCAGCTTCTTGAACTTTATTTTCACC
>CACBCD010000027.1 GCA_902537725.1 uncultured PS1 clade bacterium
GTGGGGATTAATTAGTGATTTTTATAAATCAGATGATCTTTTGAAAGAGGCAAATGAAATAGCTTCATCAATTATTAAACAACCTCCAGACGCTCTAAGGATGAGTAAAAAACTTTTGAGAGAAGGAATGGGTGCAAGTTTTGATAATATTTTAGAAATGTCTGCAAGCATGCAAGCACTAATGCATCTCACAGATGATCATCAAGAAGCTTTATCAGCTTTCTTTGAAAAAAGAGATGGTGATTTTAAAGGAAAATAAAAGGAGTATATTTTGGATTTAGATTTTAATCAGGATGATATAGATTTTAGAAATGAAGTAAGAGATTTTATCAAAGTTTCATACACTCAAGAAATGAAGGATGAATTGGCGAGATCGAAAAATGGATCTGCTAGTAAAGAATTGCACCTTAAATGGCAAAAGTCATTATATGAAAAAGGCTGGATTGCTCCAAATTGGCCTGAGGAGCATGGTGGTCCAGGTTTTACAACAACACAAAAATATATTTTTGAGACAGAGATGGCTCATGCAGGTGCACCGAGAACAATTCCTTTTGGTCTTTCAATGGTAGCACCCGTACTAATGGAATTTGGTACAGAAGAACAAAAGAAAAAATATCTGCCTGATATCCTCTCTACAAAAGTTTGGTGGTGTCAGGGTTATTCAGAACCAGGATCTGGTTCTGATTTGGCTTCTCTTCAATGCAAAGCTGAAGATAAGGGTGATCATTATTTAGTAAACGGAACAAAAATTTGGACAACCCTTGCTCAACATGCTGATATGATCTTTTGTCTCGTTAGAACATCTAAAACAGAAAAACCACAAGAGGGTATTTCCTTTCTCTTAATTGATATGAAATCTCCTGGAATAGATGTCAGACCATTAATAACACTTGATCAATCTCCATCTCCTTATCAAGAGGTAAATCAAGTATTTTTTGAAGATGTCAAAGTGCCTAAAGAAAATCTAGTCGGGGAAGAGAATAAAGGATGGACTTATGCCAAATACCTTCTTGAGTTTGAAAGAGGTAACTCTTATTCACCATCATTATATAGAGGTATACAAAAGCTAAAGGATATTGCAAAAGATACTTCTACTGGAAACGGTAAATATCTTATAAATGATATGGATTTTATTTATAAATTAAATCAATGTGAGATTGAAGTTCAGGCCTTAGAGTTTGTAGAGTTAAGGATTTTCTCTGCTCTTTCTGCTGGTCAAAGAGTAGGTCCAGAGTCTTCTATTTTGAAATGTAGAGGTACAGAGCTTCAGCAAAAGATACAAGAGTTATCAGTGGAGGCTATTGGTTATTGGTCATCCCCTTTTGTTTACGATACTTTTGCAAATGTAAATGAACCTTCTATAGGACCTGAGTATGCTATGACGATTACTCCATCTTACTTAAATGGAAGAAAAACCACCATTTATGCTGGTTCAAACGAAATACAGAGGAATATTATTTCAAAAGCCGTATTAGGATTATAATTTCATATATTTTATCAGAGAAATTTTAATACGACTCATATATTTTAAAATTTATGTCAGTTTGGGGTAAGCTCGCAGGCGTTACTGCTGGATACTTAGTTGGTGGAATTTTTGGTGCAGTTGTTGGTGCAGTTGCTGGTCATTATGTTTTAGACAAAAACGATGAAGATGTTGCTTTTGCGATAGCTTTAATCGCACTTTCTGCAAAAATGTCTATGGCTGATGGAAAAATTTCTAATAAAGAATTTTCTGCATTTAGAGAAATTCTTCACGATTTACCAGAAAATGAACTAAAAAATGTTCTTAAAGTATATAATTTGGCTAGAGAGGATGTTGCAGGATATGACATATATGCAGAACAAATATCTTCTATCTTTCAAAATAATCTACATGTGTTGGAAAATGTAATTGATGCACTTTTTCATGTTGCAAAGGCTGATGGGCCAGTAAATAAAAACGAAATAATATTTTTAGAAAAAGTTGCTGGAATTTTTGGTTTTTCTGCAGCAGATTTTGCTAGAATTAGGGCCAGCCATATGGCTGCAGAAAATGATGATCCATGGTTAATTCTTGGTTTGGAAAGTGGAAGTAATCTTAAAATAGCAAAGTCACAGTGGAAAAAACTGGCAGCAGAAAATCATCCTGATAAATTAATCTCAAAAGGTGTACCGAAAGAACTATTGGGCATGGCTAATGAAAAACTTGCAGTTATAAATAATGCTTATCTTAAAATAGAAAAAGCTCACAAAATGAAAGCTGGTTCTGGAGAAATTTAGTGTCAAAACAAATGAAAATAAACGCAGCTAAAGAGGCGATAAGTTTTGTTAAAGATGGAATGAATCTTGGACTAGGGACCGGATCAACCGTTGATGAGTTCCTTATTTTATTATCCAAAGAAATTAAAAATGGTTTAAATATATGTGGTGTACCAACTTCAAAAAAAACAAGAGATTTATCAAACAAATTATCAATACCATTAACTACTCTTGAGAGCGTAAAAACACTTGATCTAACAATTGATGGAGCTGATGAAATTGACAATGATCTATCTTTGATAAAAGGCGGAGGTGGAGCTCTTTTAAGAGAAAAGATTATTGCATTCAACTCTGATGAACTATTGATAATAGCCGACGAAAGTAAGTTAGTGGATAAGTTAGGTGATTTTAAATTACCTATAGAAGTATCACCGTATGAGCACGAAGTAACAAGTCTTAGGATTATTAATAAACTAAATAAAATTGGTTATGAGGGAACAATAGATTTAAGAAAGGATGATAAAAATATTTTTATTACCGATGGAGGAAATTATATTTATGACCTATCAGTAGGATTAATAAGTGATCCAAATATTATTGAGCAAACACTTAATTTAATTCCTGGTGTATTTGAGAATGGATTATTTATAGATTTAACAAAAAAAGTAGTAATAGGCGTTCAAGAAGGAACAAGAATAATTTCTAAGTGATTATATAGCCCCTGCTTTTTGAGCATACAACCATCCAGCTTCAGCTAAAGGTCTTACTCTATTACTTCTTTCTTGAGCATGTTCACTTGCCGCTGTTCCATCCCTTACTCTTCCAAGTATTCCTTGAAGAATTCCAGCTAACCTAAAGAAGTTATATGCAAGATAAAAATCTAAGTTATCAATTTCCTTTCTATTCGTTTGTTCACAATACATTTTTACATAATCATCTGCATCAGGAATTCCTAATTCTTTATAGTCTGCATTTGCCAATGATTGTGTTCCTGCGCCATCCTCTACTTCAGGCATAAACCATTGCATTAGGTGATAAGTAAAATCTCCTAGGGGATGCCCTAATGTTGATAGTTCCCAATCAAGAACAGCTAAAACTTTTGACTCTGATGGGTGTAAAACCATATTATCTATTCTATAGTCTCCATGCACAATAGATGTCTCATCTTTACCAGGAATATTTTTGGGTAGCCACTCTATTAAGGATTGCATCTCATTAATATTTTCTGTTTCAGAGGCAATATACTGCTTAGTCCATCTAGAAATTTGCCGAGAAAAATAATTACCTGGTTTTCCAAAACTATCTAACCCAATTTTTTTATAATTAATATTATGAAGATCTGCTAAAGTTTTATTTTTGGCTTTAAAAATTTCTTTTCTAATTTTTGGGGAAGAATTTGGTATTGTTGGCTCCCAGATGATCCTTCCGTCGACCATTTCCATTACATAGAAAATTGTTCCTATTATTGACTCATCTTCGCAAAGACAAAATGTTTCAGGGACAGCATAATTAACTGAGTTTAGGGCAGTAATAACCCTGTATTCTCTATCGACTGCATGTGCTGATGGTAAAAGTTTACCAGGTGGTTTTCTTCTTAGTACGTATTTTTTATTTGGTGTAATTAATTGATATGTCGGGTTCGACTGCCCACCCTTAAATTCTTTTACCGATAAGCTTCCCTCGAAACCTGGAATTGTATCAGATAAGTACTCCTCTAATTTTTTTTCAGGAAACTTTAGTTTTTCTTGTACATCCATTGTTCCTGTAAATTTTTCGGTAGATGTTATATCTTCATTGTTACCCATTTTCCTCTCTTTTAATCGCACGCCATCCAATATCATTCCTAAAATAAGAACCATCCCAGTTTATCATATTAACAGCGCTTAAAGCACTTTTATTTGCTTCTTTAACTGTTTTTCCTAAACTTGTTATATTGAGAACTCTTCCACCATTTGTTTGAGTTATATCATTCACTTTTTTTGTTCCAGCATGATAAATATAAATATCTCTTTGATTAGTAGCTTTTTTTATACCATTTATCTCATAACCAGTTTTATAATCGTTTGGGTAACCTTTTGACGCCATGACTATGGTTAGAGCAAACCTATCATCCCATTCAATAGTTTGTTTTTTTAAAGAGTTTTTACAGCTACTTATTATTAAGCTTAATAGGTCAGATTTTAATCTCGGTAAAATTACCTGACATTCTGGATCGCCAAACCTTACATTATACTCAATAAGCTTTGGACCTTCTTTTGTTATCATTAAACCAGCATATAGAATACCTGTATACGGGCATCCTAAATCTTTCATGGCTTTTAATGTAGGTTTTATAATTTTATTAATAGTTATTTCCTCTAATTCTCTATTCATTAATGGGGCAGGGGAATAAGCACCCATTCCTCCAGTATTTGGACCAGTATCACCTACACCAATTCTTTTATGATCTTGAGCACTAGTTAATTCTATAAAATTATCTTCATCTGCAATTATAAAATAACTTACTTCTTCACCAATTAAGAATTCCTCTATAACTATTTCTTTTCCTGCATCATTAAAAAGCCCTGAAAAAATTTCTTTAACTGCTTTTTCTGCCTCTTTATAGCTTTCTGCAATAATTACACCTTTTCCTGCTGCTAATCCGTCAGCTTTTATAACGATAGGGAATAATTGCTCTTTAAGATATTCTAAAGCAGATGTTTCATCATCAAAGGTTTTAAATTTTGCTGTTGGAATATCGTATTTTTTACAAATTTCTTTTGT
>CACBCD010000028.1 GCA_902537725.1 uncultured PS1 clade bacterium
AACAGGTACTCTTACATCCTCAAGAAAAACTTCATTTACCTCATGACCACCGTCAACTGTAATTATTGGCTTAACTTCAATACCTGGGGTATTCATATCAATTAATAAAAAGGAAATACCTTCCTGAGGTTTACCCTCATTTGAGGTTCTCACTAAACAAAACATCCAATCGGCATATTGGGCTAAAGTAGTCCATATTTTATGACCATTTACAACATAATGATCGCCATCTCTTTCAGCTTTTGTTCTTAGACTTGCAAGATCAGATCCTGCACCTGGTTCAGAATAACCTTGGCACCACCAGTCATCCCCTGATAAAATACCTTTTAGAACCCAGTCTTTTTGGTGATCGTTACCAAAAGCTATAATAACAGGCCCTAGCATAGTTAATCCAAAGGGTATTAATGGGGTTGTTCCGGCATTAGCACATTCTTGATCCCATATATATCTCTGAGTAATAGACCAATCAACACCACCATACTCAACAGGCCAATGAGGTGCTATCCAGCCTTTTTTATAAAGAGTTTTATGCCATGAAAGTATTCCTTCTTTCATTTCATCAGAAGTAACTTCATGGTATTTTTCAATATTTTGACCTGAATTATTTTCTGACGAAAAATTTTCTGCAATAAATTCACGCACTTCATTCCTGAACTCTTGATCAGCTTTTGTAAAATTTAAATCCATATTTTTAATCTTTCCTAAATTAATTGACACAAATTAAGACACTAGTAAGAATCTTCAAATCTTGAATACTTAATAATATGTATTATCAGAGGTATCTAATTAAATCCATTGTATTTTTGTCGCAATTATTAAATATTATTACAAAAAAAATAAAAAAAAAGTATTCTTATTACTCTTGAAAACAAAATTAATTTTACCATCTTAAAATCATGGATGCCATTAAGGGTCCTAAATTTAATAACTTGCTTTAAAAGGAGTAAAAAATGAATACTAGAATAGAAACAATTTGGAGAGATCTCTCTCCTTTCATGGTAGGGTTTGATAGAACTTTTGATACGCTATCGATATTAGCAAATTCAAAAGCTCAAAACACTAATTATCCACCATATAATATTAGAAAGCTACCTGAAGATAAATACAGTATTGAGCTAGCAGTAGCAGGTTTTGATGAAAAAGATATTGATATTGAAGTTTCGGAACAAAACCTAACAATAGATGGAAAAAAATCTGATGAAATGAATGAAAATTTAATTCATCAAGGTCTTGCATCAAGAAATTTCAATAGAAAATTTGTTTTATCAGAAGACATGGTTGTTCAAGGTGCTGCTCTATCCAATGGCATACTTTACATTGGAATACAAAGAGTAATTCCTGAGAATAAAAAGCCAAAGAAAATTCCTTTGACTAGTAAAGAAAGTCTTTTAAATTCATAATTTTAAGAGCTATCAAAAATTTAAGGTGGTAAATTTTTTTACCACCTTTTATTAATTAATAATATTTAATTATATTTCCCTAGTATTAATAAATTAATTTTATATATTTATATATCTATTTTAGAGGGGAAATATGTCAGATACTGCTTCAGAAAATATTAAATCACAATCAGTAAGAAATTATGCTCTCGGAATTTTAGTTATTGTTTATACCTTCAATTTCATTGATCGAAATATATTATCAATTCTTCTACAATCCATAAAAACAGACTTAAACTTATCTGATACATCTCTAGGATTATTATCTGGTTTTGCATTCGCAGCATTCTATGCGACATTAGGTATTCCAATTGCAAAATACGCTGATAGAGGAAATAGAAGAAATCTAATCTCAATATCTTTAGCTATATGGAGCTTAATGACTGCGATTTCTGGCTTGGCCCAAAACTTCTTACATTTACTCCTTGCTAGAATAGGTGTTGGTATTGGTGAAGCTGGATGTAGTCCCCCTGCTCATTCAATGATTTCAGACTATTTTCCTGCAAACAAAAGATCAACTGCTCTAGGAATTTACTCATTAGGAATTCCGTTTGGTATTATGTTTGGTTTATTTGCCGGAGGGTGGATCGACGAAATGTTTGGTTGGAGGGCTGCTTTTTTTATTGTTGGGGTTCCAGGCATATTAATTGCTATACTATTTCGTTTTACAGTCAAAGAGCCGATCAGAGGACAAGCCGAAGGTAAGGTTGCATCCGAAAACCAACCCACTATTTATGAAACAATATCATATCTTCTTAGAAAAAAGTCATTTCGTCATTTAGCTTTTGCAGCCTCTCTTGCAGCTTTTGTTGGTTATGGAGGAATTAATTGGCTACCATCATTTTTCCAGCGCTCATATGGAATGCCCTCTAGTGATGTAGGCTGGTATTTGGGATTAATTCTTGGTTTACCGGGTGGTTTAGGAATTTTTCTTGGTGGCTATTTATCAGACTATTTTGGATCAAAGGATGTTAGGTGGTCTCTATGGATAGCTGCAATTGCTATGGGTGTTACGGCACCATTATATTATCTTGTTTATATGAGCCCAACAGCTAATACATCGCTTTTATGGCTAATAATACCCGTTGCTTTAGGTAATTTTTATCAAGCAGCTACATTTAGTCAGACACAAGGAGTGGTTGAACTAAAAATGAGATCAGTTGCAGCTGCAATTTTGTTATTTATTATAAATATAATTGGTTTAGGATTTGGTCCGTCGGCAGTTGGAATTGTTAGCGATATTCTTCAATCTGAATATGGAAAAGAATCTTTAAGATATAGCTTGTTAATATTTGCCTCACTTAAGATATGGTGCGCTTTCCATTATTATATGGCTGGTAGATACTTAAAAAATGATCTTGTAACTAATTAGAGATTGGTTTTTTTGGTAATAATATGGGTGTATTTTTTTTATATTTTATATAATCTTCATTTGTTCCCCACTTACTATCAGAACTCTTTTCCAACATTGGTATTCCGCTGATTTTTGTTAGCAGTACATAAACAAATATTGGTGAAATTAATCCTAAAAATTCTCCACCTTCCATCGAAGGGAAAGCTATAATTGATACACCTAACCATAAAATAATCTCGCCAAAATAATTAGGGTGTCGAGACCAAGCCCAAAGACCAGAGCTAATAAATTTACCCTTATTTATAGGATTTTTCCGGAATATTTTTTTCTGATTATCCGCCAATATCTCTATTATAAAACCCAGAACCCACAATAAAAATCCTATAAACATGAAAATAAAATGATATGAGCTCATATTTTCTATTAAATTTATAGATGTCATCGCCGATAAACCAGCTACATATGTTAGAAAGACCCATAAGCCAGACAAAGTCCAAGTCATAAAAAACCAGAAAAAGTCTTTTTTCATTTCTATAAATCTAACATCCTGACCAACATCTTTTACTCTTTTAAATAAAAATATTCCAAGCCTTAGAGACCATAAAATAACCATTATTCCGATTAAATAAGTATAAGGGTTCAAATCTTGAAAATCTGGGTTAAATACAGAGTTGAGAATTAGAATTACTGACAAGCTTATATAAGTAAAGCTTCCAGTTGCATCAAAATAATGCTCGGTTTGAAAGATATAAGCATGAATAAAAAAAATCCAATGAACTATATAGGAATAAAGGAAACAAAAAATAAGTAGGGGGAAACCAAAAAAATCCATACTATTTTGACCAACAATATAAGCTACTGAAAATCCCAGAATAATTGATACAACTGAACCTAAAATGGATATTTTTAGTGGCATTTTAATTCTCCTTCATAAATTTAATTAATTCACTTATTACCTCAGGATAAGCTTCTTTATCCCACCTATAAAATTGATGACCTTTGTTGTCCCACTTTAGGAATTTTACCATATTTCCTTTTTCGATCATATCATTTGAAAATTTTTCTATGATTTCTATTGGAATTGTTTTATCTGAATCACCATGTAAAATTATTGAAGGCGGAAGATCTTTTCTAATATAATTTGAAGGTGAAAATTTTTCAAAATTACTATCGAAAAGTTTTTTCACAAATAACCAAAGTTTTTTTCTTCTTTCCTCAATATTATCTGGTATTTCCCTATCTAAGACAGAAGTATTTAGTGCAGGATTTAACAAAACTAATCCCTTAATTTTTTCAATAGTTTTATTATTTTTATCAGGTATCATTGCTAACGATGCTGCTAATTGACCGCCTGATGAACCACCTCCAACAAATATATTGTCTGGATCAATATTTAATTCCTTTGCATTAGATATTATCCATTGATAAGCCGCTCTTGCATCATCCATTGAGTCTTTTACTTTAGAGTTATGTTTAAGAGCAATTCTGTAATCAGCGCTTATACAGGTAATTCCTTGACTAGAAATATCACTACAAATTTTAAAAAGAGAGTAAGACGATCCAAATGCCCAAGCACCTCCATGAAAAAGTAAAAGAGTTGATTTTGATTCTTTTTGTGATGGTTCAAAAAAATGTAACTTTAAATTTATATTATTTTTTTTACTATAAATTAAAGACCTATTTGGTTTATCCAAATAATATAACGAACCATAACCAACTTTATCAAAAAAATGGCCTATAAAAGGCATTCGGGGTGGTTTTGTAAAAAAAAGATAGGAAAAAAATAATATAATTAAGGTTATAAAAATTAAGAGAATAGTAAAAAATATTTTCATAGGATAATTTCTATATTACTCAAAGAAATGATTTAGTCTTTCATAGGCCTCTGCAAAATCTTTTTTAAAATCCTGAACAACAGCTCCTGCACTCATAGGTTGATCCATGAGACCTACACCTTGACCTACCCAATAGGTAGCTAAATCTTTTGCACCCTTATGCCCACTTTGGGATAGCTTATCTATTTTTTTTAGCGCAGGCTCACTAACAAGAGATTGTAAAGGCATAGGAAGTGGTTCAGGTCCTTTTTCTTCCCAG
>CACBCD010000029.1 GCA_902537725.1 uncultured PS1 clade bacterium
TTCAAAAAGAAGACAACCTTTCAAAAATAATTTTAAATAATAATGAATGTTTGCTGTCTAAAGCTTTAATTTTCACTGAGGTTTTAGATAGAGATTTACAAAATATATATAATGTTAAGTATAATTTTTTTGAATATGGACAAACAGCCATATCCGCAACATTAAGACATTCAAAAGGCCATAAAGGTTATGCGTTTCAATTTTTTCAAAAAAATGGACCTCTTGCCTTACTTCCAATGATTAATAAAAGGGGAAATAATTATAGCTCTCTAGTCTGGACTGAAAAAACCGATAATATTTCTTCACTTATATCATCAAAAAAAGATCTTGAGGATAGTCTCAATAATCTTTGTTCGGACTATCTTGGAAAAATTAGTATTTCAAAAGGCCCAAGTTCTTTTGTATTAAAAAAATTAAGTGGCGTTAATGCAGTATCAAATGGTGCATTATTTGTTGGTGATGCCCTCAGGGCTATGCACCCTATGGCAGGTCAAGCATGGAATCAAAGCTTGAGAGATATTGCTTATATTGCAGATGCCTTTGCGGAATCCGAGAAACTTGGTTTAGATTTGTTTCAATGCCCATCAATTTCATTGCTTGATAAAAAAAGAAAAATTGAATCAGAGGCTTTAATCAATAGCATTGGTTTTTTAAACTCAATTTACCGTTCAGATTCTTCATTAGCAAAAGGGCTTAGAAGAAACATAATGAAGTTAGCTGATAACTATAAACCATTAAAACTCTTTTTATTAAATGAAGCTTCTGGAGGAGCCCTAAAAAGACCTAATTTATTAAATGGTTTAAAGCCTGGTTCAAATATTATTTAGTCAATTTTTCTAGCTTCATCGGGTAGCATTATAGGAATACCATCTTTAACTGGATAAGCTATACCTGCTTTTTTACTTATTAATTCATTCTTTTCGCTGTCCCACAATAATGTTTCTTTAGTTAATGGACAAACGAGTATTTCTAATAATTTTGGATCTATTTCTTTACTCATAATACCTCACTGTATTTGTTCTGTACTTGGACCCGATGACATAGACATTTCCGTCATAGCTATCAACATCTCACTTCTTTTGGATAATGTTTCAGCTTCAAGCAATGCTTGCTTTTCTCTTGGTTTATAAGGACTGAGAATACATAATGAGTTTACAAGTAATTCTGTCGATGAATTATCAATAGCATTCCAATCGATAGTCAAATTATTGTGTTCAAGATATTTTTTAAGGGACTCAATAAGTTTTTCTCTTTCAACCTCTTCTTCACCATGCCCCTTTACGAGGTCAGTTGAAAAATTTTCATAATTTACTTGAAACTGTCTATATGGTGTTACTACCTCAAGTTCTGAAGCAATATTGAACCTGCAAACACCAGACAATGTAATTAAAATCCTACTATTAGCAACCTCACTATAGGAGGTAATTTTGCCTAAACACCCAGTTTTATAAAGTGTATTATTATCATCTTTATTTGATTGGACCATTGCTATTATTCTATTATTTGACATTGCGTCATCAACCATTTCCAGATATCTATTCTCAAAAATATTAAGGGGTAATTGTGTTCTTGGAAGCAACAAGGCCCCTGCCAAAGGGAAGACCGAAACCTTTGGTGGAAGTTCATTAATATTTTTAAATTCTTTAAATGATTTCATTATTAACTAAATAGCATTGATGACAGCTTTTTCCTACCTTCAGTTACTAGAATATTTTCATTACCAAGAATATTAAAAATTTCAATAAGCTGTTTTCTAGCTTCACCATCATTCCATTTTGCGTTAACTTCGATTATTCTTAATAATTGATTAATTGCTTCTTCATTTTCACCCTTAGCCATTAGTATTTTTGAAAGATCTAACCTGAGTTGATAATTTTCAGGCTGCTTATCGATATTATTTCTTAGTTCTTGCTCTTCATTGTCAGAGATAGGATTATTTTTTGCATTTTTAAATATTTCTAATTCAGATCGGACTGAAATGTAATCCTGATTGCTCTCTGCACCAACTGGGAGGCTGTCAATAATTTTTTCAGCGTCATTTAATTGATCGTTTTTTATAAGACATCTTGCCAAAAGTGATTTTGCTGAAATATTATCAGGTTCAATTTTAAGTATTTCTGAGAATACCAGAGTTGCTGTTTCAATATCACCTTCATTCATATATTTCTTACCAGCAGATATGTTTTCCTCAATAGTTGAGGAATTTTTCAACGAACTAATTTTATTAACAAATTCAATAATATTTTTTTCAGACTGAACACCAATAAAGCCATCCATGGGTTGACCATCATTAAAAGCCATTACAGCTGGTATTGACTGGATTTTTAATTGTTGAGCGACTTCTGGAGACTCATCTATATTCATTTTAGCTAGAATAACTTTGCCATTTTTTTCTTTTATTATTCTTTCAATTATTGGAGTTAGTTGTTTACACGGTTCACACCACGGTGCCCAAAAATCAACAATTACAGGCGTCTCTTTTGACTGTTCTATTACATCAGTCATGAAGTTATCTGTAATAACATCTATTATCAAAGAATTTCCATTCATAGAAACATCCTCTGAATTATTGTTAAAGTTTTCTATTTCCATTTTTAGAGAGCGTCGTCTTGAGTTTCACCGGTTCTTATTCTTATTGCCTGGTCTATATTGCTTACAAATATTTTTCCATCTCCAACTTTACCGGTTTCAGAGCTTTTACTTATAATATTTACAACCTGATCTAGTTTAGTTGCCGGTATAACAATTTCGATTTTGATTTTTGGAACTTCAGTTGTTTTGTATTCTGCGCCTCTGTAAATCTCAGTTTGTCCTCTTTGTCTACCAAATCCTCTTATTTCTGTTGCAGAAAGCCCTTCAATTCCAATATCTATTAATGCATTTCTTACATCTTCATATTTATGAGGTCTAATTATTGCTGTTATCATTTTCATTGTTTCACTATCCCCAGAGCGTAAGGCTATTTTAACAAGTCTTCTAATTGCCTCAGAGTGAGAGGGCAAATCGGTCTGTTCTCTTCGCCATTTATCAACATCGTTTCTAAACTCAGTAGAGGCCACTAATTGTATTCTTTGATCTTGTTTTTTCATTTTCCCTTTTTTTATAATACATAATTATGAAGAATAATAGAACAGCTTTATAAAATATGTATAAATCTTAACCAATGTTATTTACATCTTATTAACTTTGAAATAATGTCACACATTAATTATTGCGGGTGTAGCTCAGTGGTAGAGCATCACGTTGCCAACGTGAGGGTCGAGAGTTCGAATCTCTTCGCCCGCTCCATTTTAAATAAAGTAATTATGATTATAATCTTTATATCAATCGATATTTAGATGTTTAGAGATATATCTCTAATTTCAACTGGTGAAATCAACAAACTGATCTATATCTCTAAATATCTTTCAATTTTTCTAACTTATCAGTTAGAGTTTTATATTGGTCTTAACTTAGTTTTGACTTGGCCAAGTATTCTAAAATAATAGTCTGATACTTGACTTGTAATAAATGTTTTCTCCTCTTCTTTTCTTTGGAGGAGATTAACAGTTTATTTATTTATTGTACTTGACCTCTATAAATCTTTTTATGATTTTGGTCAGAATTTAATTCCTCAAATTTAAAACCATTATGTCTAGCACCTCTATAAACGCCTTTATCTAGAGATACTTTTTTTTCAGAAATTATATTTTGACTTCCTCTATATTGATTTTTCATAGTTTTCTCCTTAAATTGGTTTTTAAATATTACATATGATGCATAAGTTACACATATAACACAGGTTTGTCAACTACATTATTAAACTTTTTTATTGTTTTTATAAAAAAGGCTGATAAAACATAAATTAATGGTGCTTTTAGCTAAGAGGGAAACAGTTTAAAATACTGTGCTATACCCGTAACTGTATTTAGGGAGCAAAGAATCATTATGCCACTGGCTCATGCTGGTAAGGCGATTCTAAGTGTTGATCTTTAAGCCAGGAAACCTGCCATTAAGTCGTTTGTCTAGGACCGGGATTAGTCTCTAGGACAAGGTATTTTCTTTGAAACGACAAAATAGTTGCAATGTAAAATTTCTTTTTTTGAAGTCTCATTGTTTTTTTAAATTTTTTTTGTGAGGTTTTGATGAAAAATTTCTTAAACAAATTATTTTTATTTATTATACTTTCGACAAATATTTCGTTCTTAAATAGCACTTTTGCTAACGAGGTTAAAGAGATTATTGTTAAGGGCGCAAGAATAGATACTTCTGAAGATAATTTT
>CACBCD010000030.1 GCA_902537725.1 uncultured PS1 clade bacterium
TGGTCAAAGAAGGGGTTTAGGAATAGCAGTCGGCGAACCTTTATACGTGATTGACATCAATCCATCTACTTATGATGTTACTGTAGGTACTAAAGATGATCTTAAGAAAGAAACTTTATATATTAGAGATATAAATTGGTTGGGTGATGGACAATTCGTCAATAAAACTCATAGAGTTAAAGTGAAGTTCGGATCAACTCTTGATCTTGAAAATGCAGATATTATCTCAAATGGAGACAATATTAGTGTGAAATTAGACTCTGGTTTAAGAGAAGGGATATCACCTGGTCAGGCATGTGTATTCTATGATTTTAAAAATAGTTCAAGAGTTTTAGGTGGTGGATGGATATACGATAATCGCTTGTCTTGACATCTGGTAATTTACAGCATTAATGGAATAAATGCTTTATGGCGGGGTAGCTCAGTTGGTTAGAGCAGCGGAATCATAATCCGCGTGTCGGGGGTTCAAATCCCTCCCCCGCTACCATTAGATCTAATAAAAAGGAGACATTATAAAATAATGTCAGATAGACACATTAATTTAACAGGTGCTTCAAACTTCAGAGACCTAGGTGGATATGAAACCGAGGATGGTATGACATTAAAGCACGGGCTTATTTATCGCTCAGATAATTTGTCTCATTTAACAGATATAGATTTAAAAAAAATTAATGAAATCGGCATTAAAACTGTTTGTGATTTAAGAAGTGATAATGAGCTTGAAGAATTTCCATCACCTTTCTCAAGAAACTCCACACCAGCTCTTAAACATATTCCAATTAAAACACTTGGTACTAAAGATTTACGAGAACTATCATTAAAAGATGGTGTAACTGGTAAAGAAATAGCTCAAGAAATGCAACATCACTATGTTTTGTATGTTCATCAACATAAAGAAAAATATCGAGATTTTATAAATTTAATTGCTTTTGGAGAAATTCCTATAGTTTTTCACTGTTTCGCGGGTAAGGATAGAACTGGTTTTGGTGCTCTTTTAGTCTTAGGTTTATTAGGGGTTAAAAAAGAGATTATAATTGAAGATTATTTATTAACTAATAAATTTTTTAAGGGTCCAATAGTGACTGAAGAATGGAGAGATACCGCATCAGAAAAGTTAAAACCTTTATTTGAAGCAAGGGTTGATTACATAAATGCTGCATTTAAAGAAATTTATTCAACTCATGAAACAATTGAGGATTTTGTTATTAAAAAGTTAGAATTGAAAAGTGATACTATAGATATTTTAAAAAGTAAGATATTAGAATAAATTATTCTTTTACAAAAGTTACGGCATAATATTCTTTGCCGTCAAATAAGTCTTTTGCATCCTCAACACCGCTTATCATTTGAAATCTTCTTGGAACAATTGTTCCTTCCATACGATAACCACGTGCACTCATATTTTTTCTATGAAACTCCATGGCTGCAGGAGTAAAATCTTCTGCTAAGACTGTTATTCTTTCTGTTTTCTTATCTTTTTCTTCTGTCATTTTTTCTCTCTTTATTAAACATTATCATAAAATTTTATTTATTTCCGTAAAAAACAAATCCTGGTGGTTTTTTTCCTTTTTTAAAATCTAATAAATTATCTAAAATTGATTTAGATCTTCTTATATCTGACTCTTGAGTATGAGCTGAATTATGAGGAGTCATTATTACATTATCTAGTTTGTGAAAAGGAAAATCGGATGGTCTTGGCTCTTTTTCTGGCAAGTCACCGTCTTTTGGTCTATCAGGGTATATCCACCAAGTATCAATTGCTGCACCAGCGATTTCTCTGTTTTTAAGGGCAAGAAAAAGATCTTCCTCTTCACAAACTTCGCCTCTTGCAACATTTATTAAATAAGAGGTTTCTCTCATGAGTGATAATGTCTTCTTGTTAATAAGACCTCTAGTACTTTTATTAAGGTCACAGGCTAAAACTAAAAAATCACTCTCTTTTAAAATAAAATCTAGTTGATCTGATGAACCATGCCAATCAAGATTATTAGGGGTATTTCCTCTTTTTGTTCTATTGAGACCATATGTTTTCATTCCAAGAGATTTTGCTCTTACTGCTGTTTCGATACCAATCTGACCATACCCAATTATACCTATTTTTTTACCAAAAACTTCACCATGCATACTTTTAGGATCTGATAAAGTTCCAGTTTTTTTCCATGAACCGGATTTGAAATCAGAGTGAGTGGCTAAGAGATCTATACTTAAGTTCATAACACAGCTTATGATATATTCTGACATTGCTATTTCATGGCCAGAAGCATTCGCTACCATCAGACTTTTTGGAATTAGCTCAGGATTAAGCCAGTCAACTCCAGCAAATGGTATTTGTAAAAGTTTTAGGTTTTTTGATGAAGATATAAATTTGAAAATACCTCCATAAATCAGTGCATCGGATCCAGTTATTGCAATATCTGCTTTATCAAGTAGATTTGACAAATCAACCTCGCTTTCTCCAGGATTCCAATTATATATTGTCCAAGAGTCATCAAGATTCCTCTGAAGATCTTGTTGGATTGCCTCTCCTTTTTTTCCAAGAATTAAAATATTCATCTTTTAAGCGATTGTTACTCCTCCATCTATTACAATATTTTGACCTGTCGTAAAGGATCCTGCATCACTTGCTAAAAATATTGCTGCTCCAGCAACTTCATCTGGCACGCCAATTCTTCTTAAAGGGGCTTTAGATGTGGTATTTTGTAAAATTTCAGGGTTATCCCATAAAGCTTTTGCAAATCTGGTTTTTATAATTCCCGGGGAGATACAATTTGCCCTAATGTTATTTGGTCCTTGCTCAACAGCTATATTTCTTATTAACTGCATATCAGCCGCTTTCGAAATACTATAAGCTCCTAACATTTCAGATCCTTTTAAACCACCTATAGATGATATAACTATTATTGAACCTTCTTTTCTCTCTATCATTTGAGGTAGCACCATATTAGATAGCCAATGATTAGATTTAATATTTGCACTTAAAATTTTATCAAAAGCATCATCCGGTATATCCATTGAAGATCCAAAAAAAGGATTTAATGCAGCATTGCAAACTAAAATATCTATCCCTCCAAAATTTGAATTTGTTTCATTTACAAGATTTTCCAATTGATTTTTTTCATTAATATTGCATGGAATTGAAATAGCGCTATCAGGAAATTCTTTATTAATTTTATCCCTAATTTTTATACACATATCTTCTTTTCTGCTCGATATCACAACTTTCGCACCATGTTCAGCAAACCTTTTCGCTATTGCTTCACCTATTCCTTTTGTTGAACCAGTAATTAATGCTCTTTTTCCAGATAAATTAAATAATTCCATTTTTTTTCCTATTATTGCGTTTCTTAGAATAACAGAGCTTAAAAACTAAATGAAGCCAATAGTTGACGAATAAGATACAGTATATTAGTGAGTGATTATATGGGCCATGACATAAAAAAATCTATAAAAATTAATAATTTTTCAGAAGTTTTTGAGGAATACGACT
The DNA here is from genome assembly GCA_902537725.1 of uncultured PS1 clade bacterium. Lineage (GTDB taxonomy): Bacteria > Pseudomonadota > Alphaproteobacteria > MED-G09 > MED-G09 > MED-G09. The sequence continues at coordinate 3,488 of CACBCD010000030.1, forward strand.
CTATTATCTGTGATATCTGGGGAGTAATTCATAATGGTCAAGAATTATTTAATACGAGCGTAGATTGTTTATATAAATTAAAAAATACTGGGTATCCTATAATTTTAGTTTCTAATGCCCCTCGCCCTGGGGAGGAAATTACATTGATGCTTGAAAAAATGGGTTTAGAAAAAAATTGCTATGATAAAATCATCACTTCTGGAGATTTAACTCAGAAAATACTAAACGATGGATCACTAGGCCAGAATTGTTATCATATTGGCCCAGATAGAGATTTGAAGATTTTTGATGGTGTGGGGGTTAATAGGGTAAGTTTTGATAAATGCGATTTTATTTTTATTACAGGGTTATTTAATGATGAAGAAGAGGATGAAAACACTTATCTACCTCTACTTAAAGAGAGTAAAGATAGAAAGCTTAAATTATTATGTGCAAACCCTGATATTTGGGTTCAAAGAGGCAATGATTTAATTCCATGTGCTGGGGCAATTTCAAAAAAATACGAGTCAATTGGTGGTGAGGTTATTAATATTGGCAAGCCTTTCAAACCTATTTTTGACGAGGCAATTAAAAATATAGAAATTTTAGGAAAGGGAAAATGTACTTCAACAATTGTTATCGGTGATGGGATTGATACTGATATAAAAGGAGCAAATGATTATAAATTAGATAGTTTGCTTACTCTT
>CACBCD010000031.1 GCA_902537725.1 uncultured PS1 clade bacterium
TCATAAGATAAATCCAATGTTGTTTGTGGTGAAATTTGGACTCTTAATGTTGGGTTAAAGCCATAACGATCACCGTCAAAGTAATCTCTATGATTTTCTAATGTATCAGAATGAAAATTAATTCTTAATGCAGAATTTTCACCTGTTTGAACATTGTAATCAACAGCAAAGTCAAATGCTCCAAAAGTATCTGCACCCATATCGAAAGATCCAAAAGCGTCATCTAAAACAGCTTTTTTCGTAACTCTGTTTATGATACCACCTGTTCCACCTCTACCAAATAAAAGTGCATTTGGTCCTCTAAGAATTTCAACTTGTTCTAAGTTGTATAGAGAACGGTAATACTGAACATCGTCTCTAACACCATCAAGATAAAAATCAGCGGTAGATCTTACACCCCTAAAGACAACTGCATCTCTATGCCCTTCACCTTGAGATGTATTAACACCAGGTGTGTAGCGAACAATATCGCCAATAGATCGGAAGCCTTGCTTAAGAATGTCAACATCAGTAACAATTGATAGTGTTTGTGGCACATCAATTATTGCTACCGGAGTTTTAAGAGCGGTTACCTGATCAGAATAGAGAACCTTACCTTTAACGATAATTTCCTCAGGATCAGATGAATTCTCTTGTGCAAATATAGTACTAGGCACTGATAGATTAAACATCAATGCAATAAGTAAAAACTTACTTAGTTTAGTTTTTATCATAGCTTAATTTCCCCAATTTAAAAAAATTGTTTTTGTTAATAATAATTATTCGCATTTATAATGTAATTAAGAATCATTCGCAACTAAATTAATTAAAAAAATTGCAATTAAATCATACCGATATAAACTATTGAAATAATTGAATTATTTTTTAAAAAAAGATTTATTTATTAAAATTTAATATTATTAAACAAGAATGTTCATATAAAACTTCTGTTTTTAACACCCTATTATGATGTAAATAAAATCATAACTGATGAAAAATTGATTATTAAAAAAATTTATAAATTTTACTTTAATTATCAATCTCTCCATCTTTTAATTGTATTATTCTATCTGCCATAGAATTAGCATCTTCTTTATCATGAGTGACAAGAATGCAGGTTATATTATTCTTGTTTAATATTTTTTTTGTTTCATGCCTAAGATCTTTTTTCAATTCCTCATCAAGAGATGCAAAAGGTTCATCCATTAATAATATTTGCGGACCAGGAGCAATAGCACGGGCAATAGCTACTCTTTGTTGTTCACCACCAGATATCGTATTGGGATAGGAATTCACATATTGATCGACACGAAAAAGACTAAGTAAATCCATAGCTTTTTCTGCACGAAATTTTTTATTACCTTTGATCCCAAATTTTACGTTTTCTATTACTGATAAATGAGGAAACAAGACTTTCTCCTGAAGAACTAAACCTACATTTCTATTGTTCGGTGGAATTGAAAAATCTTTGGAAGCAACAGTCTTTCCAAAAATTTCAATCTTACCATATTTAAGTTTTTCTAGACCTGTTATTAGTCTTAACAATGTTGATTTACCAGATCCAGATGACCCAAGGATTGCTAGTATCTCACCTTCAGAAACATCTAGATTTATGTCATTTAAAATAAAATCATTATTATTATAGCTATGTTTTATTTTCGACAGGCTTAAACTAGTCTTTTTTACCATAAGGTTTCTCCTGGGCGCGAATTTTTAATCATTCTTGATAAAATTATTATTGGTAACAGACCAACTATTACGATAGCTATCGATGGGGCAGCCGCTTCATACATTCTTTCTTCCGATGCATAATTATATGCCGAAACAGCTAGAGTTTCAAAATTGAAAGGTCTTAAAATTAAAGTAGCAGGTAATTCTTTTATAACCTCCGATCCTACAAGTAAAATACTGGTTAATAATCCTGTCCTTAATAAAGGTAAATGGATTTTATACATTAATTTAATACCCGATATATTAAAGGTTTTAGAAACATCATCAAATGAATTACTAATTCTTTGAAATCCAGATTCAATTGTAGAATTAGATAAAGCGTATGATTTTATTATATAAGCAATTATTAAACCTATTAAACTTCCAGTTAAAATAATATCAATTCTAAAAAGATAAAACGAGTTATCAATAATTGTAAAAAGTTGTGTAATTCCAATGGCAAGAATTAATCCTGGTACTGCATAACCAAGCATAAGGGTTGAGCTAAGAAATGATAATAATTTATTTCCTTGATAACGAGCAGTAAAGTTAATTAAAAATGCAATCATTGTGCATAAAAAGGCAGCTATCAAAGCTAGTAATAATGAGTTAAAAGCGCTTTTCAAAAAGTCTCTATTAAAAAAATCTAGCTTATAATTTATTGTCCAGTTTATTAATTCAATTATTGGTAAAATAAATCCAATAAATACTGGAATCAAACAAAATATCATTGCAAAAAAACTATAAGACCCTTTTAATTTCATTACCTTGTGTTTTTAAATGAGTGATTTTTATAAGTTTATTTTTACCTTTTTATTATTATTTTCAGCATTTAATCAGTCATTTTCGGATGAAGTTAATGTATACACCTCACGACATTATGACTCTGATAATGCAATCTATGAGGATTTTACAAATTTAACTGGAATTAATGTAAATATTATATCCGGTAAAGGTAAAGCTCTCATGGAGCGATTAAGACTTGAAGGCAAAAACTCTCCAGCCGATTTATTTATCACCTCTGATGCAGGAAATTTATGGAAAATACAGAAAGATGGAATGTTTAGAAAGATATTATCAGAAAAAATAATTGGAACTGTTCCTGATAACGCTAGAGGTCCAAATAATGAATGGGTTGGTATAGCAAAAAGATCAAGGGTGATTTTCTATAATCCTAATAAGGTAAAAGAATCAGAAATTAGAGATTTAACTTACGAAGACCTTGCTAGCCCTAAATGGAAAGGTAGATTGGTTGTAAGAAGTTCCGGTAATATTTATAATCAGTCCCTTGTTGCATCTCTTATATCAAGTATTGGTATTGAGAGAACGGAAAAATGGGCAGAAGGACTTGTAAAGAATTTTGCTAGGAAGCCTCAAGGTAATGATCGTTCACAAATTATTGCTGTGGCTAACGGCGAGGCAGATATTGCAATTGCAAATACATATTATATTGGATTAATGCTCTCAGGTGAAAAAGGTATTGATCAAAAAAACGCTGCTGAAAAAGTAGCTATTATATTTCCTGGTCAATCTGATAGAGGAACTCATATAAATATAAGTGGTGTGGGTATATTAAAAAATGCACCTAATCCGTCGAATGCTGAAAAATTTATTGAATACCTTTTAACTGATAGAATTCAAAAACATATAGTTGAAAACACATACGAATATTCAATAAAAGAAAATATAATGCCAAGTGATGTTATTGCTCAATTTGGAGTTGATTTTAAAACTGATGAAACTTTTGCCTCAGAGTTTGGAAAATATAATTCTGAGGCAGTAAGGTTAATGGATAGGGTGGGTTGGAGATAAAAATTATGTTTTTAAATTCTCTTTTTCATAATTCTCTTAAAGTTTTACCAATTTTTTTATTTTTCATTTTTATTGCGCCGATAATATTGGTCTTATCTAGTCTTTTTTACGGGTATTCTGATAATTGGTTTCATTTATATAATTATGTTCTTTCTGAATATATTATAAATTCAATTTTTTTAATTTTAGGCGTTTCCTTTTTTGTAGTCTTAATAGGTGTTTTATCTTCATGGCTCGTTACTAATTTTGATTTTTTTGGAAAATCTTTTTTTGAATGGGCTCTAATACTTCCTCTTGCTGTACCACCATATATACTGGCTTATACATTTACTGAGATTTTTGATACTTACGGAAGCGCCAATACCTTATTAAGTAATATTTTTTTATTTGATGAAAAAAAAATTTTTTTCCCTAGTGTACGTAATATTTATGGAGCAATTGCTGTCTTTTCTTTCACGCTTTATCCATATGTATATCTCGTTTCAAGAATGGCTTTTGTTAATCAATCAATTTCAATAATTGAAGCTGGAAGAATATTAGGTTTAAGTAGAGTTGGAGC
>CACBCD010000032.1 GCA_902537725.1 uncultured PS1 clade bacterium
ATAACAAGAGCTCTATGACCTTGTTTAAACTTAGAGACTCTGACCCCATGAAGTCCTACTGCTAGTGGTTCAACTAGTGAAGCAAAATCCCAACTTACCCCTTTAGGTATTTTAACACTCTCAGGTAATCCTATTCTAACAAATTCAGCATAACCACCTTGTATTTCAGGACTCATACCTGTTGATGTTGTTCTTATTTCACAAAAAAAAGGATTACCGTTTATACAAGGTTTGCATTTACCACATGAAATAAAAGGTAAAGATACGGCTGGATCACCTATTTTCCATGATGAATTTATATTTTTTCCAATTTCTACAATTTCTCCACTAAATTCATGACCAAAAATTGTACCAGTAGGAGGCTCCATAGATCCTCCATCACTAGCATGAAGATCCGTTCCACAAATACCACATTGTTTTACTCTAATTATCATTTCATTATCGCCACATATTGGATCATCAACATGTTCTATGGATAATGGTTTACCTGGTGCGTGGAAAACTGCAGCTTTCATAATCTTCTCCTAATAAAAATTTATAGTCTAACCTCTCCTAGGTCCATTATAGGAGTTTTTTTATCCCAATTTTTTGATGCCTCATGCATTACATCAAAAAAACCAAGACCTGCTTCAGATAGTTGAGCGATTTCTAACATTGGACCTTCTTTTTCTTTGGTATCTAAATAAGCAAATTTTCCGTCATCCTGGGTTTTCCCCCCTTGAAGGTTAATATAGCCTTGAGATTCAAGAATACGAATGTCATTTTCAATGTCATTTGTTAAAGTGCACAAATGATGAAGAGGTCCTTTTTCATTATTCACATATTCATTATATATTGATGGTGTATCGCAGTGTTGATTAACCAACTCAATTTGCATATTTCCTGTATAAGCAATTGCAACTGAAAAATCTAATTCTGTGGGTTTGTCCATATAGTAAACATCTTTTAAATTTAAGTGCTCTAATTTAAAAAAAGGTCCAATATTCATTTTTTTTGTCCAAAAATTTATTGGCTCATCAAAGTCATCTACTACAAATGCCATTTGCATCATAGGTCCAAATTTTTTTTCCATTATAATTTCCTCCTAACCCTTATTTATTCAATCCTTATCAAACTAAATCGTCAAGTCGCAAAATTACCTTTAAAGCTAAAACATTGTCTTTACTTTTTTAATTCTATTTTTTAAGTTTGAATGCTTTTTAAATTATTGTAAATTTATTTAACTAGATATATTAGTATTATAAAAATAGATTGGAGAAATTAATGGCCTTAACTAGATATGCTAAACCTGGAACACTTGGTGATAAAGCACCTGAACCAAATTTAAATTATGATAGAATTCCAAAGGAAAGGTATACAAGTAAAGAATTTATGAAACTTGAATGGGACCATATTTGGACCAAAGTTTGGTTAAGAGGTGGATTATCCCAAGACCTTCAAGAACCAAACAGTTATGTAACAACTGAAATCGGAAACTGGTCTATTTTAATTACCAGAGGTGAAGATGGAAAAACGAGAGCTTTTCACAATGTATGTAAACATAGAGGCAATACTTTAGCGCAACAACCGAGAGGTGTTTTAACAGATGGAACTTTTAAATGTGGTTATCATCGTTGGCAATATGATGCTCAAGGTAAATTAGTGGAAGCCCCTGATCCAGAAACATTCCCTCAAGGAGTTTGTGATCCCTCATTACATTTAGATGAGCTACCGTGCGAAGAATGGAATGGATGGATTATGTATTCATTAAATAAAGATGTTAAACCTCTTAAGGAATGGCTTGGTCCTATGGATGAGCATTTAAGTGCTTATAATTTTGATAAAATGAAATTAATAATGGATATGACTGTAGAATGGAATTGTAATTGGAAGGCATCTGTTGATGCTTTTAATGAAACTTACCATGTTTGGGGAACACATCCGCAGTTAATGGACTGGCTTGATGATATGAATGTTCAAATAGATTTATATGATATTCATAATAGATATTTGGTCCCTTTTGGCGTTCCAAGCCCAAGGCCACATATTGATCAGGAAGAAATCGGACCTAATTTAAAAAATTATATGGAACAAAATGGTCTTGATCCAGAAACTTATAAAGGTAATGCTCAAGAAGTTAGAAGAGATATTCAACTTGCTCAAAGAGAAAGAGCAAAAACAGAGGGATTTGATTTTTCAAAACTTAATGATGATCAGTTATCTGATGATTATCACTATTGTGTTTTCCCAAATGTTACTCTTAACACACATGCTACAAATTATATGATGTTTACACAAAGACCTCATCCAGAAGATCCGAACAAATGTTTTTACGATCTTCAAATGTTTACATTGCCAAATGATACTGACAATAAACGAACTGCCGATGTTGCTAAGCGCGGAGGTCAAGATCAGTCTGATGGTTATGTAAGACCAGAACATCAATATGTGAAAGATGGTGAAGAGCATACCCTTGGTGAAGTTCTTGATCAGGATGCTCATAATTTACCTTTTGTTCAAAAAGGAATGAACAATCCTGCATATAAAGGTCTTTGGTGTGGTAAACAAGAACGTAGAATTATTCATTTCCATCAGGTTGTTGACCGTCTTATTATGGAGGACGGTGGTCAAGTTCCAAAATACGAATAGTAAATCTTATTAGAAAATAATTAGTTATGACTGAAGATGAAAATGTTTTTGCGCCCTTGTGCGCCTCTAAAGATATTGAGCCAGGTAAAGAATCTGTATTCAAAGTAAACGGAAGAGATGTTTTAGTTTGTCGTTCAATTGAAGGCGAGCTATTTGCTGTCGAAGATATATGCCCTCATGCAAATGCATGTTTATCAGGTGGAAGATTTAGAAACGGTTTTTATGCTTGCCCACATCATGGGGCCCGTTTCGAGTTATCAACAGGAAAATCAATGACAAACCTGTCCACAAAGCCATTAATATGCTTTGATATAAAAGAAGAAAATGGGAAGATTGAAATTTTAGTACCAGAAAAGAAAAAGGTGGTTTTTAGTCCTGGCGGAGCACCCCCAGGTTTTGGACCACCAATGTAAACAATCTATAGGAGGAAAAAATGGATTTAGGATTGAAAGGAAAAAAAGCTATTATTACCGGTGGAAGTAAAGGTATAGGGCTTGCTTCTGCGCATGCACTAGCTGATGAAGGTGTTGATGTAGCAATATGTTCTCGAAATATTGATGATGTTAACTCAGCACTTGATGCTTTAAAAGGCAAAGGTGTTAATGCTATTGGTGGTGCTGTTGATGTTGCAGATGGTGATGCCCTAAAAACTTGGATTGCTTCAACAATAGGTGATCTTGGCGGTTTAGATATTCTTGTTCCGCAAGTTAGTGCTGGAGGAGGAAATCCAAGTGAAGATGGATGGGCTGCGAACTTCCAAACTGATATAATGGGAACTGTTCGTTCTGTAGAGGCCTCATTAGAAGCTTTAAGGGCATCCAATGGATCAATTGTAATTATATCTACAACAACTGCTATTGAACAGGGACCAGGTAGTGGACCTTATGGAGCGGTTAAAGCAGGATTATTAAATTACTCAAATCATATTGCTCAAACTGAAGGGCCTAACGGTGTAAGATCAAATGTTATTTGCCCTGGACCAATATATATAGAAGGTGGTCCTTGGAACTTTATCAAAGATAACATGGAAGATTTTTATAATGCTACATTAAAAAGTATTCCTCTAGGTAAATATGGTTCTGGCGAGGATATAGCAAAAACTGTTGCTTTCTTAGCAAGCCCTGCAAGTGGGCATACCACTGGAACAAACGTTGTAATAGATGGTGGATTTACAAAAGGGGTTCAGTTCTAATTAAATTTTTAATTCTATAACTATTGGGAGTTGTATTAATGACGGATGATATTAAAAAGAAAATTGATGTTGTATTTATTGTAAGTGGTAAATGGCATGATAT
>CACBCD010000033.1 GCA_902537725.1 uncultured PS1 clade bacterium
TTGCTACAGAAAAAAGAAAGTTAGAGCAATGTGATGCAGAGGTGGAGGAAATTTTAAAACAGGCCTCAGACCAAGCTGCCTTAATAACCGAAAAATCGAAAGAATTATTGAAAGAAGAAATTCAAAGAAAGCAGAAGCAAGCCGATCTTAAAATTATTCAAGCCAGAGATGAAGCAATTAGAGAGGTTAAAGCTAAAGCCTCCGAGTTATCACTAATAATTGCAAAAGAATATTTAAGAGAGAATATTGATGATAAAGTGTCCTCTGAATTGATAGATAAAAGCATTTCTGATCTTAAAAACAACCTTTAGTTAATAATTTCTGTTAGCCTAGGCATTATATCCACAAAATTACATGGTTGGTGTCTGCTATCGAGTTGGAATTTTAAGATCTCGTCCCAACCATCTGCAACAGCACTAGGAGAACCAGGTAAGGCGAAAATAAATTTACTATTATATATTCCCGCAGTTGCCCTAGATTGAATAGTAGAGGTTTTTATTTTTTTATATGATATTTTATGAAAAATAATTGAAAAACCATCAATAGTTTTTTCAAAAATTTCTTCTAAAGCTTCTGGTGTTACATCACTCCCAGTTAATCCTGTTCCACCAGTAGTTATTATAACATCGATATTACTATCATTACCCCAATTAATTACAACCTTTTGGATTTCACTTTTATTATCTTTAACAATCTTTCTTTCATAAATTGAGTGACCAAATTCAGAAATTTTCTTTTCTAAAACATTACCTGATTTATCGTCAGTCAAAGACCTCGAGCTTGAAATAGTTAAAATACATATATTTAGTTTTATGAACTTTGAAACACTTTTTGTCATAATAAATTTAATTCCTCAATCTTTTCTGTAAACATTAACAAATCATTCCATGTTTCTCTTTTGTATTCCGGTCTTCTTATTAGAAAATCAGGAGCAAGAATAGGTAGGCAAATTGTATTTGTTTTATTATTTTTATATTCTATGAAATTTCCTCTCAAGCTCAAAATACCTTCATCTTTTTTTAGAATATATTTGATTGGATCAGCTCCTAAAAAAATTAGAATTTCTGGTTTAATTATTTCAATTTGTTTCTCAACAATAGGTATTAATAATTCAATTTCGTCTCCTTTTAACTCTCTTTCTCCTGGAGTTTTCCATGGAATAATTGGAGCAATACATAAATCATTCAGAGACAAATTTATTGATGATAAAATATTAATGAATAAATCATAATTTTCACCAACTAAAACTCTTCCTTCCTTATCTTCTTCAGGAGATGGAATATTAGTAATTATCATTATTTTAGAATCTAAATTACCTTGAATATTGATTGAATTTTTAGAAATATCTTTCGGTTCACATTTTATAGAATTTTTAAGATAATTCCTTAAATCATGAATATTTTGAAATTGATCTAAATTTTTAGAAGAAACGTTTTTTATTTTTTTATTTTCCTTAATATTTTCTTCATTAGAAAATACTATTGGCTTATCTGAAATTACCTCATCAATACCTGCTTCAATTTGCCATTTGAGATCATTTAGGATTTTATGCATATTAGTTCGTATCATTGTTTATATGAATCGATTAAAAGGTGCTTTTATATAAGTAAAACTCATGATAATTCAAATTATATCAGTTTTATTTATATATTTAAATATGATAGAGGATAGAAAATGGATAATTTACCTTTAAACGAACTAAATGCAAGACAAGGTCAGGTTTTGAATCCCGCTGCTCGTGAATCAATGGAGTATGACGTTTTAATAGTTGGTGCAGGACCAGCAGGTTTATCTGCAGCTATACAATTAAAGCAGTTAGCTCAAAAAAATGATCTTGAGCTATCAGTTTGTGTTTTAGAGAAAGCTAGTGAGGTGGGTGCTCATATTTTATCTGGGGCGGTTATAGAAACTGTAGCTCTTGATAGACTACTTCCTAATTGGCAAGAAATGGATAGCCCAATAAAAACAAAAGTAAAAAAAGATAAACTTTCATATTTTGGTAAAGATTGGTCTTTTTCTATACCTCAAATTTTATTACCGCCCCTCATGAAAAACCATGGTAATTATATTGTAAGTCTTGGAAGTGTTTGTAAGTGGTTAGGTGAAGTTGCGGAAGGTTTGGGTGTTGAGATTTACCCAGGATTTAGTGCTGCTGAAGTTCTATTTAATGATGATGGAAGTGTCAAGGGTGTTGCAACGGGTGATATGGGTGTTTCTAGAGAGATGGAAGCTAAAGATTCGTGGGAAGCGGGTATGGAGTTGCATGCTAAATTTACGTTATTTTCCGAAGGAACAAGAGGATCTTTATCTAAGTTCTTAATCGATAATTTTAATCTATCAGAAGGAAAGGATTTTCAAAAATATGCTATTGGCCTCAAAGAGGTATGGGAAATCAAGGAAGAAAATTTTTCTGAAGGTCTTGTTGAACACTCAATGGGATGGCCATTAAGTGATGGAACAAATGGTGGTTCATTTTTATATCACTTTGATAAAAACCTTGTTTCAATTGGGTATGTAATTCATTTAAATTATACAAATCCATATGCATCTCCTTTTGATGAGTTTCAGCAATTTAAGACACATCCTTCTATTAAAAAAACTCTTATTGGAGGAAAAAGGTTATCTTATGGAGCTAGAGCAATTACTACCGGTGGTTATCAGTCAGTTCCTAAGCTTAACTTTCCTGGAGGTGCATTAATTGGATGTTCAGCTGGTTTCTTAAACTATCCAAAAATTAAAGGTACTCATAATGCTATGGAATCAGGAATGTTGGCTGCAGAGGCCATAATAGAAAAAAAATTGTCTGAAGAGGAAAATAACGATCTCGAAAATTACCAGCTGAAATATGAAAAGAGCAGAATTTTTAAGGAACTTAAGAAAGTAAGAAATGTAAAACCATATCAATCGAAATATGGTCCTTTATTAGGAACATTACTTAGTGGTCTCGATATGTGGTTAAGTACTTTTGGTTTTACAATGCCTTTTACACTTAATCATAAAAAACCTGATCATAAAACTTTAAGAAAAGCATCCGAGTGTGAGGAAATAGAATATCCTAAACCAGATGGAGAATTCTCCTTTGATAAGTTATCTTCTGTTTTTCTATCGAATACTAATCATGAGGAAGACCAGCCTTGTCATTTAACTCTAAAAGACTCATCACTTCCAATAAGCTTTAATTTACCTGAATATGCAGAGCCAGCTCAAAGATATTGCCCTGCTGGTGTTTATGAAATTATAAAATCAAGTGAAAATGGTGAAAATTGTCTTCAGATTAATGCTCAGAATTGTGTTCATTGTAAAACTTGCGATATTAAAGATCCCTCTCAGAATATAAATTGGGTTGCCCCTCAAGGTGGTGAAGGCCCTCTATATGGAGGTATGTAGGTATTTAAATATTTATGGAAATAATTGAGGAAGCAAAATCAAAAATAAATTTATCTTTAAACCTTACTGGAAAAAAAGAAAACAATTTTTACCAGCTTTTAAGCTTCATTTGCTTTAGTAATTTTTCAGACCAATTAATATTAACT
>CACBCD010000034.1 GCA_902537725.1 uncultured PS1 clade bacterium
TTTTAAATTAAAGTGGAGAAAAAAAATGAAATTTCGTCCTTTACACGACCGTGTTTTAGTTGAACGCATTGATGAAGATGAAAAAACTGCTGGTGGTATAATTATACCTGATACAGCAAAAGAAAAACCATCTGAAGGTAAAGTTGTTGCTGTTGGATCAGGAACAAAAGCTGAAGACGGCTCTGTTACACCACTTGATGTAAAATCAGGTGACAAAATACTTTTTGGTAAATGGTCAGGAACAGAAGTGACTGTCGATGGTAAAGAATTACTGATTATGAAAGAGTCAGATGTTCTCGGTGTTATTAGTTAATATTAGTCATTAATTGGAGGTATAAATTATGGCAAAAGAAGTTATTTTTGGAGCAGATGCAAGATCAAAAATGCTCAATGGAGTAAATATCTTAGCAAATGCAGTAAAAGTTACATTAGGTCCAAAGGGTCGTAATGTTGTTATAGATAAGTCATTTGGTGCACCTAGAATTACTAAAGATGGTGTAACTGTCGCTAAAGAAATAGAGTTAGAAGATAAATTTGAAAATATGGGAGCCCAGATGGTTAAAGAGGTAGCTTCCAAAACCAATGATGAAGCTGGTGATGGAACTACTACAGCCACAGTTTTAGCTCAAAGTATTGTTACTGAAGGTACAAAGTTTGTCGCTGCTGGTATGAATCCCATGGATGTTAAACGTGGAATTGACCAAGCTGTTCAAGTTGTTCTAGAAGATCTAAATAAAAGATCAAAGAAAGTTAAAACTAACGATGAGGTTGCTCAAGTAGGAACTATATCAGCAAATGGTGAAGCTGAAATTGGTGATATGATTGCTGAAGCAATGCAAAAAGTTGGTAATGAGGGAGTAATTACTGTTGAAGAAGCAAAAAGCCTTGATTCTGAACTTGAAGTTGTTGAAGGTATGCAATTTGATAGAGGTTATTTATCACCTTATTTTATTACAAATGCAGACAAAATGATTACAGAGCAAGAGGATCCACTTATCCTTTTACATGAGTCAAAATTATCTAGCCTTCAGTCAATGCTACCAATTCTAGAGTCTGTTGCTCAATCAAGTAGACCATTATTAATAATTGCTGAAGATATTGAAGGTGAAGCACTAGCCACTCTTGTAGTTAACAGACTAAGAGGTGGATTAAAAGTTGCAGCTGTAAAAGCACCTGGATTCGGTGATAGACGAAAAGCAATGCTTGAGGATATCGCCATTTTAACAGGTGGACAGGTGATTTCTGAAGACCTTGGTATTAAACTTGAAAATGTTACTTTAGATATGCTTGGTACGGCGAAAAAAGTATCTATTACAAAAGATGATACTACAATTGTCGATGGCTCTGGTAAAAAGAAAGACATAGAGGCAAGAGTTAGTCAAATAAGAAGACAAATTGAAGAAACTACATCTGATTATGATAAAGAAAAACTTCAAGAACGTCTTGCTAAACTTGCTGGTGGTGTTGCTGTTATCAAAGTTGGTGGAGCTACTGAAGTTGAAGTTAAAGAGAGAAAAGATAGAGTTGATGATGCATTAAATGCAACTAGAGCTGCTGTAGAACAAGGTATCGTGCCTGGTGGTGGTACAGCTCTTCTTTTAGCCACAAAAGCTCTTGATAAACTAAAGATGAAAAATGAAGACGAAAACGCTGGTCTTAAAATTGTCAGACGTGCAATTGAAGCGCCAATTAGGCAAATTGCTGAAAACGCTGGCGTTGAAGGATCAATTGTTGTTTCAAAAGTTCTAGGTTCAACAAAACCTAATTGGGGTTTTGATGCACAGAATGAAGCATACGTTGACCTTATTAAATCAGGTATTGTTGATCCATCAAAAGTTGTTAAAACAGCTTTGATTGATGCTTCTTCAATAGCTGGACTAGTTATAACTAGTGAAGCTCAAATTGCTGACAAACCAGAACCTGCTGGTGCTGCTGCACCTGCAATGCCTGATATGGGCGGCATGGGCGGCATGGGCGGCATGGGCGGCATGGGCGGTATGATGTAGTCCAAAAAACTCATTTAAGATTTAGAAAGGCCATCTATCTAGATGGCCTTTTTTTATTTTGAATTAATAGAGTTTTTCAAAAGATTCCATGATCGAGAATCTTGATTATAAATAAAATCAGGTCTTGTTGTTCTTACTGGTCCATATCCATTACTTGTTAAATAATAAGTACAGGATGGCACCATTGAGATTGGAGTAATTAGTGAAACGCTCTCTCCAATATTTGGAGAGCCATTAACAAATGACGAATTAAACTCTCTAAATAAATTTATTTCTAGATCTTTATCCTCCCTACTGTATTCAAAGAGTAATTCAGCATTTCCTAATGCTTCAGATCGTGCAGAAATTATTCTTAAAAACCTCTCTACAGGCTTAAGATCAATATCTTTCCAAATATCATTTGTACTAGAGAAAATGCATACTTCACTTTTAAGCATTATGCCGTCTTCAAGAACCTTTAAATTATTAGCCTCAATTGTTTGACCTGTTTCTGTTATATCAACAATTATTTCAGAGGTTCCTGCTGCAGGAGATCCTTCGGTAGCTCCAGCGCTATCAACAAGCCTATAATTATTAATACCATTTTTTGTGAAAAAATTTCTTGTTATATTTGAAAATTTTGTAGCAACTCTCATTCTTCTATTATTGTAAGAACGAAACTCTGATGATACTTCAGATAAATCTCTTATATTTTCTACATCTATCCAATGATCTGGAACAGCTATTACAACATTGGCTTTTCCAAAACCCAACCTTGATAAAAGAGTAACATCTTTTGATACACTTGTTTTACCTTCTTCAATTAAATCAATGCCCGTAACACCCAAATGAATATTACCCTTTAATAGTTCACTAGAGATCTCAGTTGCAGAGAGATAAATAATTTCTATTTCCTCTATATCTTTTATAAATCCCGAATAAGTCCTCTGACCTCCAGATCTTTTAAGAATTATTCCAGAAGATTCAAAAAATTTATTCATTTGGTCATGGAGCCTCCCTTTTGAAGGTAACGCTAACAATATTGAGTTCATTTAAATTTCTCCAAAGAAATTATTTTTTCAAGTCTATCTAAATTAATAGCAGCACCAACAGCAGGTATATTATTTTCATCACTCACAGAATTGATCAAATCATCATATCTGCCTCCTCCAGCAATATTTAGATTATTTCTTAAATCACTCGAATTAAAATCAAATAAAAATCCTGTGTAGTACTCAACCATCCTTCCTTTTTCCAATGATAAAATTGAATTTTTGAGATCAACCTTTAACTCAAGCATCATTTCGACTCTCTCTGACATAGAGTCAATTTGAGAATTTAATCTACTATCAATATTTTTAGAAATAGACCTCAGTTTTTTTAAGGCTTGCAGAGGTTTATCAGAGATAGATAAAAATTCCTTTATAAGTTTTACAGTGGGCTTTGAAAGTGGGTCAGTTTTTATTTCTTGAGACTTTTTTATAAGCCT
>CACBCD010000035.1 GCA_902537725.1 uncultured PS1 clade bacterium
CTGCCCAAGCTCTGGATGTAGGAGCTTTAACTCCAACGCTTTGGGGCTGGGAAGAAAGAGAGAAGCTTATGGTTTTTTATGAGAGAGCTTGTGGATCTAGACTGCATGCTGCTTATTTCAGAACAGGTGGTGTTCATCAAGATTTAGAAGACAAATTAATTAATGATATTTATAAATTTTGTGATCCATTTTTAAAAGTTTTAGATGATTTGGAAAGCCTTCTTACTGAAAATAGAATTTTTAAACAAAGAAATGTTGATATAGGCATTGTCACAAAGCAAGATGTTTTAGACTGGGGTCTAACTGGAGTTATGGCCAGAGGGTCAGGATATCATTGGGATTTAAGAAAAACCCAACCTTATGAAATATATGATCAATTGGATTTTCAAATACCAGTAGGTAAAAATGGTGATAACTACGATAGATATTTGATTAGGGTCGAGGAGTGCCGTCAATCAATTTCAATTATTAAGCAAGTTATTGAAAAAATGAAACCTGGGCCAATTATTTGTGAGGATAAGAAAATAGCTCCACCAAAAAGAGCAGAAATGAAGTCTTCTATGGAAGCTCTTATTCATCACTTTAAATTATACACAGAGGGTTACGATGTTGGACCAGGCGATGTATATAAAGCAATTGAAGCTCCAAAAGGAGAGTTTGGTGTATATTTAATATCTGATGGAACAAATAAGCCTTATAGATGTAAGATTCGTGCACCAGGATTTGCCCATCTTCAAGCAATAGATTATCTTGGTAAAGGCCATTTATTGCCTGACTTATCAGCTATTCTTGGTTCATTGGATTTAGTTTTCGGTGAGGTTGATAGATGACCGTAAAAAGATTAGATATCAATCAAAAGAAATTATATCAAAAATGTACCCAACACTAAAAGAAAATCCTGACTACACTTCTGTAATTAATCAAAGACATTACGACAGAATTAAAGGCTACATCGATGAGGCTCAAGATAGGGGGGCTGAAGTTATTCAGATTAATCCATCAGATGAGGATTTTGATCAGCAACCGAATCATAAAATACCACCTACACTTATAGTAAATCCTGATGAAAACTTGTCTGTTATGAAAGAAGAAATTTTTGGACCAGTTCTGCCAATAAAAACGTATTCAGATATTTCGGAAACTATAAATTATATAAACTCAAAGGACAGGCCTCTAGGTTTATATTATTTTGGAGAAGATAAAAAAGAATTAGATGATATTTTAAAAAATACCACGTCTGGAGGTGTTACTATTAATGATGTTGTTTTTCATGTAGCTCAAGATAATGCCCCTTTTGGTGGAGTTGGACCCTCTGGAACAGGCTCTTATCATGGAATAGAGGGTTTCAAAAATTTCTCTCATGCTAAAACTATATATACTCAAACTAAGTTTGATGGTTTAATAAATATTTTTCGTCCACCTTACGGTACTAAAGCAAAAAAAGCTCTAAAAATGCAAATAAAGCCATAAAAGATGCGATAAAAGCATAAAATGTTCTTATATTTAGTAATTTTTTTTAGTTAAACAAAGCCTTTATTTTTCACAAGAATTTTTTGACTTTTTTTTCATAATAATTTATTCCGAATTTTATTGCATTCCTAACCCTAGAGGGTATATTGCTCTCAAATATATGAGGGGTATAAAGGAGCAATAGTATGCCAACTATACTGCAAGATTATTTACCGATCATTGTTTTTATGGGCTTGTCCATATTTATTACTTTATTGCTCATTTTACCTCCAATTTTTATTGCTCCCAAAAACCCTGACTCAGAGAAATTATCTCCATATGAGTGTGGCTTTGATCCTTTTGATGACGCGAGATCAAAATTTGATATAAGATTTTATTTAGTTGCTATTCTATTTATTATTTTCGACTTAGAAGTAGCTTTTCTTTTTCCTTGGGCAGTAGTTTTTGGAGATATAGGTTTTTTTGGTTTTTTCTCGATGATGTTTTTTCTAGCAATTCTAACCATTGGATTTATCTATGAGTGGAAAAAGGGAGCATTAGAATGGGATTAAAATCAGATAGTAATGTTAATAATTTTCAGTCAGAAATGTCTGATAAAGGTTTCTTTGTTACCTCATCAGAATCTCTAATTAATTGGGCTAGAACTGGTTCATTGCATTGGATGACATTCGGTCTTGCCTGCTGTGCCATAGAGATGTTTCAAGCAAATGGTCCAAGATATGATTTAGAAAGATTTGGTACTGCCCCAAGAGGGTCGCCTAGGCAATCTGATGTAATGATTGTTGCTGGGACTTTAACTAATAAAATGGCTGGTCCATTAAGAAAAGTATATGATCAAATGCCTGAACCTAGATACGTGATTTCTATGGGATCATGTGCAAATGGTGGCGGTTATTATCATTATTCATATTCTGTTGTGCGTGGTTGTGATCGAATAGTTCCTGTTGATATTTATGTTCCAGGATGCCCTCCTACAGCAGAAGCTCTTATGTATGGAATTTTGCAATTACAAAAAAAAATAAGAAGAACAGGGACTGTTGAAAGATAGAAGTTTAGATGTATAAACAAAAAAATTATTCCCAATTATTGAATGAAATAGAGAGTAACTCAAAAATAAAATCTCTAATTATCAAAACAGAAGTTTCTGCAAATGATCTTTGCTTGTATGTAGACAATCAAAATATTTATGATTTATTAAAATTATTAAGGGATAGTGAAGATTTTTTATTTTCTCAGTTAACAGATTTATGCGGTGTTGATTGGCCAGAAAATGAAATTAGATTCCAAGTTGTTTATAATCTTTTGTCCATGTCAAATAATTCCAGGATAAGAGTGAAAACCTATACTGACGAGAATGACTCAGTGACAAGTATATCAAAACTTTTTCCTTGTGCACAGTGGTATGAAAGAGAAGCATATGACTTATTTGGAATTAACTTTAAGGGTAATAAAGATCTCAGAAGATTGCTAACTGACTATGGTTTCGAAGGTCACCCATTAAGAAAAGACTTCCCATTAACTGGTTATGTTGAAGTCAGGTATGATGAGTCAAAAAAACGAATTGTTTATGAACCTGTCGAATTAAAGCAAGAATATAGAAGCTTTGATTTTGAAAGCCCTTGGGAGGGTGTAAAGTATCCAGAAAATGATTTAGAAAGTGGTTCTATTAATGACAAATAAGACTAGTGAAAAATTTAGAGT
>CACBCD010000036.1 GCA_902537725.1 uncultured PS1 clade bacterium
TGATTATTTTTTTCAAAAAAATCTAAAAATTCAGTCCTTATTTCATTCAAATTTGTCATATTGTGCCAAGATAATAAATTAATACTAACTTAGCACAATATTTAGACTATTTGTTGTTTCTTGCAATAATTTACTTTGCGATCGAAACACTCTCTTCTTCATTACTTTTGCTATCTTCAGTAATTTGAGGTTTTGAGCTTGCTTTATCCTTGATCAATGAAGGATCGATTTTTAAACCAGCGCTCTCACGTATGGAAATTTCTATTGCCGCTGAAATATCAGGATTTTCTTCAAGAAATGTTTTAACATTTTCTCTTCCTTGCCCCATACGCTCTCCTTCGTATGAATACCAGGTTCCAGATTTTTCGATTATTCCTGCTTCAACACCAATATCAATTATTTCACCTTTTTTTGAGATACCCTTTCCATAAAGAATATCAAATTCAATTGTTTTAAATGGTGGCGCAACTTTATTTTTTACAACCTTTACCCGAGTCTGATTTCCAACAATGTCTTCACGATCCTTAAGGGCCCCAATGCGTCGGATATCCAACCTAACAGTTGAATAGAACTTTAATGCATTTCCTCCAGTTGTTGTTTCTGGGCTTCCAAACATAACACCTATCTTCATTCTAATTTGATTAATAAAAATAATCATACAGTTGGTTTTAGAAATCGATGCTGTTAATTTTCTTAAAGCTTGGCTCATTAGACGTGCTTGAAGACCAGGAAGACTATCACCCATTTCACCATCAAGTTCAGCCTTTGGGGTTAAAGCTGCAACAGAGTCTATAACAATAACGTCAACTGCAGCAGATCGAATTAAGGTATCAGCGATTTCAAGAGCTTGTTCACCATGGTCAGGTTGTGAAATTAATAAATCTTCAACTTCTACACCAAGATTTCGAGCATAGATTGGGTCTAAGGCATGTTCTGCATCAATGAAACCACAAACACCGCCAGCTTTTTGAGCCTCGGCTATAGCATGTAATGCCAAAGTTGTTTTACCTGAACTTTCTGGGCCATAAATTTCAATCACTCTTCCTTTTGGAAAGCCACCTATTCCAAGAGCAATATCAAGCCCAAGAGAGCCTGATGAAACCCCTTCTATTTCAGTTATCGCCTTATCACCACCTAATTTCATGATGGAGCCTTTCCCAAACTGCTTTTCTATTTGTCCAAGAGCAGCATCTAACGATTTTGATTTATCCATATCTTTATTTCCTTTAGTTTCTACAGCTTTAAGTGATTCTTTCATTTTTGTTACTCCAATTTTTTAAGAAGAATTATATTTATGTTTGTACTACTTTTGTTCTATTTTTGCAATATCAATTAAATAACTGAATTTATTGTATAAAATTAAATATGTTCTTATTATGATCTATTTTTTAAATAAAAAAAGGAAATATCGATTCGGAGTAAATATTAATCGTCTCGATAAACTTTTTCTTTTCTCTCATGTCTTTCTTGCGAATCTATAGATAAAGTTGCAATTGGTCTTGCAATCAAGCGTTTTAATCCAATATTTTCGCCTGTTTCTTCACAATAACCATAGGAGCCATCGTCAATACGAGAGAGAGCTTCATCGATTTTAGAGATTAACTTTCTTTGACGGTCTCGTGCTCGTAACTCAAGAGATCGATCAGTTTCAGAAGATGCTCTATCGGCTAAATCTGAAAAATTAACAACTTCTTTTTGTAAATTGTTTAATGTCTCCTTAGTCTCCTGAATAATATCATTACGCCAAGCAAGTAATTTACGTCTAAAAAATTCTTTTTGCTTAGCATTCATAAAAGGTTCTTTTTCAGAAGGTGTATATCCTTTTGGTAAACGAGTAGCCATCTTAATCCTCCTTGCTAAGAAAAAAGTTTTTAAAGCAAATAAATTAAAATCTCAAGTAAGATTCGTAATAATCATAGTTGATATTAGATATTTTGATCATTAGATTATCTTCTTTAATTATTATAAAATATATTAGAGGTGAAAAATGAAGTTCGAAGGAACAAAAGATTATATAGCAACAGAAGATCTTCGTATCGCTGTAAATGCTGCAGTTACACTTGAAAGGCCATTGCTCATTAAAGGTGAACCAGGAACAGGTAAAACCGTTTTAGCAGAAGAAGTTTCAAAAGCTCTTAAAATGCCTTTAATAACATGGCATATAAAATCAACAACAAAAGCTCAACAAGGTCTTTATGAATATGATGCAATAACAAGATTAAGAGACTCTCAGTTAGGCGATGAAAAAGTAAAAGATATAAAAAACTATATCAAACAAGGTAAATTATGGGAGGCATTCGAATCTAACGAAAGGCCAATTTTATTAATTGATGAAATTGATAAAGCTGACATTGAATTCCCAAATGATTTACTTCAAGAGCTAGATAGAATGGAATTTTTTGTTTACGAAACTAACGAAAC
Organism: uncultured PS1 clade bacterium; assembly: GCA_902537725.1. Taxonomy (GTDB): domain Bacteria; phylum Pseudomonadota; class Alphaproteobacteria; order MED-G09; family MED-G09; genus MED-G09. The sequence goes on from CACBCD010000036.1 coordinate 2,422, forward strand.
AATAAAAGCTGCAAAAAGACCAGTTGTTATAATTACCTCAAACAATGAAAAAGAATTACCAGATGCATTTTTAAGAAGATGCTTTTTTCATTATATTTCTTTTCCTGATGCAGATACAATGGAAAAAATTGTAGATGTTCATTATCCAAAAATTAAATCAAAATTAGTATCTGAGTCTCTTAAAGTTTTTTACGAACTACGGGATGTTCCAGGAATTAAGAAAAAACCTTCAACCTCCGAACTTTTAGATTGGCTTAAATTGCTTATGAATGAGGACATTAAACCAGAAATGCTAAGAGAAAAAAATGCTAATAATTTAATTCCTCCATTACATGGCGCCTTATTAAAAAATGAACAGGATGTTCATCTTTTTGAAAGATTAGCTTTCTTAGCTAGAAGAGAGAATGGGTAGTAATTTTCAATGTTTGTTAATTTTTTTCATGAATTAAAAAATGCTAATCTGCCAGTTTCTTTAAGAGAGTATTTAACTCTATTGGAAGCGATGGATAAGGATATACCTAATAGAAAAATTGAAGAATTCTATTATTTATCAAGATCAACACTTGTTAAGGATGAAAAAAATCTCGATAAGTTTGATCGTGTTTTTGGTCATGTCTTTAAAGGTCTTGAGTCATTAGAGTCAGATGAAATTACTGAAATCCCTGAAGAATGGTTAAAAAC
>CACBCD010000037.1 GCA_902537725.1 uncultured PS1 clade bacterium
TTTCTATATCTTCACCCTCTAAATTTTCATAGTACCTAATTTCTTCAAGTGATAGATCTGTAAATAATTTCATCCATTTACCAACAAGTTCACTCTCTGTCTTGTCTCTCCAATAGTTCCAAAAATCACGAGGATGGGTTGAAAAATCTTTTTTTCCTTTTTCGTAATTTAACCATATTGCACCATTTTCGGTTTTACCCATTTTTTGCCCTGATGAAGTAGTTAAAAGAGGTGTTGTGAGACCAAATAAGCTTGCTCCAGAGAGTCTTCTGCCTAAATCAATACCACAAACAATATTCCCCCATTGGTCCGAGCCACCCATTTGTAAAATACAGTCATACCTTTTGTTTAATTCATAAAAATCATATCCTTGCATAACCATATAATTAAATTCGAGAAATGATAGAGGCTGCTCTCTCTCCAGACGGAGCTTTACCGAGTCGAAAGATAGCATTCTATTTACTGAAAAATTAGTTCCAATATTTCTAAGAAAATCAATATAATTAAGTTTTCCAAGCCAATCATTGTTATTAACTATTTTTGTTCCTTCTTTTTTGAGATCAATAAATCTTCCAAAAGTTTTTTTGATACCTTTCAAATTTTCATTGATATCTTCCTCTGAAAGTAAAGACCTTGACTTATCTTTTAAGGAAGGATCACCAACTTTACTGGTGCCTCCACCTACTAATATTATAGGATTATGGCCGAAATTTTGAAGATGTCTTAATAGCATTATTTGTATCAATGACCCAATATGAAGACTTGGAGCAGTACAATCAAAACCTATATAAGCGGTTACATTTTTATTAAGAAAAGTGTTATCTAAGTTTTCAGGATCGCTAACTTGATTAAGAAAGCCTCTGTCTTCTATGAATTTAAGAAATTCTGATTTATATTTATACATTATTAAGATCCTACATTTTAACCTATATCAAAATCGGAACTTACCAAACGTGTATCAAGATAATCATTAACTTTTCTAACTAGAATATCATGCTCTTTTTCGAAGAAATGATTAGCTCTAGGAATACTTTCGTATTCAACTTCAATATTTTTCTGAGCCTGAAGCTTTTCTACTAATCTCAGAACATTTTCTTCAGGAACAACTTTATCTTCTTGTCCATGCATTATTATTCCGGAGGATGGGCAAGGGGCTAGAAAATTAAAGTCATACATATTTGCTGGAGGTGCAATAGAAATAAAACCCTCTATCTCAGGTCTTCTCATTAATAGTTGCATTGCTATCCATGCACCGAAAGAGTATCCGGCAACCCAGCAACCTCTTGAGTCTGGAACTTGTGATTGTAGCCAATCTAAGGATGCTGCTGCATCTGATAGTTCACCAATTCCTTGATCAAAAGTTCCTTGACTTTTACCTACTGATCTAAAATTAAATCTCAGAACAGAAAAGCCTCTTTTCAGAAAAGTTTGGTATAAATGATAAATAATAGGATTATTCATATTACCACCAAATTGTGGTAGGGGATGTAAAATTAATGCAACTGGGGATCTTCTGCCTTCAACTGTATGAATTCTTCCCTCTAATCGACCATCCGGTCCACTGTATATAACTTCTGGCATATTCTTTCCTGACCTATTTAGTTTCTAAATTATATAACAAAATAATACTTTTTTCCTAGTTCTTGACAAAAATACTCGGAAAATATATTAAAAATTCAAAAATTCTTTAATTGTCTTCTATCACATTGATAGGATTGATGCATAAGAATTTAAAAAAAATAGGTATAGAAATGAAACTAACAACTAAAGGAAGATATGCTGTCTTAGCATTAACCGATTTAGCTTTAGAGAGAGATGAGGACTTTGTAAAAATATCTCATATTGCTATGAGACAAAATATCTCATCGACTTATTTGGAACAAATACTACTTAAGTTAAAAAGAGCAGGCTTAATAGTTGGTGTTAGAGGTCCTAACGGTGGTTATAAATTAGCATCAGAACCTGAAAAAATTATGATTGCAGATATAATTAATATTGTTGAAGGAAAAATGGAAGCAAAAGGTTGTGTTTCAAAGTCAGGATCTTGTACAGGTGTATCCGGTAGATGTATGACTCACGATTTGTGGGATGAACTAAGCAGGCATATTGAATTATTTTTAGGTCAAATTTCTCTAAGAGATATCATTAAAGGAAATGTTCTTGGTCGGTCTTCACCTCCAAGAGCTTTTGATTATTAAATTTATGGAATATGAAAGAATATATTTTGATTACAACGCTTCATCCTTAATAAGGAAGGAGGCGTTCAATTTACTTGAAGAAATTAATTCTTCTTATGGAAATCCGTCTTCTGTTCATGAAGAGGGAAGATCTATGAGAGATTTAATTGAGATATCAAGAGCTAATATTGCTAATTCAGTAAATACGAACGAAAAAAACGTTATTTTTACCAGCGGGGGTACTGAAGCAATCGATATTGCCTTAAATCAAAATCCTGGAAGAATAATAATCAATTCAACTGAGCATATAGCAGTATTTGAAGCAGCAAAGGATACAGGCTCCAAAATTGAAATTTTAGGGGTCGATGATAATGGCATAGTTGATCTTGATAGTTTAGAGACAATGTTATCAAGAGGACCTGCACTTGTATGTGTAATGTTTGCAAATAATGAAACTGGAGTAATACAGCCAATAGAAAAAATATCTGAAATTGTTAGAGAGCATAATAGTTATTTATTCTGTGATGCTGTTCAGGCATATGGAAAAATAAAAATTAATTTTGATCAGTTAAATATTCACTTTATGGCACTATCAGCACATAAAGTAGGAGGCTTTCCTGGCTCAGGTGCCTTAATAGTCAATGAGAATATCAAAAAAATTATTCCTAAAATATCTGGGGGTGGTCAAGAGTTTGGAATAAGAGGTGGAACTGAAAATCTTATTGGAATAACAGCTTTTGGAGAATGTGCTAAATTAATTGATAAAATTTATTCTGAAAATAGAAAATTAAAGGAATATATAAATTTTTTAGAAAAAAATATTGAAAGTTTTGGTGGCTTTATTTTTGGAGTAAATACAGAAAGACTTCCAAATACATCATTTTTTGCATTTCCAGATATCAGTGCTGATACATTAC
>CACBCD010000038.1 GCA_902537725.1 uncultured PS1 clade bacterium
ATAAGACAGCTAACTGCACCTGTTTTTGAGGATAAGGTTATTGATTTTATTTTAGAAAAAGTAAATCTTAATGAAGTCAAAGTAACAAGAGAGGATTTATTTGATTCTGGTATAAAAGCGGATTCAAAACAAAAAGAGAAAAAAAAATCTAAGGCAACCTCAAAGAATAAATCTAAGTCAAAAACTAAAACAGATAAAACAAAAGCTAAAAAAGATTAGTAACTTATTATTTTAACTATAATTTTACTAAAAAAATTATTTTTTTTCAGTTTTATCTTTGCATATTAAAAGAATTATCCCATATATATAAGTATTGTTAAGGAAATTATGATGGATAAAAATAATACGCCTGTAGGAAATCTTATTCCTATGGTAGTTGAGCAATCTAATAGAGGTGAAAGAGCTTACGATATTTACTCACGTCTCTTAAAAGAGAGAATAATTTTTGTAACTGGCCCCGTAGAGGATTATATGGCCAGTGTGATTATTGCTCAATTACTTTTTCTTGAAGCCGAGAATCCAAAAAAAGAAGTTTCAATGTACATAAATTCACCTGGTGGTGTTGTTTCATCAGGTTTAGCGATTTATGATACAATGCAGTACATTAAGCCAGAGGTATCAACTTTATGTATAGGTCAGGCAGCTTCAATGGGCAGTCTTTTACTCTCTGCAGGTGCCTCTGGAAAAAGATTTTCTCTACCAAATGCGAGAATAATGGTCCATCAGCCGTCGGGTGGCTTTCAGGGTCAAGCATCAGATATTGAGAGACATGCTCAAGAAATTCTATCTCTAAGGTCAAGGTTAAATGATATTTATGTAAAACATACTGGTCAAAATTTAAAAACTATTGAAAAGGCTCTTGATCGAGACACATTTATGACTTCGGATGATGCTTTGAAGTTTGGCTTAATAGACAAAGTTGTTGAAAACAGAGAAATAAATTCAGATGATTAATTGGTTTAGAGTAGGGTATAATTTTAAGGTAAGGTAAGATATGAGTAAAATTAGTGACAGCGGTGATTCAAAGAATACACTTTTTTGCAGTTTTTGCGGTAAAAGTCAGCATGAAGTTAAAAAACTTATTGCCGGCCCTACAGTTTTTATTTGCGATGAATGTGTTGAATTATGCATGGACATTATTAGAGAAGAAGCCAAGAATTTTGACGATAAAGCTTCAGATTCTGTTCCTTCCCCAGAAGAAATATATAGTGTTTTAGATGATTATGTAATTGGTCAGCAGAGAGCAAAAAAGGTTTTATCCGTCGCAGTGCATAATCATTACAAGAGACTGGACTGTGATATTAAAAAGGATGATGTTGAGTTAGCTAAGTCAAATATTTTATTACTTGGTCCAACTGGTTGTGGAAAAACATTACTGGCACAAACTTTAGCAAGAATATTAGACGTTCCATTTACTATGGCTGATGCAACTACTTTAACCGAAGCTGGTTATGTAGGAGAAGATGTAGAAAATATTATTCTAAAACTACTTCAAGCTGCTGATTATAATGTTGAAAGAGCTCAAAGAGGAATTGTTTACATTGATGAGGTTGATAAAATTACAAGAAAATCTGATAACCCCTCAATTACGAGAGATGTTTCTGGAGAGGGTGTTCAGCAAGCCCTTTTAAAAATTATGGAAGGAACGGTTGCTTCAGTCCCTCCACAAGGTGGAAGAAAGCATCCACAACAAGAATTTCTTCAGGTTGATACAACAAATATTCTTTTCATATGTGGTGGGGCATTTGATGGTATTCAAAATATCATTTCTGAGAGAGGTACCAATAGATCAGTTGGTTTTGGAGCTGAGGTTAAAGAGAAGGATGATAGAAGAACAGGAGAAATACTTAAGGATTTACAACCTAAGGATTTATTAAAATTTGGATTAATACCAGAATTTATTGGAAGACTTCCTGTTTGTGCATCTCTCGAGGATTTAGATGAAGACTCACTTATTCGTATTCTTACCGAACCAAAAAATGCTGTTGTTAAACAATATAAGAAATTATTTAATTTAGAGAATGTAGAGTTAAAATTTTCTGATGATGCATTACTTGCTATTGCTAAGAAGACTATGTCCTACTCAACTGGAGCTAGAGGACTTAGATCTGTGATTGAAAACATTTTATTAGATACTATGTTCGAAATACCTGGCACCCCAGATGTAACTGAAGTTGTAATCTCTGGTGATGTTGTTGAAGGCAAGTCTCAACCATTATATATTTATGGTGAAAAAGAAAAAAATAACGAAAAAAAGATTTTTAATTAATTTAATTCTTTTTTACCCCTTGATACTTATTTTTTAAGGTCCATATTAGATATATGATCCTTTTTCTAATCAACTTAGAAAAAATATTACTATTAACTTAATGCGGATATGTCATGACTGAAGAAAAGAAAGTTCAAGAATTTAAATTATTTAAACATACACCTGTTTTACCTTTAAGAAATATTGTTGTTTTTCCTCACATGGTTGTCCCTCTGTTTGTGGGTAGGGATAAATCAATTGCAGCTTTAGAGTCAGTTATGGATAAAGGCCAAGAATTGTTGTTTATTTCACAAAAAGATGCCGATATAAATGATCCAGAAAAAAAGGATTTATTTGAAGTTGGAACTTTAGGAAAAGTTCTTCAATTATTAAAATTACCTGATGGAACTGTAAAAGTTTTGGTAGAAGGTTTGAAAAGAGCAAAAGTTGAAGAATTCATAAATTCAGGTTCTTTCTTAGAAGCTAAAATTGAGGTAATTTCAGAAGATAAAGATTTTAGTCGTGAAGATAAGGCTCTCTCAAGGCAGGTAATTTCTCGTTTTGAAGATTTTGTCAAAACCAATAATAAAATTACTTCAGATAATACCTCAACTTTTAATGATACAGATAGTCCTTCAAAAGTGGCTGATACAATAGCAAGCCAAATGTCTGGTAATGTTAGTCAAAAACAGAAAATCCTTGAAATTATAGATGTTCAAGAGAGATTGAATTGTATTTTGAATGATTTAGATGATGAGCTTTCTGTCCTTCAGGTTGAGAAAAAAATTAAGAGAAGAGTTAAAAACCAGATGGAGAAAACTCAAAAAGAATATTATTTAAATGAAC
>CACBCD010000039.1 GCA_902537725.1 uncultured PS1 clade bacterium
TCATAAGCTAAAAATAAATTATTTGAGGAAATATTATCTGGAAGAGATTTCTTTAGCTGATCGCCAATTATTCTAAGTGTTTTTTTATTTTTTTTCTGTGAAAAGCTCTCACCAACACAAATAATAACATTTAATTTATTCTTTAAAGCATTAATAGCCTTCAATTTAACGGTTTCACTTGTTTCATTATGATACTCTCTTCGTTCAGAATGACCTAAAATAACCATTTCTAAATTTATATCTTTCAACATTTCTGGAGAAATATCTCCTGTAAATGCTCCAGATTCTTTATCAGAGCAATCTTGAGCGCCTATCATTAATTTTGATTTTTTTGAAATTGATGAAAAGTTCTGTGCAATTGTAAATGGAGGACAAATTAAAATATCAGTATTTTTAAATTTTCTACTTTTTATATATTTCATTAGATTGGTTATCATTAAAGAACTACTCTTTAATCCGTTCATTTTCCAATTTCCTGCAATAAGTAGCTTCTTATTATTTTTCATTTAAAACCCTCTTTGAGATAACTTAAAAAACTAGATATTTATATAAATAATTTCATAAAGTTGATAGCAAAATCTTGCCTTTTGTAAATCAAAGATACACTATGCAGAAAATTTTAGTATAATATTTTGGGGTTTAAAAAAATGTTAGATCTTTTAAGAAAAAATGCTACTGGACCTTTAGGTATAGCCTTAATAATTTTATTGGTTTTTGCTTTCTCAATATGGGGTGTTGGAGACATTTTTAGAGGATTCAATGCAAATATCTTAGCTAAAATTGGTAATAGAGAATTAAACTCCCAAAGCTATCTTTTTAGCTTTAATAGAGAGATAAGCAGAATTTCAAATCAGTTAGAAAGAGCTGTTACAACTGAAGAGGCAATTAATTCAGGTTTACATTATCAGATTCTTGATAGATCCCTTGTAGAGCTATCGGCAAATGCAGCCTCCGATCAAATTGGACTAATTGCATCAGATGACGCAATCAAAAAAAGAATTCTATCAACATCTGCATTTAAGAATGCGTTTAATCAATTCGATGGAAATATTTTTGAACAAATAATTAGACAAAATGGGTTAACAGAGGATAGCTTTCTTGAATTAGAAAGAGACTCTCATGTTCTTTCTCAGTTATCTAAGTCAGTTTTTAGCGAAATTAATCCTCCAGTTCCATTAAATGATTTATTGTTTAAATATCAATTTGAAAGAAGAAATGTAGATTATATTTTAATTAGCCCAGTTGAAATTAAACAAGAGGAAATAGAAAGATCTGAACTAGAGATTTTTTATAATGAAAATAAGGATCTTTATAAAACAGATGAAACTAGAGACTTTTCTATAATCTCTCTAAATATTTTAGATATATCAAGGCAAGAGGATGTTTCTGATAATGAGTTAAATGTTTTTTATGAGGATAATAAATATAATTATTATGAACCAGAAAAGCGCTCATATTATTTAATACCCTTTTCTTCTGAGGAAAAAGCTCTTGAGGCATTAGAAAGCTCTAATTCCAATAATGATATTGAGAAAATCTTAAAAGATAGAAACTTGGAAATTAGTGATGTCGATCAAGGATTAATTACTTTTGATGAAGGTATTTCTGAAAGTGTATCTGAGGCAGCATTTAATGCGACTATAAATAAATTAACAAAGCCTATTGATAGCCCTTTTGGTCCTTCTTTAATTTACGTAAATGAAATAATATCTGAGAAAGAAATAAAAATTGAAGAAATAAAAGACCAAATAATTACTGATATTCAAAAAGATAAGGCAAGGGATAAAATTTATAACTTATATGCCGAAATTGAAGACTTAAGGGCAGGAGGAAAAACACTTGAGGAAATTGCAGAAGAAAAATCTTTATTGATTGAAAGTTTTCAGAATATAAATGATGTTGGTCAAAAATATGATGGAAGCATTATAAAAAATCCATCTCTTCAGGAGTTAATAAATCTTATCTTCACAAATGATACAGGTGAGGATCTTGAACCCTATGAGGATGATGAAGGAAATCTAAATTTTTATAGAATAGATAGTATAAATTACTCTGAGCAGAAAACTCTTGATGAAGCATTGGAAGAAATAAAATCTGTTATCTTAGATAATAAGTCAAAAGAAAAAACAAAAACTAAATCTCAAGCAATCTACAGTAAATTAATAGAATACAACAATAACTTAGATTTTATTTCTGATGAAAATAACCTCGCAATTGCAAAGAGTGGAATATTAAACAGAACATCATCTAACGAAATTTTCTCAACTTTTGCTTTAAATGAAATTTTTAAAATTGAGAGAGGGTCATCATTTATAGTAAATGCAGCGATTGGTAACAGCATTATAATTGGAAAAGTAAGCGAAGTTACTCTTCTTGATAAGACTGATGAAAGGATGGATGCAATTAATGAGGTTAACAAATCAAGACTTGAAAACGATTTGATTATATCTCTTGCCGAAGAGCATCAAAAGGAACTATCATCAGAAATATTTTTAGATAGGCTTAATCTGCTCTTTGAAGCTCAAGAGGATGAAGGGTCATTCTAAGAAATGGAAAAGATTACTATTGAACAAGACTTTGGTGAATTTAAGAAGAATTACGAACGAAATAAAACCCAAATTATTAGTGTCAAACTAATCAATCATAAAGAAACTATCACCTCTGCTTATTTAAAAGTTGCTGAAAATTCAAAAAACTCTTTTCTATTTGAATCCCTTGAGGATGGAGAGGAAAAAGGAAGATTCTCAATAATCGGATTGAATCCAGACAAGATTTTAAAACTAAAAGATAAAACAATAACAGTTGAAGAAAACGACAGAGAAACTATTATAAGTGAAGGAAATGTTAATCAAAAAATTAGAAATTTTATTAGTGAAAATACTTTTGAATTTTCCGATAAATTTCCATCCGTAGCCTCAGGTATTTTTGGCTATATTGGATATGATTTTGTAAGAAATATCGAAGATCTTCCAAACCAGAATAAAGATACTTTAGGATTACCTGATTCAATTTTATTAAG
>CACBCD010000040.1 GCA_902537725.1 uncultured PS1 clade bacterium
AAGGTGAAGAAAGACCTATCTGCGGCTCAAAAAACACTTGATAAAGATCATTTTGGCTTAGATAAAGTTAAAGATAGAATTACTGAGTATTTAGCTGTTCAAAATAGATCAAAAAAAATTAAAGGCCCTATTTTATGCTTAGTAGGTCCTCCAGGAGTTGGTAAGACTTCTCTAGGTAAATCAATCGCTGAAGCCACTGGAAGAGAGTTTATAAGAATGTCTCTTGGTGGTGTAAGAGATGAATCTGAAATAAGAGGACACAGAAGAACATATATAGGCTCAATGCCTGGTAGAATAATTCAATCACTAAAAAAAGTTAAAACCACTAATCCTTTAATTCTTCTAGATGAAATTGATAAGCTTGGTTCAGATTTTAGGGGGGATCCTGCTGCGGCTTTATTAGAGGTTTTAGATCCTGAGCAGAATAGTGCTTTTAATGATCATTACCTTGAGGTTGACTATGACCTTTCACAGGTTATGTTTGTTACTACAGCTAACTCATTGAATATACCTCAAGCACTTGCTGATAGAATGGAAATAATTAGAATAGCTGGCTATACTGAAGATGAAAAACTAGAAATTGCTAAGAGACATTTAGTCAAAAAGACAAAAGAAAATTCTGGATTGACCGATAGTGAATGGAGTATTTCTGATGACGCAATTCAATCTGTCATTAGATATTATAGCCGTGAAGCAGGTGTAAGAGGTCTTGAAAGAGAGATTAATACCCTTGCCCGAAAGGCTGTAAAGGAAATTGAAATTAATAAAAGTGATTCGGTTAATGTAACTTCTGAGAATATTTCTGAATACTTAGGTGTAAAAAAATTCAGATATGGAAAAACTGAGAAAGATGATTTAGTAGGTGTTGTTACTGGCTTAGCATATACAGAAGTGGGCGGTGATATTTTAAATGTTGAGGCAGTCATGCTTCCTGGAAACGGAAAAATTAAAGCTACTGGTAAGCTTGGTGACGTGATGAAAGAGTCTATAGATGCTGCATCTTCATTTGTTAGATCAAGAGCTGTAAGTTATGGAATTGAACCACCTATTTTTCAAAGAAAAGATATTCATGTTCACGTACCAGAGGGTGCTACACCTAAAGATGGTCCTTCTGCTGGTGTCGCAATGGTAGTAGCGATAATCTCAGTAATGGCAGAAATCCCTATAAAAAACGATGTTGCGATGACAGGAGAGATGTCGCTTAGAGGAAGAGTACTTCCTATAGGAGGTCTTAAAGAAAAGCTTCTAGCTGCAACAAGAAGTGGTATTAAAACAGTTTTAGTTCCGAGTGAAAATGAAAGAGAGCTATCAGAAGTTCCAGAAAATATTAAAAAGAAATTAGAAATAAAATTAATTTCAACAATTGATGAAGCATTGGAATTTGCTCTAACTGAAAAACCAGCGGCAATCGAATGGGATGAAGAAGCATGGCTTGCAGAGCAGAAAAAAAGTAATATTAATCAATCAATAGGTTCTTCTCAAACTACTCACTAGAAAAAAACTTTTAAGTTTTTTTTGACCAATCGAGATTTTAGGGCATACATTCTTATAAGTTAAACAACTTAGGAGAGGATAATATGAATAAAAATGAACTTATCGATGCTATTGCTTCTGGATCAGGTTTAAGTAAAGCTGATGCTGGAAAAGCTTTAGAAGCTTTTCTTGGATCAGTGACCTCAACACTAGCCGGTGGTGGAAGTGTAAAAATTACAGGTTTTGGTACTTTTTCTGTAAGTCATAGAGCTGCTACAACAGGAAGAAATCCAAGAACTGGTGAAGCCATTCAAATTGCGGCTTCTAAAAATGCAAAATTTAAATCTGGTAAAGGTTTAAAAGACGCGGTTAACTAAATACTAAATTATTTTAGGTGGCTTAATGCCACCTAAAATTAATCTTTTCTATTATCAATAATAAATCATATGTAATTTTTATTTGTTAGTATGTACTTAATCTTTATAAGGTTATATAAACTTTCAAAATATAAAATTTTTAGACTATTAATAGGGGCGGTTAGCTCAGTTGGTAGAGCATCTGGTTTACATCCAGAGGGTCGGGAGTTCGAGCCTCTCACCGCCCACCATTTTTGATAGATTTTAAATTTATACTTTTATATTAAGTGTCTTGATTTAAGTTAATTTGACCCTTAAATAAAATATGCACTTTTTTAAACGAGGGGGTGTAGCTCAGTTGGTTAGAGCGCTGGCCTGTCACGCCAGAGGTCGCGGGTTCGAGTCCCGTCACTCCCGCCACTAAAAATTTTATTAGTTTTTTACTGAAAAGCATTAAGGTAATTAAAAAATAAAAATTATGTTGGAATTTCAAGAACAAAATTGTCAGCTAACATTAGAAGAGGGTCTTAAGATTTATTATGACGCCTTTGAAGATCAAGAATCAATCTTAAAGGGTGATACTCTTCCTGAATTTATTTTTGGGCATGATTGCACTCATGTTATTTTCGGTCTTGGTTTATCTTTAAAAGAAGAGTCAGTTCTAGATACTTTTACAATTTATGGTTGTAAAAATTCATTCAAAATAATTTTAAGGGCAACAGGCCAGCTTTTTAAATCAAAGGAACTTTTAAATTTATATAAAAAGTTAATTTCAGAAAATGGCTATATGGGTTTGTTTAAATTAGTCTATTTGTCACGAAAATCAAAAAAAATTGCAAAAATGAAAACTAAACTTATGAAAAAAAAGTGGTCATATTTTGTACCAAAATCTTATCTTTCTCTTAAAATTAGTGATCTAAGGGATGAATATGGAATTTCAATATTAACTAAGGAAGAGCTTGGG
>CACBCD010000041.1 GCA_902537725.1 uncultured PS1 clade bacterium
TGTTGAGGCTACAGATTTATTTTCCAGTAAACCTCTGTCATTCCAATTTTTTACAATTGCAGCAAATAAAAGATTGCCATCAACCTCTTTTCCTTTTTCATCAACAATTATCATTCTGTCAGCATCACCATCCAGAGCGATGCCAATATCAGCACTTTCTTCAATAACTATTTTTTTTAATAAATCAGTATTTGTAGAGCCGCAGTTTAAATTAATATTTTTACCATTAGGTTGATTGCCTATTACTGTAACCTGAGCCCCCAATTCCCAAAATGTTTCTGGTGCAACTTTATAAGATGCTCCATTAGCGCAATCTAAAACAATTTTTATATTTTCAAGAGTTTTATCTTTTGGGAAGGATCTTTTAGCATATTCAATGTATCGAGCTTGTGCATCATCTATTCTTTTAGCTCTACCAATATATTCTGATCTAGGAAACTCCAAAAGGTCTTTCGAAAGCATTAACTTTTCAATTTCTAGTTCTTTTTCATCAGAAAGTTTGTATCCATCTGGCCCAAATAATTTAAATCCATTATCTTCGTATGTATTGTGTGAGGCTGTTATCATAACCCCAATATCAGCTCTTAATGCTTGAGTTAAAAAGGCAACTGCTGGCGTTGGGATAGGACCAAATAGGAAAACATCCATTCCTACAGATGTGAAACCTGATGTTAAAGCCGTTTCAAGCATGTAACCAGATACTCTTGTATCTTTTCCTATAACAACACGGTGAATATGAGGACCTCTTGTAAATACTTTTCCAGCAGCTATTCCTAATTTTAGAGCTGTATCGGCTGTTAAATATGATTCATTTACAGTTCCGCGTATACCATCGGTCCCAAAGAATTTTTTATTCAATCAATCCCCCAAAGATTTCTTATTAAGTACCTTGAAGACCTGGTTCTGTTTTTTGAGCTTTTCCACCAGTTTTAGGAACAGAACCTGATAATGTTTTTCCACCCGTATCATCATCAGATGGATCTTCTCTTGTAGGATCTATGCCCTTTAAAAGATTAATAATTTCATCACCTGTTAGTGTTTCATAATCAAGTAGTCCTTTTGCAATAATATCTAAATCTTTTCTTTTATCTTTAATTATTTTTTCTGCATTTTTATATGACTTATCAACAATAACTTTAACTTCAGCATCAACTTGCTTTTGAGTTTCTTCAGACATACTCTGGGTTCTTGCAACAGACCTTCCAAGGAAGACTTCCTCTTCATTATCACCATAAGATAAAAAACCTAATTTTTCAGACATTCCGTATTGCATAACCATAGCTCTTGCTAAATCAGTTGCTTGTTTAATATCGGATGATGCACCTGAGGTAACTTTATCATAACCAAATACTTCTTCTTCAGCAATTCTACCCCCCATAGCGACAGCTAAATTTGCAAACATTTTTTCTCTAGTAATAGAAATTTGATCTCTCTCAGGTAAACGCATAACCATTCCTAAAGCACGACCTCTAGGTATAATTGTTGCCTTATGAATAGGATCAGATGAAGAGTAATTTAAAGAAACCAATGCATGTCCAGCTTCGTGATATGCTGTTAAAGTTCTCTCTTCCTCTGTCATAACCATAGATCTTCGTTCTGGACCCATCATAACTTTATCTTTTGAGTCTTCGAATTCTGCGTTAGAAACTAACTTTAAACCTCTTCTTGCAGCAAGAAGTGCAGCTTCATTTACAATATTTGCAAGATCTGCCCCAGAGAACCCTGGCGTTCCTCTGGCTATAGCCCTTACATCAACATCAGATGATATGGGAACCTTTCGAATATGAACCTTCAAAATTTTCTCTCTACCTATTATATCTGGATTTGGTACTACAACTTGTCTGTCAAACCTTCCAGGCCTTAATAAAGCAGGATCAAGAACATCAGGTCTATTGGTAGCGGCTATTAAAATAATACCTTCATTTGTTTCAAACCCATCCATTTCAACCAAAAGCTGATTGAGAGTTTGCTCTCTTTCATCGTTTCCGCCACCTAAGCCAGCACCTCGAGATCTTCCAACAGCGTCAATTTCATCAATAAAAATTATACAAGGAGCATTCTTTTTTGCCTGCTCGAACATATCCCTTACACGGCTAGCCCCAACACCAACAAACATTTCGACAAAATCGGAACCTGATATAGTAAAAAACGGAACATTTGCTTCACCAGCTATGGCTCTTGCAAGTAGTGTCTTACCTGTACCAGGAGGTCCAACCAATAGAGCACCTTTAGGAATACGACCACCTAATCTTTGAAATTTTGATGGATCTTTAAGAAATTCGACTATTTCTTGAAGATCGTCTTTAGCCTCATCAACACCAGCAACATCTTCAAAAGTAACCTTACCGCTTTTCTCATTAAGTAATTTAGCCTTTGATTTACCAAAGCCCATAGCTTTCCCGCCGCCACCTTGCATTTGTCGCATGAAAAAGATCCAAACAGCAATTAGTAAAAGCATCGGGAACCACGAAATTAATATATTAAGAAAAATTGAACCGCCTTCTTTTTCGGGCTTGGCTGATATCGAAACACCCCTATTATATAGTCTATCTATTAAATTTGGATCTGAGGGAGCAAATGTTTTAAAAGACCTTCCATCTGAATAATGTCCAGAAATATTATCACCAGAAATTTCTACATCTACAACATTTCCTGCATCAACCTCGGCTAATAGTTGAGAGAAAGTTATCTCTGACTGATTTTTTGATACAACTGGATTATCGATTAGATTATACAAACCTAATAAAGAAAACGCCAATATGATCCAAACAATAAAATTTCTTAAATTTC
>CACBCD010000042.1 GCA_902537725.1 uncultured PS1 clade bacterium
ATCTCCTGCCGCAATATCCCAGTCATTTTTTGAATTTAAAGCCATCATTGCATCAAATTCACCAGAAGCCACAAGAGCCATCCTATATGCAATTGAATTTCTATTTTCTATATACATTTTTGGCCAAGGCTCACTCCATGCTGGATGACTAAACATTGGTTTAAATGCCATCATTTTACATTCCTCTAATTTTTTATATTTTGAAATTAGAACTTTCTTTTTATTTTTCCAGGATCCTTTATCTTTTTCAGCTTCAAACATTTCATTTGTTGATGGACTAAAAATAATACCAGATATTGGTAAACCATTCTCGACAATTGCTACAGAGATTGAAAACTCTCTCTTTCCCTCTAAAAAGGCCTGTGTCCCATCTAAAGGATCAACAACAAAAGTTATTTTTTTGTTTAATCTTGATTTATCATCTTCATTTTCTTCAGAAAGCCATCCAAATTCTGGATTTTTATCCTTCAAAAGTTTATTTAATAAATCGTTTATTTCAATATCTGCTTTTGATACAAGTGTTCCATCATCCTTTTTCCATTGCTCAGGATCCTTTCTAAACCATTTTAACGCTAATTTACCCGCCTTTATTATACTTTCTTTAACGAGGTTATGTTCCGATGAAGGGTTAAACTCCTGCAATAGTCATTCCTTCAATTGCAAATGTTGGGGAGTTAATTGAGTATAATAACTCTAAATCATTAGAGATTAAAATTTTTTTAAACATATTATTTAAATTATCAGCAATTGTTACCTCATTTATCGGGAATGATATTTTTCCATTCTCAATTTTAAAGCCTGAGGCTCCTCTACTATAATCTCCTGTAATCAAATTTACACCTTGTCCAATTAAATCGGTTACATAAAAACCATTATTTACTTCATTAAGAATTTGTTCAGTAGATTTATTCCCATTTTCGATAAATAAATTTGTATGACTTGGTGTTGGTGGTGATGAAACCCCTCTAGATGCTCTAGAGTTGGACGTCATACCAAGTTGTTTTGATGTTGTAGTATCTAGAAGCCAATTTTTTAAAACCCCATTTTTAACAAGACTTAGTTCGTTCATGGAACAACCCTCATCATCAAATGGCTTTGATGATAAACCTCTTATTATCAGTGGGTTATCTATAATATTAATTTCATTATGAAAAATTTTATGATTTAGTTTCTCTTTTAAGAAACTCGATCCTCTTACTATTGAAGATCCATTAACTAGAGAAGCAAAATGTGCAAGTATTGTTCTAGCTACTCTTGGGTGAAAAACCACATCTAACTTGCACGTTTTAATTTTTTTTGGATTACATTTAGATAGGGTATTTTCTGCAGCTTTTTTTCCAATTTCTGATGGTCTTTTTAGATCACCGAAAAATACTTTTGAGTCAAAATCATAATCAGTTTGCATATTACTATCACTTCCAGCAATAACTGAACAAGATGCAGAAAAATTACTTTTTTTATAACCATTTGAAAAACCCGCAGAGGTTGCTAAATAAATTGATGATTTGCTTTGTGACGTTGACGCCCCATTTGAGTTATTTATTCCCTTAACTTCAAGAGAATTATTCTCAATATCTAGTGCAATCTCCTTTAATTTGTCAGTATTTATATCAGTAGTATCATATAAATCTAGATCAGGAATTTTTGTAGATGTTTCATGAACCAATTCTGGAAGAGGGTCTTCAGGAGTTAATTTTGTCATTTCAATAACTCGATCAATTGTTTCACTAATTGAATCCTTGTTGAAATTATTTGTTGAAGTTATGGCATTTTTTTTTCCAATAAATGTCCTTAAACCAAGGACTTGTGTCTCAGATTGTTCTATTTCTTCTATTTTACCTAATCTACAGCTAATATTCCTAGAAGTATTTTCAAAAATAACTACATCAGAAAAATCAGCTCCTTTTAATGAAGCTTTTTCAATGACCTCTTCAGCTAGTAGTTGATGGTTTTCCTTCTTCATGTCTAAGAATTTTATTTTTCTATTACTTTTTGATAAACTTTTTTCATTAGAGTAGGTAATCCTAAATTTTTAATCTCACTTATATTAACCCACATACCATCTAAATTACTTTTATTGAATTTATTTTTTTCATATATAGTTAATATAAGTTTAAAATGAGAAAACTCGTGCGTTACTTTTTTTTTCAATTTTATAGTATTTTTTATAGATAGAATTTTTTTATCATTTTCATTTATTCGATGTTTTGACCAATTATAGGAGGGAAATTCTAGCATTCCAGCCAGAAGACTATTATCCTCTCTTCTCTTTAACAAAACTTGATTATTTGTATTTTTTATCCAAAATACAATTCCCTCTCTTACTGGCTTATTAATTTTTTTAATTTTTTTAGGAATTTTATTAACCGCATTTTTCTTTTTTGTATTACAGAATTTTTCTATTGGACAAATATTACAAAGAGGATCTTTTGGAGTGCATATTAGGGACCCTATATCCATTAATGCTTGAATATAATCACCGTTATTAAATTTCGGAGTAAGTTTTCTTGCATTTTTTTTTATTTCTTTTTTTATTTCTTTAATAGGTTTTTTTAAATAAAAAATTCTTGCAATTACTCTTTCTATATTAGCATCAACTACTGTATCTTGTTCATTTTTTGAAATAGCCCTTATTGCAGATGC
>CACBCD010000043.1 GCA_902537725.1 uncultured PS1 clade bacterium
AATGGAATAGATATTGAGTTGAACTATGAAAACAATACAAATTTTGGCCTTCTAAATCTGGGTTTTAGGGCGACACATATATTAGAGTATGAAATTCCTGGTAGTAATGGATCGGTAATAGACGTTGTCGGTTTATTTAATCATGATAATTTTGCAAGATCATTGCCTGAAACAAAAATTTTTTTAAATACTAGTTTATCGGATAATAATCATAAAGTTTCACTCTTTGGTCGGTATGTTTCTGATTACTCTACAACTAGGCCTTTGAGTTCCGCAGCAAAAACTGCTGGATTTGATCAAAAAATTGACCAATGGATTACTTTTGACTTTCAATACTCATATTCTTTCACTGTATTAGGAAATGATATCAGATTATCGATTGGTGGTAATAATATTTTAGATAAGGATGTCCCAATTGTTTATGATGCAGCCAACTTTAGTTATGATCCAAAACACCATGACCCAAGAGGTAGATTGTTTTATTTTGGTTTAAAATTATTACGATAATTAATATTTTTATTTAAATATCTATACTTTTTCAATTCTTATAGAGGTTATTTGATTTCTTTTTCTCTCTAAAATTTTGAATTTAAATCCGTAAAAAATATAGGCGTTGTTAACACGCGGTATAGTTTGAGACTCATGGATAATTAAACCTGCAATAGTTGTTGCTTCATTATCAGGGAGGTCCCAACCATAATTTCTATTTAAATCTCTAATACTCATACCACCATCAACATCGATTGAATTTGGCATTTGATTTATAACTTCTTCATTTTCTAGGTCATGTTCGTCGTCAATTTGACCAACAATTTCTTCTAAAATATCTTCAAGTGTTATTAAACCCATTATTGATCCATACTCATCAACAACTAATGCCATATGAAGTTTTTTCTCAAGAAAGGCATTTAATTGTTCTTTTAAACTAGTTGTTTCTGGTACAAACCATGGTTTTGATAAAACTTTTCTAATATTAATGTTTTTTAAATCATTATCACTCTTTATGGCTTCTTTTATTAAAGATTTAATATGCAAAAGCCCTATAAAATTATCTGTACTTTCCTCCCATACTGGTATTCTGGTGTAAGGTGAAGAAAGAATTTCAGTGATTTTACTTTCATCTATTTCATTTATATTAATGGCTGTAATATTTTTTCTATGCACCATCACATCTTCTACATTTACATCAGGAAGATCTAAAATTCCTCCCAACATATCTCTATCACCTTTTTTTACTTCACCCTCTTGATGATGAATAGAAATCTGTCCTCTAATTTCATCATGCGCATCAACTAATTTTTTTAAAGAAGTATTTTTTCTAACAAAAAAACTAGATATTTTTTGCGCTAAAATTGCTACTGGTCCAAGAATAATAATTGTAATTTTTATCAAAAAAGAAGATTTTAAAGACCAACGATCGGAATTCTCAAGGGCTATCATTTTTGGTAAAATTTCTGCAAAGATAACTACCAAGGTTGTCATTACAAATGTAGCTATAACTACCCCCACTTCACCAAATAAAGAGATAAACAAGCTGGTTGCCAGAACAGAGGCAAGTATATTTACAAGATTACTACCAACTAGGAGAGTGCTTATAAGAGTGTCTTGTTTAGCGATAAGCTTTTCGAGTTCTTTTGCTCTTTTGTCTCCTTCATCAGCTAAATGCCTTATTCTTGCTTTAGATATAGCTGTTAAAGCAGTTTCTGAACCAGAGAAAAAAGCTGAAATAATTATTAATCCTAGAATGGACCCTATGAAAATGGCAATTGAAGTTATCATTTATTTAAACCCATTAGAAATCATAAATGATTTTAAATAGTCATCACTAATTCCATCTTTTATAATAGCGCTTCCAATATTATCTATTAAAATAAAAGTATTAGAGTTATCTTTTCTTTTTTTATCTAGTGAAAAATTTTTAATCATTTCCTCAGCATGAATTTCTATACCCAAATCTTTTATATGAGATGGAAGTCCTGATTCTTTTATTATTTTAATAACTTCCTCTTTACTCTCCATGCTACATAAATTCATTTTAAAGGATAGCTCTGCTGCTAAACATATCCCAATTCCTACTGCCTCGCCATGCAGAATTCCCTGACCATCTTTATTGATCTTACTTTCTAAAGCATGCCCAAAGGTATGTCCTAAGTTTAAAAGTGCCCTTTTGCCTTTTTCTTTTTCGTCTTTCTCAACGATTTCAGCCTTCATAATGCAAGATTTTTCAACTGCTTCTGCAACTAAGGAACTATTTAAATTTAAAATTTCTTTTTGATTAACTTTTAGCCAATTAAAGAAATCTTTATCACCTAAAATTGAATATTT
>CACBCD010000044.1 GCA_902537725.1 uncultured PS1 clade bacterium
TTTCCTTTAAAAGCCAAGGATATATTAGATTGTGGATTAGAGGAGGGACCGATTATTGGTGAGATTTTAAAAACAATGGAAAAAGATTGGATAGATTCAAATTTTGAACAGAATAAAGAAGATTTACTATTTAAATTAAAAGCAATTATAAATAAAAAAAAATATAATAACAAATAGTGCAGTATTATGTCGCATTATCAAATATTTCCTTTACTTTCTCAAAAAGATATTTCATACACATTATCAAATAAATATATTAAATATTTTTAGATTTATTGGTAAATAAAATGACAGATACTAATGACAATCAAGACCCTTCAAGAAGAGACTTTTTATACATTACAACTGCAGTATTTGGAGCTACCGGAGCTGCAAGTGTTGCTTGGCCACTAATCGATCAGTTAAATCCAAGTGCTTCTGTTTCAGCTCTTTCAAGCATTGAAGCAGATATATCTTCAATTCCAGAAGGTGGGTCAATGAAAGTAGCCTGGAGAGGGAAGCCTATTTTTATAAGAAGGCGAACTAAAGAAGAAATTGAACTTGCAGAAAAGGAGGATTCCCTTAATCTGCCACATCCTGAAAAGGATTTAGATAGAGTTAAAAATAAGGAATGGTTAGTTGTTGTTGGTGTATGTACTCATTTAGGATGCGTTCCTATAGCTGATAGCGGTGATTTTGGTGGTTGGTTCTGTCCATGCCATGGATCTCATTATGATATATCGGGGCGAATAAGGAAAGGACCTGCTCCAACAAATCTCGAAATTCCTCCTTATGAATTTGTTAATGAAAATATTATTAAGATTGGATAATAAAAATGAATCATGATTATCAATACACTCCGAAGAATGGCTTTTCAAAATGGTTAGATAAAAGATTACCATTAATGCGGTTTGCAGATGAAAATCTTTTAAGCTTTCCAACTCCCAAAAATTTAAATTATTTCTATACTTTTGGTTTTATATTAACGATGTGTCTCGTAACTCAGATTATTACTGGTATAGTTTTAGCAATGCATTATGTACCAAATACATCTTTAGCATTTGATAGTATTGAACATATTATGCGTGATGTTAATTATGGCTGGTTAATAAGATATATGCATTCAAATGGTGCATCCATGTTCTTTTTAGCAGTATTTATTCATATGTTTAGAGGTTTGTACTATGGTTCTTATAAAGAGCCGAGAGAAATTATTTGGATTTTAGGTGTTGTAATTTTTTTGCTTATGATAATTACTGGTTTTATGGGATATGTTCTTCCTTGGGGGCAAATGAGTTTCTGGGGTGCTACTGTTATTACAAATCTTGTAGCAACTATTCCTGTTATAGGGGAACCAATTTTGACCCTTTTATTAGGAGGCTATAGCGTTGATAATCCAACTTTGAATCGTTTCTTTAGTTTACATTACCTTTTACCATTTGTAATTTTTGGAGTAGTTATTCTTCATATTTGGGCATTACATGTTACAGGGAATAATAATCCTACAGGTATTGAAGTTAAAGACAGTAAGGATACAATTTCTTTCCACCCATATTATACTGTAAAAGATCTTTTTGCTTACGTTGTATTTTTATTAATGTTCTGTTATTTCATCTTTTACAATCCAAATATTTTAGGTCATCCAGATAATTATATCGAGGCTGACCCAATGTTAACTCCTGCTCATATTGTTCCTGAATGGTATCTACTGCCATTTTACGCGATTTTGAGAGCTGTTCCAGACAAGCTAATGGGAGTTTTATTAATGTTTGGCTCAATTGTTGTTTTATTCTTCTTGCCTTGGTTAGACACCATGAAAGTTAAATCAGCTCGTTATAGACCATTGTATAAAATATTTTTTCTTTTCTTTGTTATTTTTTGTCTACTTTTAGGCTACTTAGGCGCAAAGCCTCCTGAGGGCATATATTTGTTTCTCTCTAGGGTAAGTACTATTTATTATTTTGCTTTTTTCTTAGTAATAATGCCAATTTTAAGCCGAATAGAAAAACCTTCACCTATGCCTATTGGTATATCAAATCCAGCCATTAATAGTTCATCTGATAGTGGTGGTGGAGTTTCAGGTGCACCATCATATGCAATGGATAGTAAATAGGTATCAGGTATGAGTATTTTTAGAAATACCTTTAAAAATAATATATTTTTTTTTCTAGTCTTAACTT
>CACBCD010000045.1 GCA_902537725.1 uncultured PS1 clade bacterium
AATTTGCAGGCTTTGGTTATAAAGAATATGATTTACATTCAATTGGATTACAAAGTGGAGAAAATTTTTTTTTAGACGAGCTTATTAATATTATTAATGATCTTTGGTATGAGATTGATAATAATTAAATATCAATAATATTTCGTTCTCTCATACTTTTTTCTAAGCTTTCCTTCATTTTTTCAAGCGCTCTAACCTCAATTTGCCTCACGCGTTCTCTACTAATATCATATTTGGAACTTAGCTCTTCAAGCGTTGAGGGATTATCGTTTAATCGCCTTGTTTGAATAATATCTAACTCTCTCTCATTTAAAATCAATAGTGAGTCGTTAATCAGTTCCTTTCTTAAAGTATCTTCCTCTTGATCAGAATAACTTTCCTCTTGATTTGGTTTGTAACCAATCTTGCCACTCGAGAGTTTGTTCACTATCGGATACTGGAGAATTTAAAGAAGGATCTCCTCCAGATAGTCTTCTATTCATATTAATGACCTCTTTTTCTGGTACATTAAGTTGGTCAGATATTTTTTTTAAATTTTCTGGTTTTAAATCTCCTTCTTCATAAGCCTGTATTCTATTTTTAGCACTTCGAAGGTTAAAGAATAGTTTCTTTTGTATTGCAGTAGTTCCAATTTTAACCAGAGACCATGACCTAAGAATATATTCTTGCATAGCTGCTTTAATCCACCACATTGCGTAAGTAGATAATCTAAAGCCTTTTTCTGGATCAAATTTTTGGGCAGCTTGCATCAATCCTATATTTCCCTCTGATATAATATCAGTTATAGGAAGACCATACCCTCTATAGCCCATTGCAATTTTTGCTACCAATCTTAAATGGCTAGTAACAAGAGAATGTGCTGCATCGGTATCTTTATGGACTTTCCATCTATTTGCTAGTGTATATTCCTCGTCAGCACTTAGCATAGGAAATTTTTTAATTTCCTCGAGATAGTTTTTCAGACCAACTTCACCTGATAAAACAGGAAGATTCATAATATCCTCATATAAGTATATATATATTATATGGTTATTTTCTTGATGTATGTAAAGGGTTCTAATTAAAAAGATTCTATAATACTTTTCATATTTTCCGGGGGGTCGGTTTCAAAAATCAATTTTTCACCAGTTGATGGGTGTTCAAATCCGAGTTTATAGGCATGTAGAGCCTGAGAGTTTCCTTGTTTTTCTGCTAATACTTTAACAGATGATTTAAGTTTATTAATTCTTGTTTTATATCCATATCCATACAAGGGATCACCTAATACGGGATGAGAGATATGATCTAAATGAACTCTAATTTGATGAGTCCTACCGGTTTCCAAATTGCACTCAATTAAAGCTAAATTATTTTCATTATTTTTTTTTAACACTTTCCAATGTGTAACAGCTTTTTTTGATTTATATTTTTCGTCAGAAAAAACGGCCATTTTTTTTCTATTTTTATCAGATCTTCCAATAAAAGTTGATATAATACCTGATGAAAAAGTTGGAATACCCCAAACAATTGCTTTATAGGCTCTAGTTAATTTTCCGTCTCTACCATGATTTTTAAATTGTTCTGCTAGGCCGCCATGAGACTTATCGTTTTTTGCAACAACTATAAGTCCACTCGTTTCTTTATCAAGTCGATGAATAATCCCAGGTCTTTTCTCTCCGCCTATTCCTGAAAGACTGATCCCGCAGTGATTAATTAATGCATTGACTAATGTTTTATTTGGATTACCAGGGGCAGGGTGGACAACTAATCCTTTTTGTTTATTTATAACTATTAAGTCATTGTCCTCATAAATAATTTCAAGTTTAATTTTTTCTCCTAGTGGCTTTGCATCTGTAGGTTCTGGAATTCTTAGGGTGCAAATATCGTTTTCTTTAACAATATAAGAAGGATCGATAATTATTTTACTGTTTAATTTTAAAAAGCCATTAATAATGAGTTTTTTTATTCTGGTTCTACTCAGTTCATTTATATTATTTTTTAGAAACTGATCTAGGCGTATTTCAGATAATT